>CAXDNE010000263.1:0-10360 GCA_963990595.1 uncultured Methylobacterium sp.
CGCGTCCGATCTCGTTCAGCTCGCGCGTATTCTCGGAGCCAAGCTTCCGGTCGCCGGGGCTGCCTGAGAGCACGCCACCGACCGTCGGCCGGACGCGGGCCCGGGTCGGCGACGCCTTCGCCGCCGCGGTGCCGCGCCAGCACCGCGCGCCGGACGCCCCGACGGGGCGCCCCGCACTCCGGCCTCAGGCCGCGCGCTTCTCGGCATCCGCGTAGAAGGTGCCCCCGCGTTCAGCCATCGCGGCGAGGGTGTCGGGCACCCGGAACCGGGGGCCGTGCCTCACCTCCAGCCTGCGCGCGAGATCCACGAAGGCCGCCGCGCCCATGAAGTCGATGTAGGACAGGGCGCCCCCGGTGAACGGCGCGAACCCGAAACCGAGGATCGAGCCGACATCGGCCTCGCGCGGGTCGGTGACCACGCCCTCGCCGACCGTGCGGGCGGCCTCCAGCGCCTGCACCACCAGGAGCCGCTGCTTCAGCTCGGTGAAATCGACGGCGTCGGGATCGAGGCGATGCGGCTGCAGGTCCTTCAGGCCCGGCCAGAGACGCTTCGGGGCGCCCTCGGGGTAATCGTAGAAGCCCTTGCGGTTCTTCCGGCCGAACCGCCCCTGATGCTCGACCATCTCGGACAGGATCGCCTTCTGCGCCGGGTCGACGGCGCCCTCCCCCACCTGAGCCTCCGTGGCCTTGGCGATCTTGAGCACGAGGTCGAGGGCGACCTCGTCGTTCAGCGATAGCGGCCCCACGGGCATCCCGGCCTGGCGGCCGGCGCTCTCGATCATCGCGGGCGGCACGCCCTCGGCGAGCATCTTGTGCCCTTCGAGGATGTAGGCGCCGACGCAGCGGTTGGCGAAGAAGCCACGGGCGTCGTTGACGACGATCGGGGTCTTCTTGATCAGCCGCACGTAGTCGAGGGCCGTGGCCAGCGCCGCGTCGCCGGTCTCCTGCCCCTTGATGATCTCCACGAGCATCATCTTCTCGACGGGCGAGAAGAAATGGACTCCGACGAACTGCGCCGGCCGCTGCGAGGTCTTGGCGAGGCCGGTGATCGGCAGCGTCGAGGTGTTCGACGCGAAGATCGCGTCGGGGCGGATCACCGCCTCGACCTTCCGGATCACCTCGGCCTTCACCTTCGGATCCTCGAAGACGGCCTCGATCACGAGGTCGCATTCGGCGAGCGCCCCGTAATCCGCCGTGGCGGTGATGCGGGTCAGGAGGGCGTCCCGGTCGGCGGTCTTGGCGCGGCCCTTGTTGATCTGGCCGGTGATGAGCGTGTGGGCGTAAGCCTTGCCCTTCTCGGCAGCCTCGGTCGACTGGTCGATGAGAACCACCTCGAGTCCGGCCTGCGCCGTGACGTAGGCGACACCCGCGCCCATGAACCCAGCGCCGATCACGCCGACCCGGCGCAGGCTGGTCGCCGGAACGTCCTTCGGACGGCGGGCCCCCTTGTTCAGCTCGCCCATCGAGATGAACAGCGTCCGGATCATCGCCGCCGCTTCGGTCGAGCGCAGGATGTGGGCGAAGTACCGGCTCTCGACCCGCAGGGCGAGGTCCATCGGCAGTTGCAGGCCCTCGTACACGGAGGCCAGGATCGCCTTGGCGGCCGGATAATTGTCGTGGGTCTCGCGGCGGTAGATGGCGTTGGCCGGCGGCCAGATCATCATGCCGGCGGGCGAGTAGACCTTGCCGGAGGGTGCCTTGAACTTCGGCGCGTCCCAGGGGGCCACCGCCGAGCCGCCCTCGCGGATCCAGGCCTTGGCGCGCTCGACGATCTCGGCCTGCGGCGCCACCGCGTGGATCAGCCCCATGCCCTTGGCCATGGGCGCGCGGATCTGCTCGCCCTTGAACAGCATCTGGAGCGCGTCGCCGGTCTGCATCAGCCGGGCGACCCGCTGCGTGCCGCCGCCGCCCGGGAACAGGCCAACCTTGATCTCAGGCAGGCCGACCCGCGTCTTCGCATCGTCGGAGGCGACCCGGTGGTGGCAGGACAGGGCCAGCTCGAACGCACCGCCCAGGCACAGACCCTGGATCGCCGCCGCGAACGGCTTGCCACAGGTCTCGAGCCGCCGGAACAGCAGCGACAGGCGCCGGGAGGCCTCGAAGAAGTGGCGCATCGCCACCTCCTCGCCCTGCTCGGCCTTGAGCTGCTCGTAGGCCCGGCCGAGCCCCTGGAGCATGGTCAGGTCGGCGCCGCCGGAGAAGTTCTCCTTCCCGGTGGTGATGACGCAGCCCTTGATCGCGGGATCGGACGCCACCTGCTCGATGATCTGCTCGAGCTGATCCATCACGCCTTCGGTGATCACGTTCATGGACCGGCCGGGCATGTCCCAGGTCGCCAGAGCGACGCCGTCGGGATCGGTCTCGAAGCGGAAATCGGTCAGCGTCATGATGCCGTCCTCCCAGAATTGCGCCGACGATTCACCGGCGAGCTTGCATTAAGGTTGCGTTGAGCGCGAGGGCGCATGATCCGCCGGTCGGGGGGCACCGACGGAAGCCACTTATGACGAAGACCATCGGCTGCCGCGCCTGCCGCGCCGGCAGCAATCTCGACTTCGATTTCACGATGGCCTTCCAGCCGATCCTCGACATCGGCACGGGATCCGTCTGGGCGTACGAGGCGCTCGTGCGCGGCCCCAACGGCGAGCCGGCACACGCGATCCTCGACCGGGTGACCGACGAGACGCGATACCAGTTCGACCAAGCCGCCCGGGTGAAGGCCATCGAACTCGCGGGACGCCTGTTTCCCCGCGACAGCGACACGCGGCTGTCGATCAACTTCATGCCGAACGCGGTCTACGAGCCGAATGCCTGCATTCGCGCGTCTCTCGAAGCCGCGCGCCGCGTCGATTTCGCGCATCGGCGGATCATGTTCGAGTTCACCGAGCAGGAGCGATTCCGGGATACCGAGCACGTGAAGGGCATCGTCGCCGCCTATCGGAAGCAGGGCTTCCTGACCGCGCTCGACGATTTCGGGGCCGGCTTCGCCGGCCTCAGCCTGCTGGCCAATTTCCGCCCCGACCTGATCAAGATCGACATGGATCTCTTGCGCGGGATCGACACCGATTCCGGGCGCCACGCGATCGTGTCGGGCGTCGTCGCCATCGCGCGGGCCCTCGGCGTCACGGTTCTGGCCGAAGGCGTCGAGACCGCAGCGGAACTCGACGCCCTGCGCGGTCTCGGGATCGTGCTCGTGCAGGGCTACCACTTCGCCAAGCCGCGGCTTGAAGAACTGCCCCAAGTCGCGGGCTTCACGCCGATGACGGCCACGCGCGCGGCCTGAGGCCGGCCGGACGCGCGGGGCCGCCATATCGGCTTACTTCGGAGCCGGGACCGGCGCCGCCGCGGGCGGCGCCGGCGGCGCGCCGGTCTTCGGCCCATTGTCGGTCGCCGAGGCCACGGCCAGCATGTTCAGCAGCTTGGTGACCGAATTCTGCGAGATCGCCGTCACCGAGGAGTTCGGATCGGCGTTCATGGTCTGGAACTTGAGGTAAGTCGGATCGGAGTAGATCTCATCGAGATGCTTCAGCTCGGCAAGGCTGAACTTCTCGGCATATTCCTTCGACAGTCCCTCGATCATGAGGCCGCGCTGCTTCTCGAACTCGGCCATGAGTTCCTTGCGCACGGACTCGGCGCGGGCTTCCTGCATCGGCGCGACGGTCTTCTCCAGGGCGACGTTGAAGCCCGTTTGGAGGTTCTTGATCAGGGTCTTGTTGACGAGCGACGTCGCCGCGGCGACGCGGTCCGCGGCCTCATCGGCGCGGGCGGCGAGCGGCAGGCTCAGGGTGACGCCGAAGCAGAGCGTCGCGATCAGGCGGTTCAAGGGCTTGTCTCCCGTTATCTTATCGTCCGGCCCGGGCGCGGGCCGATCGTCGCCCGCGCCTCTAGCAGCGTTCCCGGACTTTGGGGAGCGGCGGCGCGCCGCGCCCGCATACGGGTGATGTCAGACCCGCTCGATGATCGTGGCGGTGCCCATGCCGGCGCCGATGCAGAGCGTGACGAGCGCCCGCTCCTTGCCGGTGCGCTCCAATTCGTCGAGAGCCGTCCCGAGGATCATCGCACCCGTGGCACCGAGCGGATGGCCGAGGGCGATGGCGCCGCCGTTGACGTTGACCGCCTCCGGATCCAGGTCGAACGCTTGGCAGAAGCGCAGGACGACGGCCGCGAAAGCCTCGTTGACCTCGAACAGGTCGATGTCCGACAGGCTCATCCCGGCCTTCGCCAGGACCTTGCGGGTGACGTCTACCGGCCCGGTGAGCATCAGGGCCGGGTCCGAGCCGATATTGGCGAAGGCTCGGATCCGGGCGCGCGGGCGCAGCCCCGCGGCCTCGCCGGCCGCCTTGGAGCCGATCAGCACGGCCGCCGCCCCGTCGACGATCCCGGATGAATTCCCGGCATGGTGGACATGCTCCACCGCCTCCACGTCCGGATGCGCGTCGGTGGCGACGGCATCGAAGCCGCCCATCTGCCCCATCTGCACGAAGGACGGCTTCAGCGACGCCAGCGACTGCATGTCAGTGCCCGGGCGCATGTGCTCGTCCCGGTCGAGCAGCGTGATGCCGTTGATGTCCCGAACCGGAACCACGGAGCGCTGGAACAGCCCGTCCGCCCAGGACTTGGCCGAGCGCTCCTGCGAGCGGACCGCATAGGCGTCGCAATCGTCGCGGGTGAAGCCGTATTTGGTGGCGATGAGGTCGGCCGAGACGCCCTGCGGCATGAAGTAGGACTTGATGGCGATCGCCGGATCCACCGGCCAGGCGCCCCCCGAGGCGCCGATGCCGATGCGGCTCATCGATTCGACGCCGCCGCCCACCGCCATGTCGTGCTGGCCGCTCATGACCTGCGCGGCGGCGAAGTTCACCGCGTCGAGGCCGGAGGCGCAGAACCGGTTGATCTGCACGCCCGGAACGTGGGCACCGTAATCGGCCACGAGGGCCGCGGCGCGGGCGATGTCGCCGCCGGCCTCGCCGACCGGGTCGACGCAGCCCAGCACGACGTCGTCGACGAGGCCGGTATCGAGCCCGTTGCGGTCCTTGAGGGCGCGCAGAGCCGTCTCGGCCAGGCGCAGCGCGGTGACCTCGTGGAGGGAGCCATCCGCCTTGCCGCGTCCGCGCGGCGTGCGAACGTGGTCGTAGATGAAGGCGTCCGTCATCAGCACTCCCCCGGGGTGTCGGTCCTCGCCGGTCGGCGACGCGGCCTTACAGGGCCGTCTCGTTTCGCGCCAGTCTGCCACGGCGCGCGCGCCCTCGGCCAGCCCCGAATCCCTCGGTTCCGGCGGAGAGCGCGTGACGACGCAGGCGATTCGGAAATGCTCGATTCGGACGCGCGCCGGTCCCGAACGATCGGACGCCGCCACCGGTGCGTGGTGCGGTCAGGCGCGCTGGGACTCAAGCAGTATTGGCCCCAGCGGTCTCAGCGGCAAAGCTAATCCTGAAGCATGCGCTTCAGGAGCTCGACCTCATCGCCGAGCACGGAATCTTCGCCGATCTGCTTCTCGATCTTGCGCACGGCGTGGAGCACCGTGGTGTGATCGCGGCCGCCGAATCGCCGGCCGATCTCCGGCAGCGAGCGCAGCGTCAGCACCTTCGAGAGGTACATGGCGATCTGGCGCGGCTTGACCACGGCGGCGGTGCGGCGCTCCGACAGGATATCCGAGCGGGAGACGTTGTAGCGCGAGGCGACCAGCTTCTGGATGTCCTCGATCTTGATGCGCTTCGGCTCGCGGTTCTTCACGAGGTCGCGGATGGCGCTCTCGGCGGTCTCCATGGTCACGGCGGTGCCGGTGAGCGTGGCATGCGCCAGGAGGCGGTTCACGGCGCCTTCGAGGTCGCGCCCGTTGGCCGTGATGGCGCGGGCCACGTAGGCGGCCACCTGCGGCGAAACGTCGAAGCCCGGATGCGCGGCCCGCACCGCGGCCAGCCGCGCCGACAGGATCGAGACGCGCAGGGCCTCGTCGAGGGCGGTGATCTCGACGACGAGGCCGCCGCCCAGGCGCGAGCGGACCCGCTCGTCGAGCGCCTCCAGCTCGGTCGGCGGCCGGTCCGAGGCCACCACGACCTGGCGGCCGGCATCGATGAGCGCGTTGATCGTGTGGCCGAACTCGGCCTGGATCGACTTGCCCTGGATGAACTGGACGTCGTCGAGGATCAGGAGGTCGATGCCGCGCAGGCGCTCCTTGTAGGCGAGGGCCGACTGCGTCTTCAGGGCGTTGACGAAGCCGTACATGAACCGGTCGGCGGTCAGGTAGATGACCCGGCGCCCGGCCTCGCGGGCGGCGTGGCCGATTCCGTGCAGCAGGTGCGTCTTGCCCAGGCCGACACCGGCATGGAGATAGAGCGGGTTGTAGAGAGCGCCCTCCCCCTGATGGTTGGCGACGCGCTCGGCGGCGGCGTGCGCCAGGGCGTTGGAACGCCCGATGACGAAGCTCGCGAAGGTGAGCCTGGCGTCGAGGGGCGTGCCGCTGAGATCGCCGGCAGCGTCCCCGCTGCGCGGCTCCGGCGCGGGCGCGACCGCGGCGACCGGCACCGGCGCACCGGTCGCGTGCAGGCGGGCGAGCGGCCCGCTGGCGGGGGTCGGCTTGACCACTCCGGCGGCGACCGGCCGGACCGGGGCGCCGGTGCCGCGCACGCCGACCTCGATCCGGGCGATCTCCTCGACCTCCGCCTTGAAGGTGTTCAGCACGCGGTCGAGGTAGTGCGACTCGATCCAGCTCTTGAGGAAGCGGGTCGGGACCGTGAGCCGGGCCGTGCCGCCCGCGACCGTCTCCAGCTCGAGGCGGGCGAACCAGCTCGCGAACACGTCCTCACCGAGCTCCGCGCGGAGCCGGCGCTTCACCCGCGCCCAGGCGGACCCGTAATCCATGGTGCCGCCGCCGTTGCGGCCGCCCTCATCGTCGCTCGCCACCGTTCCGTCGACACGCATCACTGGCTCTCCCGACGCTGCCCACGGAGTCCCGCAGGCCGCGCGTACGCACGATTTACGCCCACAGCGTCCCGCATGAACTGGCGGGACAGAGTCCCTCAAACGGAGTCAAGCCCGTCGCGAGGAACTTTTGCCGATTGGGAGAGCCTATCAACAATTACCTACAGTTCCTTTAACAGTGGGACTTGCGGGGACGGCGTGGATTCCCATTCGCAAGTGTTCCCGCCGGCGCTGGATGCAGGGGCTAGAGTCTTGGCGAATCAGATCGATTCGCCCGAGTCCCGAAATCGCTTTGTTTTGCTTGGTTACCGTCAGTTTCTGTTAAGCTACACGCCGTTCCTAGACTCTGCAATGTCGCAGATTCTTGGATAGGGTTAACGGTTGGCGGCAGGGCGCCGTATGGGCGGCATCAGCCCGGAAAGCGGGCACGAAAAAGCCCGGCGCGAAGGCCGGGCTTGAGACCGTCTCAGGTTTGAGGCTGGGATCAGGCGGCGAGCGCCTTCACCCGGGCCGCCAGCCGCGAGACCTTCCGCGAGGCGTTGTTCTTGTGAACGATGCCGTGCTGGGCGGCGCGCATCATCTCGGGCTCCGCGGCGCGCAGGGCGGCGAGCGCGTCCTGCTGGTTGCCGGAGGCGATCGCCTCCTCGACCTTGCGGACGAAGGTGCGCATGCGCGAGCGGCGCGAGCGGTTGATCGCCGTGCGCTTGGCGATCTTGCGGGTCATCTTCTTGGCCGAAGCGGTGTTGGCCATGGAATCCTCGTTCTCTTCGTCGGGCGATGCCGACGGGCCGGGCTGGGCCGGAAATCGGTCGTCGCGTCAGGTTGTCTGGCGATGGCCGAGACGCAGCGCGCGCGGAAGCGCGGCCCCTCGGCGAAGCGGCCTCTATAGTGAGCGGGGCGTGCTGCGTCAACGCGGAACAGTCGGATGCGGCCCGATCGGGCAGCATGTCTCAGATCTTGACATTTTTCCTATGTTCTTGTTTTGTTCCGTCAGAGCCGCGGCAACGCAGTCTGGCGCGGCGGGGCTACCATGCGGAACGAGTCCAAGAGACATAGCGAAGCGATCGTTCTGCGCC
The DNA here is from genome assembly GCA_963990595.1 of uncultured Methylobacterium sp. Taxonomy (GTDB): domain Bacteria; phylum Pseudomonadota; class Alphaproteobacteria; order Rhizobiales; family Beijerinckiaceae; genus Methylobacterium. Next base: position 7,994 of record CAXDNE010000263.1, read on the forward strand.
ACATTCTGGCCGGCCTCGCGCTGGAGACCAAGCTGATCCGCCTGAAGCGGCAGCTCCAGGTCAAGAACTGGGAGACGCAGCCGCGCGCGCCGGCGGGATAGCCGAACGGCGGCGAGTGGGTGGCGGCTCCCATCAATACTCAATGGGCCTCGCTGCAGGAGGATCGGCCCGGAGGGCCGTCCCGCCAGGGTCCGCCACCGCTCACGGAGAGCGCAACGCTGGAGGATGGGACGCGCGTCCTGTCGATCCGCGTCCATGCGGGGCGAAAGTCGTTCGACGAACAGCATACGGTCATCGCGCCCGACGGCGAAAGCCGGGTCTTCGAGACATCCGGGGAAACGCAGACGGTTCGCGACGGCAAAACAGGCGATGTCCTATCGCGGACGACCTTTACGCCGACCGGTCTCGTCGCTGAGCCGATCGTTCAACAGGCCCCCGCCCTACCGCTGATCGCGGCCCCCGTCATCGCAACCTTCGAGCTTGGGTTGCAGCTCCTGACGTATCTTTCCGCTCGTGAGGATGGGTACGGCACCGTTTTGGGGCTTACAGCGCAGGAATATAAGTTTGGAGACGATCCACAGATGAGTATGCCAATGTGGATCGGCCGGCTCAGCCAAGCTCAATTAGATGACGCTTGTCCAAGGGCTGGGGAAGTACAGGCCATCGTAGACGAGGTAACTGCGCGTGTGACAGCGCGAGGTGGGTATGCAAATGCGGCCCAGCTCGGTACCATGATCCATGTTGAGATCGCGCGCATCATCAACGAGATGCATGATCCAAGTTTCGTTGCAGAACTAATATTAGCTGACCTGGACGGCAAAGGAAAGATGATACTGCTTGGCAGCAAGAGATCCGACGTATTTGAAAGGCCTCAGATCGACACCGCGTGTATCTACGATCCAAAAACCGGACGGGAGGGATGGACGCCTAAACAGGCCGTCGCTTCCATCATGGCAGAAAAACGCAAATTTCCCGAAGTGGTACGGTACATCATGATACAAGTGAGGCCCAGGAAATGGCCAAATTAACTCGTACATCAGCTCAACAAATTCGAGCATTGTGTGCTCCTCTGATCGATCGAAACCCCGATATTGCTTTTACAGGAAGCAAGTTTCTATGCCTCCAAGGCGTTGGGCATATCGCTAGGCAGATTCGAATCTATGATCGACCCAGTCGTCGATACTTCACTCTGGAATGGAGACTCACGGAGCTATATATTCGCGGGGATAAGTTCGATTTTGGAGGCCATGGTCGATCAATCGGTATGATCGGTCGGTCACGCCAGTTCAAACCAGCTGGCGAGGGGGGTGTCTGGGATTGGGACGACCCGACCATCGCTGGCGATTTCGTCGGTCAAATTGAAACTGAGGTCCTTCCGCTTCTCAGATCCTTGGATACAATCGAAAAAATTTTAACATTTATCTTATCCCAAGAAATGCGGGGTTATAGCTTCAGTAAAGACCAAATCTGGATGTGCCTTACAAACGCAGCGCTCGGCGAACTTGCGATTTCCAGGAAACATTGGGATCTGATTACCCCGAGCTTCAAGGAGCGACACGAGAAGCAAAAAGCGATCGCTGGTGAGCCTATATCGGATTACCTCCTGAGCTGGGTTGCGGTGGGGGAAGCCTTGCAGGCCGGCGATTACATGACTTTGGCGAAGCTGCTCTGGGAGAACGAGCGCACCGAAGCAGACCGTTCCAAGCTCGGTCGCCACTAGCAGCCCACGGCATTTCCATTTCAGAAGGCTGTCATACCCGTTACGGCCGCCTGCGGACCGGACCAATAATAATCGGCGTCCGTGTGACGGCGCTCAGTTCGGTTGCGTCAATGGCAGCCGCAATTCGAAAAGCAAAACACCAAGCGAGATAAAAATCGGCAGCCACGTACGCATCGACTTGCTGACGAGGGAATCGCATGAAAAAGCATACAATCTTCGACGTGCTGAGAGTTTTGGAGGAGGCAAAAATCTCTTTCCGGCTCGCGAGGGATCGGCCAGATACGATCAGGGTTGATGCGACGCTATACGGATTGCGGCTCGAAATTGAATGCTTCGACGACAACCACGTCGAGGTATCGACGTTCAGAGGAACCGAAGATATCGATGGAGAATTTGATTATCTGCTGAAGATACTGGCAGAAAATCCGATGGATTAACTTTCGGTCCCACGTAGCGCTATCGTTCCAAAGCTTCGTCAGCGGAGAGCGGACAACAGCAACGGTCACTCCGGCCAGCGCAAAGCCGCTGCAGCCGCCAGCGTCCCGACCACGGCGGCGATCAGCGTCAGCGCAGCCAGGACGGCCAGGGGCACGAGGAACGGCTGTCTCTTATACACATCTGACGCTGCCGACGAAGAGGATAGTGTA
>CAXDNE010000264.1:0-10328 GCA_963990595.1 uncultured Methylobacterium sp.
GACCGCCAATAACGGCCAGGACGACGACGCCGCCCTGCTGGCCGATCTCGGAATCACTCTGCCGAACGACGCGCAGATGACGACATCCTTCTCTTCGGAACGATCCACCGCGTCCTGATTCATCGGCCAGGGATGCTGTTCTGCCAGGGCCCCGTCATGACATTAAGGTCCAGAACCGCGCTCATCACCGGATCGACGAGCGGCATCGGCCTGGCCCTCGCCCGGGGGCTTGCCGGCGCCGGCGCGGACATCGTCCTGAACGGGTTCGGAAGGCCGGACGATATCGCGGCGTTGCGGGCCACACTCGCCGCCGAGTGCGGTGTCGAAGTTCACTACGCCGGGGCCGACGTGACTGTGCCCGGCGCGATCGCCGCAATGGTGCAGCAGGTCGAGGACCATTTCGGCGCTCTCGACATCTTGGTGAACAATGCCGGCGTTCAGTTCGTCTCTCCCATCGAGGCGTTCCCGACGGAGCAGTGGGACCGGATCCTCGCGGTGAACCTGTCCTCGGTCTTCCATGCCATGCGCGCCGCGATCCCGGGCATGAGGCGCCGGGCCTGGGGCCGCATCATCAACACAGCCTCTGCGCATTCGCTCGTTGCCTCACCGTTCAAGTCGGCCTACGTCGCGGCCAAGCACGGCGTTGCTGGCTTGACTAAGGCGGCGGCTCTCGAGCTCGCGCCGCACAAGGTCACGGTGAACTGCATCTCGCCAGGTTTCGTCCTGACGCCCCTCCTGGAGGCCCAGATCCAGGCCATCATGGCCGAGCGCGGCCTGGGACGGGAGGCCGCGATCGGGGACCTGCTCTCGTCGCGGCAGCCGACCCTGGACTTCGTCACGCCTGAGCAGATCGCCGCCGTCGCAGTGTTCCTTTGCTCGCCTGCGGCGGACCAGATCACCGGCGCGAATCTGTCGATCGACGGGGGCTGGACGGCCCAGTAGCGCCGGGCAAGCCCCCATGCCGGATGTCACGCGCGACGAAGCTCACCGCGCCCGCCGTCTCGATGCCCTCTACACGCGTGCGCGGGGCGATGCGCTGATCGGCCCGTCTTCGCGGCGGTGATGACCGAGGAGACAGGTCCGCGCACTTTGGGCGCGGAATCGCCGCCCTCCTGGTCGGGCGCGCCCACCGCAGCGGGGCGTGTCTCACGGTGGGCTGTTCTTGCGGCCGGACGTGCCGGAGGCCCGTGCGACAGGGTCAGCCGCACCCCTATCCCGACATCGGCGCACGCGTGGCGTGCGAGCGCGGAGCCGGGATCGGCAAGCGACGAGATTCCCGACCTGACGGGATGCGATCCCCGGAACATCGGTCCGGACCGCTCAGATCGCGGCGAGACCTGTGCGCGGTCGACGGCAGTGAATCAGCCACAGGACGATCGCCACGTTGATCGCGTTCCAGGCCAATCCATTGATGAACGCCGCGTGGTAGGACCCGGTGGCGTCGAAGATCGCTCCGGTAAGCCAGCCGCCGAGGGCCATGCCGGCCAGTGTCGCCATCAGCACCGCACCGATCCGCGCGCCGGCCTCCTCGGCCGGGAGGTACTCGCGCACGATGATCGCGTAGGCCGGCACGATGCCGCCCTGAAACAGGCCGAACAGAGCCGAAATCACGTAGAGCGAGGTCAGGCCATCGAAGGCGAGGTAGAGCGCGAGTGCCACCGCCTGCAGCAGCGCACCGGCCAGCAACGTCGCGAGACCGCCGATCCGGTCGGCGACAAAGCCCGACGCGACCCGGCTGACGATGCCGAAAGCGAACATCAGCGACAGCATCTGCGCGCCGTGGGCAACGCCGTACCCGAGATCGCTGCAGTAGGCCACGATGTGGACCTGCGGCATCGCCATCGCCACGCAGCACGCAAGGCCGGCCACGACGAGGAGGCCCTGGATCGCCGTGGGGGACAGCGCCATCGCGGCTCGGGGACCGGCCGCGCTCGTCGCCGATGCCGGGGGCGCCCGGCCGCGCATCAGCAGCGCGAGCGGCAGCATGGCTACGAGGCAGAACAGGCCGATGCCGGCCTGCGTCGTTCGCCAGCCGTAAACGTGGACGCCGTGCTCGACGATCGGCGGCCAGAGCGTGCCGGCGAGGAAGTTGCCGGACGCGCACAGCGCTACGGCAAGCCCGCGTCGCCGCCAGAACCAGCGCGAGACGTCGGCCATCAGTGGCCCGAAGGCGACCGAGCTGCCGAGCGCTCCGACGAGCACGCCGTGCACGACGGCGAACTGCCAGAGGCTCGTCGAGAGGGCGCTCAGCCCGTAGCCGAGGGCGAGGCAGACGGTGCCGACAACCAACGGGGGCACGATCCCGACGCGGTCCGCCAGCCGACCCATCAGGAGGCTGCCGACCGCAAAGCCGAGCATAGTCAGGGTATAGGGCAGGGCGGCCGCCGCCCGATCAACCCCGAACTCGGCCTGAACGGCGGGCAGCACGACGACAACCGACCACATGCCGACGCCGCCGACCGTGCCGAGCGCCATTGCCGCGACGAGCCGACGCCAGGCCGGGCCCGAGTCGGTGGTCACATCCTCAGCCATTCCGGAGCACTGCTATCTCCCGTCCGTGCAGCGGGTTCCGCGCGGAAGCGCTTCGGCGGCACCGGTCATCAGATCTGACGTGGAGCGACACCGCCGCCCCGGCGACGCCCTAGTCCCCCGCGGCCGATTGAGCACCGGACATGGGCGGTGGCCCGGACGAGCGACGCTCGATGAGCTCGATCGGCATCTCCGTGCGGCTGTTCCGGAGCTCGCCGCGCAAGCGGGCAAGCAGATGCTCGGCGACCGCCCGCCCGAGCTCTGCCGTCGGCAGGTGAACGGTCGTCAGGGAAGGCGAGATATGACTGGCAATCTCAAGGTTGTCGATGCCGACGACCGAGAGGTCGCGGGGGACCACGAGGCCACGTTGCTCAGCCTCAAGGAGGACACCGACGGCAAGGAGATCGTTGCCGCACACCACGGCTGTCGGGGGCTCGGCGAGCCCGAGGAGTTGCGCGAGACCGGCCCTTCCGCCGGCGAGGGAAAATGGCTGCTGCGAGATCCGGGCGTTCGGAAGGTCGAGCCCTTCTGCCTCAAGCGCCCGCCGTACCCCGGCGATGCGCAGACGCGCACGATCGTTGGCCTGGGTAAAACCCGAAACCATGCCGAACCGTCGATGCCCGATCGCGAGAAGATGCCGGGCTGCGAGATAGCCTGCCTGGGCGTTGTCGAAGCCGATCGAATCGAGCCGGTCGTCGAAAGACCACGTCAGCACCACCGGTATCGGCGCGTCGGTGATGAGAGCCCACGTTTCAGGCAGATGGTCAGCGCCGACCAGAATGAGGGCGTCGACGCCGCGCCCGAGCATGGATCGGACTTGGGCAGCCTCCTCGGTGGCCGCGTATTCGTGGGCGGCGAGCAGGAGTTGAAAGCCGTTCCGGGCCAAGGTCGTCTGCAGGGCCTGGACGGCGCGCGCGAAAATCGAGTGGTCGAGCGTCGGGATGATGGCTCCGATCGTGTGCGTTCGGCCTGACGCCAGGGCCTGTGCCGGGCCGCCGGGCAGGTAGCCCAGCGACTCGGCAGCCGCGCGCACACGCCGGATCGTGTCAGGATGGACGATCGACGCGCCGGCCATCGCGCGTGAAGCGGTCGCCGGCGAGACGCCGGCCCGATGGGCAACCGCTCGCAAGGTTGCGCGCTGCTGACGTTTCACGGCCTGCCACTCTCGATCCGCGCTCCGGTAGATCGAGTGATGAATGCGCATTCAAAAAAACGCAACCGCCGCAGTGAGGTGACCCGGTGGGCCGCCCAGGTCTCGACCGGGGCGGAACGATCGACGCGTGTACTTATTGACAAAGCACCAGAGTGCGCGCTCAATGAAAGCGCATTCATTGAATGCACATGCGGCGAGGCGCGACAAGACGGCCGCCGCAGCGAGAGGAAACGCCGTGAAGTTCAGCCGCCGCATGCTTGTCGGCTTGGCGACGCTCGTCGTCATCGCCGTCCTCTGGTACGCCGCGACCACCGGGCTCGGCCTGATCTCGGCCGGGCGCTTCCCGGCACCGGCCGACGTGGAGACGGCGGCGGTCCAGGCCCTCGTTCGCGGCTATCCGGACGCGACGCTCTTCACCCACGTCCTGCATTCGCTGCGCTTGGTCGCGCTCGGCTTCGTGGTCTCGGTGGCCTTCGGCGTTCCCCTGGGCCTGCTGATGGGCTGGAGCCGGACGGCCGAAGCTCTGATCAATCCCGTCTTCCTGCTGCTGCGCCCGATCCCGCCGCTCGCCTGGATCCCGCTCGCCATTCTGTGGCTCGGTCTCGGCGACGAAGCGAAGGTGATGGTGATCGTCATCGCGGCGTTGCCTCCGGCGGTGATCAGTACCCATGCCGGCGTGCGCTCCGTCTCGCCGCACCTCATCGAGGCGGCGCAGATGCTGGGCACGCCGCGGCCGCGCTTCGTTCTCGAGGTGCTCGCACCGGCAGCGGCGCCGATGATCTTCACCGGCCTCCGCCTCGCGCTGCAGGCGAGCTGGACCACCCTCGTCGCTGCCGAACTGGTCGGCTCGCTCGCGGGCCTCGGCTACGTCCTCAACGTTGCGCAGCAGGATCTCTATCCGGGGATGATCCTGGTCGGCATGGCGGCTGTCGGAATCCTCGGTGCCGGCAGCACCGCGCTCCTCGGGATCGCCGAGCGCCGTGCCGTCGTGTGGGCCGAGACCCGCGGGGCGCCGGCATGATCGCCTATCGCCAGCCCCTGCCGCTGCGCCGCAGTCTCGCCCTCGGGGCGATCGGCACCATGACGTTCCTGGGCCTCTGGGCCGCGCTCTCCCGGTCCGGTCTCGTGTCGTCCCTGTTCCTGCCGGGACCGGTCGCCGTGATCGAACGGTTCGCGACCCTGCTGGCGACGCCGTTCGCGGGCGGCACGCTTCTCGCGCACGTCGCCTCGAGCCTCCAGCGCTTCCTGGCCGGTTACCTGCTGGCTGTCGCGGTCGGCGTCCCCCTCGGCCTGATGATGGGCTGGTCGCGGCTCCTCGACGACATCGTCACGCCGATCTTCGACGGGCTGCGCTTCATCGCGCCGATCGCCTGGGTGCCCTTCGCGGCCCTGTGGTTCGGCACCGGGGTCGGCGGCCCGATCCTCATCATCTTCGCCGGCGCGTTCCCACCCTGCCTGATCAACGCCTATCGCGGGGCCCGCTACGTGGATCCGCGCCTCATGGAGGCGGCCGCGATGCTCGGCACGCCGGGCCACAGGACGATCACCGAGGTGCTGCTGCCGGCGGCACTGCCCTCGATCGTCGCGGGCCTGCGCATCAGCGCGGGGCTCGGCTGGCAATCCCTGGTGGGCGCCGAGCTGATCGTGGCCTCGACGGGCGTCGGCTACATGATGGTGCAGGCGCAGGGTGCGGTGTCGACCACGACCGTGATGGTCGGGATGGTCGCCATCGGCTTGATCGGCGTGATCATCGACGTGTGCCTTCGGCTGCTCGAGATCCGCATCCGCTCGCATCTCGAACAGGCCTGAGGTGACGCGATGAGTTCCATCCGATTCGAGCAGGTCGACAAGAGCTTCGGTGGCGGTGCCGTGAAGGCCCTTGAGCGGGTCGATCTCACCGTAGCCGACCGCGAGTTCGTCGCGATCGTCGGGGCTTCGGGCTGCGGCAAGACGACGTGCCTCCGCCTCGTCGCGGGTTTCGAGGCGCCGACCAGCGGCCGGATCGTGGTCGGCGGCAAGCCCGTCACCGAACCTGGGCCCGACCGCGCCGTGGTGTTCCAGCAATTCGCGCTGTTCCCCTGGAAGACGGTCGCGCAGAACATCGCCTTCGGCCTGCGCAACAAGGGCTTGCCGGCAGCCGAGCGCGACGCCCGGGTCGCGGCGGCGATCAGCATGATCGGCCTGTCGAGCCACGCCAACGCCTATCCGCACCAGCTCTCGGGCGGGATGCAGCAGCGCGTCGCCATCGCGCGCGCCTACGTCCTGGAACCCGAGGTGCTTCTCATGGACGAGCCCTTCGGCGCTCTCGATGCACAGACCCGCGTGGTGATGCAGGAGGAACTCGTCCGTCTCGCGCGCAGGAATCCGCGGACCGTCCTGTTCATCACCCATGGCGTCGAGGAGGCGGTCTACCTCGCCGACCGCGTCGCGGTCATGACCCGGCGTCCCGGGCGCATCAAGGAGATCATCGACGTCAAGGCGATCCGCGAGGCGGAGCGCTGGGAAGATCACGCCAGGATCGAGGACGTGATGGACCTCGAATCCTTCGTCCATCTGCGGACGCACATCTGGAAATCGTTGCGCGAAGAGAAGAGCGAGGCCGGCCACTGAGGCGCCGATCCGCAATCTGAGGGAGAACGATACATGGTCGAGAACCGGAAAAGCAGGAATCCCGCAGGCCGGGGGCTGGCCTACCTGCTCGCGGGCGCCCTCGCGCTGATGCCACAGGTCCTATCGGCGCCTCAGGCCCGGGCTGCGGAGCTCGAGCGGATCGGCGTCTCCTATCAGCCCTCGCTCTACTGGGCGCTCCCCTTCTACATCGCGACCCAGAAGGGATGGTGGAAGGAGGTCGGCTTCGAGCCGAACTTCGCTGTGTTCCCGGCCGGCGCACCCCAGGTCGCCGCTGCCCAGGCGGGATCTTGGGATGTGGGCGGCGCCGGCTCCGTTCCGGCGATCCTCGGTGCGGCGCGCTTCGGATTGCTGACGGTCGGCCTCACCAACGACGAGTCGAAGACCAACGTGCTGATGGTGCGCGGCGAGCGCTACGACGCGATTGCCAAGGATCCGAAGCAGCTCGCCGGCCAGAAACTTCTCGTCACCACCAACTCCACCGCGGACTTTGCCGCGCGCGCGTGTCTCAAGAAGTGGGGGCTCGGCCCGCGCGACCTGCGCTTCGTCAATCTCGGGCAGGCGCAGATTATCTCGGCGATGATCGCGAACGCCGGTGAGGTGGTCGGCGTCTGGGCACCCAATACCTACACGCTGGAGGAGAAGGCGGGCGCGCGGCTCCTGTGCAGCGGGGCAGATGCCGGAGCGATGGTGCCGGGCGCCCTGATTGCCCGCGCCGACTTCGCCAAGGCGCATCCGGATGCGGTCGCCAAGTTCCTCGCGGTCTACCTGCGCGGCTGGGGGTGGGCGAAGGCCCATCCCGATGAGGCCCGGGCGATGGCCAAACGCTTCTACGCCGAAGGGGGCGTCGAGGTGTCCGACCGCGCGATCGACCAGGAATTCGCGTTGCGGCCGACCTATTCCCTCGATGCGCAGCTCAAGGCGATGGCGCGGACGAGCGGTCCCTCGCAGGTCGATGGCTGGTTCTCGCAGATCGGCGCGTTCATGGCCGACAGCGGCACCATCCCGCAGGCTCCCGACCCCAAGGGCTACATCGACGACAGCTTCATGAAGCGCGTCGCGGCGGATCCGAAGCTCAAGGCCTTCGCCACAGAGTTCGACACGGCGGCCTCTCAGCACTGAGCGCGGCGGCTCGCAGGCGCACGGCAATCCTCCCAGGCACCGGGAAAAGGCAACTCCCATGACGATCGAATACGTAAAGCGCGCGACCAAAACGCCGGAGACCGAGACCGACACGGCCCGCCAGGTCGTGACCGAGATGCTCGCCGCCATCGAGGCACGGGGCGAGGACGCGGTGCGGGACTACGCCCGGTCGCTCGACAAGTGGACCGGCGAGATCATCGTGACGCCCGAGGAGATCGCCCGGCGCACGCGGGACATCCCCGAGAGCGTCAAGGAGGACATCGCCTTCGCGGCGGGGCAGGTGCGCCGCTTCGCGGAGGCCCAGCGCGACAGCGTCCGCGACTTCGCCGTCGAGTTGGTGCCGGGGCTGACCACCGGGCAGAAACTCGTCCCCTGCAACGTCGCCGGCTGCTACGTGCCGACGGGACGCTACGCCCATATCGCCTCGGCCTACATGTCGGTCGCCACCGCCAAGGCCGCGGGCGTGCCAACCGTGGTTGCCTGCTCGACGCCCTACCGCGGCGAGGGCATCCACCCTTACGTTCTCTACGCGATGCAGGTCGCGGGCGCCGACGTGGTCATGACCCTCGGCGGCGTGCAGGCGATCGCCGCGATGGCCTTCGGATTGTTCACCGGCAAGGCCGCCGACATCATCGTCGGACCGGGCAACAAGTTCGTCGCTGAAGCCAAGCGCATGCTGTTCGGCCGCGTCGGCATCGACGTCTTCGCCGGCCCCTCCGAGGTGGGCATCATCGCCGACGAGACCGCCGACCCGGCGATCGTGGCCTCCGACCTCGTCGGCCAGGCCGAGCACGGACACGAGAGCCCGGCTTGGCTGTTCACGACGTCCCGGACGCTCGCCGACGACGTGATCGCCCGGATGCCCGCCCTGATCGACGCGCTGCCCCCGACGGCGCGGGACGCGGCCGGCGCGGCCTGGCGCGATTACGGCGAGGTGATCGTCTGCGGCAGCCGCGAGGAGATCGTCACGGTCTCCGACCGCTACGCGAGCGAGCATCTGGAAGTCCACGCCGCCGACCTCGATTGGTGGCTCGGCACGCTCAGCAATTACGGCTCGCTGTTCCTCGGCGAGGAGACGACGGTGGCCTTCGGCGACAAGACCTCCGGGCCGAACCACATCCTCCCGACCAAGTACGCCGCCCGCTACTCGGCCGGCCTGTCCGTGCACAAGTTCCTGCGGCCCCTGACATGGCAGCGCATGGACCGGGAGGCGTGCAAGACCATCGCCCAAGCCACCGCACGGATCTCCCGGCTCGAGGGCATGGAAGCGCATGCCCGGACCGCCGACCACAGACTCGCGAAGTATTTCCCGGGTCACAACTTCGATCTCGGAGCCGCGGTGAGGGCATGAGCTTCCGGCTCGCACCGCTGTTCGACCTGACCGGCCGCACGGCGCTCGTCACCGGCGGCAATTCCGGGATCGGCCTCGCGCTCGCCCGCGCCCTCGGCCTCGCGGGGGCCGGGCTGATCCTGACCGCCCGCCGGGAGGCCGACCTCGCGGCGGCGGCCGCGAGCCTGCGCGCGGAAGCGATCGCCTGCGAGAGCTTTCCGGCCGACCTCGCGGAGGCCGGTGCCGTCGGGAGCCTCGTCGCGCGCCTCGGCAGCCAGCCCGTCGACATCATCGTCAATGCCGCCGGGGTCAACCTGCGCCAACCCTTCGAGGCGGTGACGGCGGAGGCGTTCGATCTGCACATGGCTCTGCACGTGCGAGCGCCCTTTCTCCTGACCCAGGCCCTGGCGCCGGCCATGGCGGACCGCGGATTCGGGCGGATCGTCAACATCGCCTCGTTGCAATCCTACCGGGCCTTCCCGAATTCCGCGCCCTACGGCGCCGCGAAGGGGGCGGTGGTGCAACTCACCCGCGCCATCGCGGAGGCGTGGTCGGCGCGCGGCGTGACGTGCAACGCGATCGCGCCCGGGTTCTTCCCGACATCCCTGACCCGCGCGGTCTTCGACGATCCCGATCGAACGGCGCACTATGCCGCCCAGACCGCCTGCGGTCGCAACGGCGAACTCGCCGATCTCTACGGCGCCGTGGTCTTTCTCGCGTCCGGAGCCTCCGCCTACGTCACCGGACAGACCCTGGCCGTCGACGGCGGCTTCACCGCCAAGTGAGGCCGCGCGCGCATCTTGAGGAACCCGCGATGAAGGCGCTCGTCTATACCGGACCGCACGCGCTCGCCCTGCAGGAGGTGCCGATCCCCGTGCCCGAGGCCGGCGAGGTGCTGGTGCAGGTCGAGGCCGTGGGCATCTGTGGCTCGGACATGCATGCCTACCACGGCCACGACGCGCGCCGCCCGGCCCCCCTCATCCTGGGCCACGAGGCCGCCGGCCGGATCGCGGACGGGCCGCGGGCCGGCGAGCGCGTGACCGTCAACCCGCTGATCACCTGCGGGCGCTGCGCGGCCTGCGAGACCGGACGCTCACATCTCTGCCCGAACCGTCAGATCCTCTCGATGCCGCCGCGTCCCGGCGCCTTCGCCGAATTTGTCCGCGTCCCCGAGCGAAACCTCGTGCCGATCCCGGATCACCTGTCGGCCGGCGGCGCTGCCCTCGCCGAACCGCTCGCCGTCGCCTACCACGCCGTCAACCAGGGGACACGATTGCTCGGCCGTCCGCTCGCGGGTGTGCGTTGCGCGGTCCTCGGCGGCGGCGCGATCGGGTTCGGCGCGGCCCTGATCCTCGCCATGCAGGGGGCGGCCGAGATCGTCCTCGTCGAGCCGAATGCCGAGCGGCGCGCGACCGCCGCGCGCAGCATCCCGACCGTCCGATCCCATGCGCCGGGCGACGCCGGAGGTCCGGATCCCGACAGCATCGACCTGATCCTCGACCTGTCTCTTATACACATCTGACGCTGCCGACGAAGAGGATAGTG
>CAXDNE010000265.1:0-10301 GCA_963990595.1 uncultured Methylobacterium sp.
CGATATTGCCTCTTGTCTCGTGGGCTCGGAGATGTGTATAAGAGACAGGGGTGGCCTTGCCGCGCCCTCCGAGCCAGCCGCCGACGCACGCCGCCCCCAGCCCCGCCAGGATCAGCGGGAGGTCGAGACGGCCGGCGAGCGCGGCGGCAATGCCGAGGAGGCCGGCCGCGATCGCCGCACCGGCCCAGGCCTGGGAATCGCGCGGGCGGACCGGCATGGCAGGCGGGCCCGGCCGGTTACCGGGATCCGGACTCGTCGTGCCACGGCCGTCCGGACGGGCCCGCCGTGCCTTCCGGCGGCCCGGGATCGCGCGCGCCGCCCGCCCGCTTGACGATCTCGTAGAGGCCGAGCATCGCCAGGGCGGTGACGAAGGGGACGACGTAGTAGCAGCCCCGGAACAGGAGCAGCGAGGTCAGAACCTCGTTGCGCGGCAGGCTCGACAGGGCGAGCAGCACCGTCGCCTCGAAGACGCCGATCCCGCCCGGGGCGTTCGACGCGATGCCCAGCATGGCGGCGAGCACGTAGATCGCCAGGAACGTGGTGAAGCCGAGCGTCGTCTCCTGCGGGAGCAGGACGTAGAGCACCGCGGCCGCCGCGCAGACGTCGCCGATGCCGACGATCATCTGGCCCATCGAGACCGAGGCGCCGGGCAGTTCCAGGCGCCAGTGCTTGACGGTGATGCTGCGCTTCTTGGCCGACACCCAGGCGAGGTAGCCGAGCACCAGCGCCAGGGCCGCCAGACCGACGCCCTGGTTGATCCGGATCGACGTGAAGGCCAGCCCGGCGAGCTGGCCCGCCTCGATGATCAGGCTCAGGCCCAGGACCACGCCCATGCCGAGCCAGAAGGTGAACCCGGCGATCACCGTGAGCGCCGCGATCTTGGCCGTCGTCAGGCCCTGCCGGGCGTAGATCCAGTAGCGGATGGTCCCGGCGGTCAGCAGCGGGAAGCCGAGGGTGAAGCTCACCGCGTAGCTCGTGAACGAGGCGAGCGCCGTGATGCGATACGGCACCTTGATCCGGAGCTGGCGCAGGGCCAGCGCGTCGTAGCCGGTCAGGAACAGGTAGCTGACGCCGACGAACAGGAAGGCGAGGCCGAGCTGCTCGGCGGTCGCCGCCGCGATCGCCGTGCGCACCTCCGCCCAGCTCACGCTCTGGACGAGCTTCCACAGCACACCGAGGGAGACGGCGAACAGCACGATGCTGGCGGCCGTGCCGATCCAGGCATAACGGCTACGCCGGCTTTTCCGCGCTGCGTCCGCGGCGTCGTGCTGGACCGGCTCGACCGGCTCGGCCGGCCTCCGGTGCTGTCCCTGAAAATTCATGCCGTTCGGCGTCCGCCCTTCCGGCTGCGCGGCCCGGCCGAAGGCCTTCAGCCCGTGCCGGAGTCTCCCGGACCGCGGCCCGTTGCCCCGCATGTAGGCCGAACAGGCGCGCAAGGCCAGGGAAGGGGCCGCCGCGACAGGCGTTCTATCTTCAGCCGGCGCCCCGATCGAGGATCGCGGCCGCCTCCGCCAAGCCGCGCCGGATCCGGGCCGGCACCTCCGGCGCGGTGCAGACATAGGTCGGGCTCGGATGGGGAACCCGGATCACCGGCAGGTCGGGGCGCAGCACCGCGATCGCCGGTGCGGCGCCGGCGGCGAAGCGGCCGGCCAGCACCGCCACGGCGAGACGGGGCAGCAGGTCCAGGAGCGGCGCCAGATAGGGCGCGGCGGCCGCGACCTCGGCCTGTCGGGGCGCGCGGTTGCGCGCGCCCGCGGCATGGATCAGCCAGGGCACGGCGTTCCAGATCAGGGTGTCGGCCCGGGCGATGCCGGCCTCGGCGAGGAAGCGGAACAGGTTGGCCGCCGTGCCGTTCGCGCTGTCGCGGGTGACGAAGCCCGTGCGCAGCACCGCCGGGCCCGGGGTCTCCAAGAGGAGCAGCATCCGCGCCGAGACCCCGCCATCCAGCGGATCGGGCACGGGAACCGGCGCGCCCCGCTCCGCGGCGATCCGTGCGGCCAGCGCCCGGATCGGCGCGATGTGCGGCACCGCGATCAAGGCGCGGCGGGCCGCGAGGGCGTTCGGGTCGGCCAGCGATTTCGGCGTGAGCGGCTCAGCCGGCATCGAGCCCGGGAATCGCTGCGCCGAGCCGTCCGGAGAGCCGGAAGCGCTCGATCCCCGCCTCGCGGGCGAGCCGCGCGTCGAGGCCCGCCGGGCCGCCGAACTGGAAACCGATCTGGCTCGCATAGGCCGCGCAGGCGGCCCGCTTCCGGGCCTGCGCGTCCGGATCGAGGCGCATCGTCGGCTCGGCCAGGTCCGCGAACACGGCGGCGAGGGGTTCCCGCGGCACCGTTGCGCGCACCGTGTAGGGGAAGTCGCGCCACCACAGGATCGGCAGCGGCACGTCCAGGCTGCGGAGCGCCCGGACCGCCTGGACATGGTCGACATGGCCGCCGATCGCCTGGGGCACGAGGATCATGTCGGGACGTTCGGCGGCGACCAGATCCGCGATGGCCGGAGCGAGGTCGGCCGCGATGCCGTCATCGGGCCGGGTGTCGGCGAAGAGCTCCGGCGCGGAGCCGTAGCCCCGGTGCGGCGCCTCCCGGAACGGCAGGTGGACGGGCGGCGCGATGCCGAGTTCTTCGGCGGCCCGGATATCTTCGTCCCGGCGGAGCGCCATGTAGTCGACCCCGGCCGGCAGGCCCTTGTCGAGCTGACAGGCGAGCGCGAATCCCGTTGGGTCGGCGACGCTGCCGGTGAACAGGGTCGCCATCACCACGCGCCAGCCCCGCTGCGCGAGGCTCGCCAGGAGGCCGCCGCAGGAGAAGGCCGCGTCGTCGAGATGGGGGGAGAGGGCGAGCGCGGTGGGCATGGTTCAGAGCCTGTCGGCGTGGACGGGTCCAACCCGCACCCTCATCCTGAGGTGCCTGAGCGCGGCGCTGGCCTCGAAGGAGGGCTCCAGGGATCGCGGCGCCGTCTGGAGGGTCCCTTCGAGGCCCGCTGACGCGGGAACCTCAGGATGAGGGGTGCGGGTGGGACATTCCAGAGACGCCTTCAAAGGAGATGCGGCTCGGCGCGGAACCGGCAGGCCGGATCGTCGGGCAGGTCCGGCGCGAAATCGGTGGCCGGCCGCTCGTTGCGCACGCGGGCGTAGACCTCCATGATCTGCCGCCCGACCGCGTGCCACGAATAGACCCGCCGGCACTCCTCCAGCCCGGCCGTCGCGATGCGCCGCCGCAGGTCCGCGTCGGTGATGATCCGGGTGAGCGCGGCGGCGAGAGCCGGCACGTCGCCCGGATCGACCAGCAGCCCGTTCTCGCCGTCGCGCAGGCAGTCCGAGACGCCGACCGCGTGGCACGAGACCGTGGCGAGCCCGGCCGCCAGCGCCTCCAGGATCGTGTTGGAGAAACCCTCCGCGTAGGTCGGCGAGACGAACACGTCGGCGCGGCGGTAGAGGTCGGGCACGTGGCCGTATTCCGCGTAGCCCGTGAAGGCGATCTCGCGCTCCGAGAAGGCCAGCTCCGCGGCCAGCGCCTGGGCCGGCTCCACGTCCGGCCCGATCCCCGAGATGGTGGCCGCGAAGGGCGTGCCCTGCTGGCGCAGGATCGCCAGGGCGTCGATGAAGTCGAGGACGCCTTTCCGGCGGTCGACCCGGCCGTGGTAGAACAGCCGCACCGGGCCGGTATGGGACGCCGGCAGCCCGTCCGACGTGCCTTGGGCGAAACGGTCGGTATCGACCGCGCCGGGCACGATGGTGAAGCGCGCCGGGTCCGATCCGAGCCGCCCGCAGACCTCGTCCACGAAGGAGGCGCCGCCGATCAGCAGGGCGTTGGCATGGGCCAGGACCTCGCACATGGCGACCCGGTGGGTCTCGCAGCAGGACCCGACCCAGTGGCCGTCGCCACCCTGGATCGAGACGACGCTCGGCACGCCGAGCTTCCGCGCGGCGAGGAGCACGGCCCAGCCCGTCGGGTAGCCGTATTGCGCGTGCAGGATGTCGAAGGGCTTTCGGGCGTGCTCCCGGCAGATGGTGTCCACCATCGTGGCGATGTCGCGCTCGAAATCGCCAGCACTCTGCTCGCCGAGCTGCTCCAGGCCGATCACCTGCACGCCGGGCACCGGCGGCGGCGGCCCGCCGCCGTAGACCCGGGTGCCGAAGGCGTCGCCCCGGTACTGCGAGATCATCGTGACGTCGTGGCCGGCGCCGACGAGTTCGCGCAGCAGGTTCTGCGCGTAGACGCTCATGCCCGATATCGCCGGGAAGTAGCGGCGGCTGAGGAAGAGGATTCTCATCGCGCTGCAGCTTCGGATTGGCCGAGGGCGTCGCCGTGGAGTCCCCTCTCCCGTGCGGGAGAGGGCTGGGGTGAGGGGTGCGCCTTTTCCGGAAAGACCTGATCCCTCACCCTGTCCCTCTCCCACTCGGGAGAGGGGACCTGCGCTCGGTTCTCGACCTGGTGGGAACCGGTCATCACTGCCATTGCCGCCGCGTCTCCTGCTCGCCGGCCAGCACCGGGCCGGGGCGCCGGCAGCCCCGGAGGTAATCGAGCGCCTGCGGGATCATCACGTCGGCCCGGTGGCTCTCGCGGGACAGCTCGACGCAGATCAGCTTGCCAAAGCCGACCTCCTCCAGCGCCTCCAGCACGCCGGGCACGTCCATGTCGCCCTCGCCGAAGGGCAGGTGGATGTGGCTGCCGCGCTTCATGTCCTCGATCGCCACGGTGCCAATCCGGTCGGCGAATTCCCGCACGGCCGCCGCCGGCTCGCGCTCGCCGGTGACGAGGCAGTGCCCGGTATCGAGGGCGAGCTTCAGCCCCGGCACGGCGAGGGCGGCGTAATCGTCGAGCGTCTCGATCAGCATGCCGGGCTCGGGCTCCAGGCAGGGTACGACCCCGGCCTCGGTGGCGAAGGCCGCGACCTCGTGCAGCCCCTCGACCAGCCAGCGCCGCGCCTCGCCGGGATCGACGCCGGGTTTCGGGACGCCGGCCCAGAACGAGACCGCCTCGGCGGAGAGCATCGCGCCGATCTCGATCGCCCGCTTGAGGAATCCGACCCGGCGGGCGCGGCCGGCGGCATCGGCGGTCACCAGCGTCGGCTCGTGCTTGGCGCTCGGGTCGAGGAGGAAGCGGGCGCCCGTCTCGATGACGCAGGTCAGCTCCAGCTTCTCCAGCAGGCTCGCCACCCGGGCGGCCTCCGCCGCCCAGGTCTCGGAGAACGGGTCGAGATGGTGGATGTCGAGGGTGAGCGCCACGCCGTCATAGCCCGCGGCCTTGATCAGGTGGATCGCGTCGTCGAGGCGGTGGTTGGCCGCGCCGTTGGTGTTGTAGGCGAAGCGAAGCGTCATGCCGCCCTCCCCTGCCGCTGGGCGAGGCGGAACGGCGCATGGTGCGATTCCGGCTCGCGGTAGAGCGGATAGTGCCGCCCCACGATGCGCTCGGCCAGGGCCACGTCGAACAGCGGCTGGCCGCCGAACCGCTCCAGGGCCTCCGGGGTGAGGCGCACCGGGCGTAAGGCGTCGCTCTCGGTGCCGAAGCGGATCAACGGGTGGTCGCGGTCCAGGAGCTTGCGGGTATTGCGCTCGCCGATCCGGTAGTAGCTCATGGTCTCGACCTCGAGCCCCGGCACGATCGCCTTGACCACGCCGACGCCGCCACCGGGGGGCGAGCAATCGACGTAGAGCACGTCGAACCCGGCCGCGAGCAGCCGGTCGCAGGCGATCTTCCCCCGCGCATGGCCGTCGGCGGCCGGCGTGGAGGGCAGCTCGGCGAAGCGCTTCGTGCTCCGCTCCGAATAGACCGTGTCGGCCAGCACGCCGCGCAGGTCGGCGGCGGGCATCTCGATCCATTCGAGCATCGCCTGCAGGGCGCGGCTCTCCTCGAGGTCCAGACTGGGGAGCGCCTTCTGGATAAAGGCATCGACGTAGCCCGGCGGCGTCACCGTGGCGGCCATGTCGAGGGGCCCGTGCCCGAAGGTCTTGCGCACCCGCGCGGCCTGGAATTCCAGCAGCGCCTTGCGCAGCGCCCGCTCCCGGTCCGGATCGCAGGCCTCGCCGCAGGCCGAGAGGGCGATCGGCGCCGGCGTGCGGGCGGGATCGTCGTCGTAGCCGACGACATAGAGGTTGGTGAGGCCGAACTGGTCGGTGGCGAATTTCGGCAGCGCCCGGATACCCAGCTCCTTGAGCCGGGCGAGCATCGCGGCATTCTCGGGGCCGATACCGTCGAGGTCGAGCATCACGCCCTGGTCGAGGGCCCGGAACAGCAGGCCGTTCCCGTCCCGCTGGAGCAGCTCCAGCACCCCGTGGCCGAGGGCGAAGGGCACGTCAGGGCCGGCGCCGAGGCCGTTGGTGATCAGGTTGGTGAAGGGCCGGTAGCCCTCCGAGAGCTCGAAATAGTCGGTGGCGGCGACATCGAGGGGCATCAGCACGATCTCGCCCGTGGCGTGCCGGACCGCCGGCGTCCATTCGAGCACCGTGTCGCGGCCGACCGGGGATCCCGCCGGCAGGCAGAGGGTGAGCGGATCGGCGACGGACTTGGTGCCGTAGACGCGGGCGAGGTCGGTGTAGCTCGCCCGCTCCTTCGCCCGCGGCAGCACGGCGAGCGAGGGCATCAGATTCTCGGCGATCTCCGCCACGGCGCCGATGAGCGCCTCCTCGTCGGTGGCGCCGTAGCCGATCCCCGAGGGCATCGCGCCGACGAAGAACGGATCGTCGAGGAACAGGGCCACGAACCAGACCGGAATGCCGGTGCGGTCGAGCGGCGCCAGGGGGAAGCCGACGATCCGGCCCTCCGGAAGGACGTCGAGATAGGCACGCACCGGATCCGGCAGGGTCTCGGGCAGGCCCTCGATCGGCCGCTTGGCGCCGAAGCGATAGGGCCGCGGCACCTTGATCCGCTCGTGGCGGGCGCGGTCGTCCTGATCGTGGAAGGCGTCTGCGTTGCTCAAGTCGTGTTCCTGTCTGCCTCGAACCGTCGCCAGCGCGCCATCCTATCCATCCCCCTCATCCTGAGGTGCCGGAGCGCAGCGGAGGCCTCGGAGGCGGGCTCCACGGAGCGCGGCAGCTTCTGGAGCCCTCCGTCGAGGCCCGCTTCGCGGTCACCTCAGGATGAGGGGGTCGGTGGGAGGTGCCGGGGTTTGATCGCGTGATTGCTTATCCTGTCCTGTGCCCGCTACCCCTGCCCGTAGGCGCGGGCGACGAGCCGCATGGTGTGAAGGTCGCGGGACGCCGAGTACGCGGCCCGCTCCTCGGGCCGGCGCAGGGCCGAGCCGAAGGCGCGAACCTGCTCGGTGAAGGGCGAGCTGTCGGCGTCGAAGGCGAGCGGTTCCGGGCGACCGCGCGCGCCGTCGAGGAAGGTCAGCGATCCGCCGGCGGTCTGGCCCATCGTGTTCTCGGCGACGAGCATGCCCGTCGTGCCGATCACCTCCAGGCGGCGGCGGGGCAGCGCGTCGGGGCAATTGTAGGCGACGTGCAGGCTCGCGAGCGCACCGCCGCCCGTGCGGCCGATCAGAAGAGCGCCGTCATCGACGGCGTAATCCTGGGCGCGGGTCTGCGTGAGGGCCGCGATGGTGGTGATCGGCTCGCCGACCAGGAAATCCACGAGGTCGAGCCCGTGCGGGGCGAGGTCCATGAGCGCGCCGCCACCGGCCTGGGCGGCGTCGATCCGCCAGTTCGGCTGGCCGGCCTCCGACCAGTCGCGGCCGAGCCAGCAGGCGTAGACGATCCGCACGGCGGTCACGGTGCCGAGCCGTCCGGCCTCCACCTGGGCGCGGATCGCCCGGTGGGCCGGATGGTGCCGCTGGTCGAAGGCCGTCCCGTAGAAGATGTTGTGGGACTCGACCGCCCGCGTCATCGCCTCGGCGTCGGCGAGCGTCGCCGCCATGGGCTTCTCGCACAGGATGGCTTTGCCGGCTGCGGCGAGCGCCTCGACGGCGCCGCGGTGGAGGTGGTTCGGCGTCGCCACGTAGACCGCCTCGACCGCGGGCTCGGCGATCAGGCCGGCGAGGTCGGCATGGCCGCTCGCGCCCGCCGCCTCGGCGGCCGCGCGACATTCCGGGTTCGGATCGCAGACCGCCACCAGCCGGTGGCCGGCGGCGCGGATGCCGGGCTCCATGTAGTCCCGCGCGACCCAGCCGTATCCGACGATCCCCCAGCCGACGGCGTCCATCACCATCGCTCCGGCAGGTCGACGAATTCGCGCACGCGGACGCGCTGCGTTTCCGGCGCGTCGGGGCTGCCGTCGAAGGTCAGCGCCTCGGGGCCGGGGGAGTGCAGCGGGTAGGTGGCGCGGGGCGCGTATTCCGCCTCGTACCGGTCCGACGGCCAGCGGATGACGTAGCCCTCGCCCTCCGGCTGGTAGAGCGGGTTGAGCCGAAGCACGGTCCCGGGCTTCGGCAGGGTGAGCCCGTCGACCAGGGCCCGCGGTGCCGGGCGCATGCCGGGGCCGCAGACCACCGAGAACGCCTCGCAGCTCAGCAGCGCCGCGGGCTCCTGCGGGCCCGGCGCCCGGGCCTCGACGAGCGCCCGGGTCAGTTCCGCATCGTCGTAGACCAGGGCGTCGGGAAACAGCTCGGCGATCTCGTCGGCGGTGACGGCGCGTCCCGCCGAGAAGCCCGGGCAGTCGCGGTTGTGGATGTGGCTGAGCGCCAGCCAGCCGTCGTCGCCGGCATTCTGCCGGAGGCAGTCGAGCAGCGCCGCCTTGTCGTCGAGGAAGTAGAAGGCGTCGTTGCACGCGACGAGGTCGACCGGTGCGCCCGGGATCGACCAGTGCGGCGAGCCGGCATCGAAGCAGACGAGCTGCGCCTTCTCGCCCACGACCCAGTGCCGGGCGACCCAGAGCTTGGCGAAGACCACGTCGCCGCCCGCGACCTTGCAGCCGCGGCGCTGCAGCTCCCGCAGGTAGTGGCCGATGCCGCAGGCGAACTCGAAGACGCAGGCCGGCTCGTTCCAGTGCGCCTCCAGCAGCGACAGGCCGGCCAGGAAGGTCGGATCGCTCCAGCGGTGCAGGAAATAATCGCCGACCCGGCCCCAGCCGAGGCGTTCGACGGCCTCCCGCAGCGTCGCGGTGCGCCGGTCCTTGATCAGCCGGATGATTCCCGCGGGGTCGGCGGGCGGACCGTTCCACCAATCGTCCTGATCGACCAGAAGGGCGGCGAGCGCCTCGTCGGCCTCACCCGCGTCGAGATGGGCCAGCACCCGCTCGATCAGCGCCGCGCGGTTGACCCGCAGGTACGGGATCCCGTCGATGACGGGCCAACGGGCGCCGGTCTCCGCGTCGCGCAGGGCGTGCGGGCCGTCGGCCTTCAGCGGGTTGCCGGTGTCCGGCGATGTGAGTTCGAACGGGATCATGGCTCTCGGGACCGCCCGGGCAGATGGGCGGCGGGGTCCGGCGATCAAGGGATGCGCATGTCGCGCAGGACACGATCGTGGAAACCCTTCACCGGGCCGGCATGGACCAGCTCCCACTCGTCGAGCACCATCGCCATCGTGGTCGAGGCCCCGCGCAGGTGCTGGGCGATCTGGAGGACCCGGTCGATGCAATCCGCCGCGTGGAAGGCGCGGCCCTCCGCGGTGGCGTCGTCCGGCAGCACGGCGCGGGCGCGCTCCACGTGGCCCCGCAGGGGCTCGGCGAGTTCGGCCAGCGCCCAGGCGGTGGTGGTGGCCATGATCGGGCCGAGATGGTCGCCGAGCAGCATCTCGCCGGTGAAGCCGGCATCGGGCATCGCGGCGTTGTGGAAGTGGTGGGCCATCGCGGCCAGGAACACCGTGCCGGGATCGGCGCGGTAGAACGGGCTGAGACAGACGCCGTAGACCGCGACGATCAGGCAATGCTCGGCGTGGTTCTCCGGCGGCTCCAGAAGGATCCGGGCGCGGCCCGGGCAGGTCACGCCGGCGCGCGGCTGCTGCGCCAACGCCCCGACGAAGCCCGGGAGGGGACCGGTCCGGCCGGGCGGCCGCGGCGCGAGACGGGC
The DNA here is from genome assembly GCA_963990595.1 of uncultured Methylobacterium sp. GTDB lineage: Bacteria > Pseudomonadota > Alphaproteobacteria > Rhizobiales > Beijerinckiaceae > Methylobacterium. The sequence continues at coordinate 9,943 of CAXDNE010000265.1, forward strand.
GCGCAGCCGGGTCCGGAGATCCGGATCGAGCGCCCCGGTCACGGCGTCGAAGCCGGCGACCAGCACGGCCGAGGCCGCCGCCTCGGACAGCCCCGCCGCGCTCAGGAAGGCCGCGTCGAGATCGCACAGCCGCGTCGCCGCGAGGGTCACGGCGGTCATGTCGAGGGCGACGTCCCCGGGCGGCGTGCCGCCCGTGAGCAGACCCCACCCTTGCGCGAACAGGCGCTCGGCGATCGACCCCGTGCGGCCCGCGGACCGGACGCGCTTGAGGTCGTTGATCTCGACCAGCAGGTCGCGCAACGCCTCCGGCGCCGCGGCGCCGGAATGGGGCGGTTGGTTCTCGCTTGGCATCGTCTCGT
>CAXDNE010000266.1:0-10268 GCA_963990595.1 uncultured Methylobacterium sp.
GTATAAGAGACAGGCCCGGGCCCGCCTGGGCCCCTGCCCTCGCAGACGCCGACGCGACCGCGTCGCTCGGCCGGGCCGGCGTCTCCGCGGTGGCGCTCTCGGCCTACTACGCTGATACGCCGGAGCCGGGTCTGCTGCTCGGCTACGCCGCGGTCCCGGAACGCGCCATCGAACCGGCGGTGCGGCGCTTGGCGGAGACGCTGCGGCTGGCGATCTGAGGCGCCTTCGGGCCGCGGCACGGGGTTCGCGGCGACCGCGCCGGGCGCGTCAGGGGACGATGTCGCCGGTCTCCATGAACCGGGACAGCCGCTCGACCAGGGGGCCTGCCATCACCCGGTCGAGCTGCGGCAGCAGCCCGCCGCGGGCATGCGCGACATTCGCCGCGGCCTGCTCCCGCGCCCGGCGGTGCCAGGCGGCCCGGTCGCCCTTGCAGTCGGACCACGCCCGCGCGATCGATCGGAACACGAGCGGCAGGCGCTCGATGGGATCGGCCACCGCGTCGTAGCCGTGGTCGATCAGGCCGTCGAAGGTGTGGAAGCCGAGTTCGGAGAGCCGCGCGACGGCGCGCGGGGCGCCGACCATGACGAAGGGCAGCCCGGTCGCGGCGGCCTTGAGGGATTTCTCGGTGACGCGCTCGACCCCGAGCTCGAAGAAATCGGTCTCCGAGATCACCGTGAGATCACTTTCCGCGTAGGCGCGGCTGTCGAGGGTCATCACCAGATCGCTCCCCGGGGCGGGGGCGTCGATCCGCCGGGCCTGCCGAGGGATCCACGCGCCGACATCGGCGAGGAGCGCCCCGAAGGCCGCCTCGATCTCCGGCGGCGCGTGGAAGACGTCGATGCCGCCCGCCTTCGGGTTGTCCGCGCCGATCCCGTGGAAGGAGATCAGCCCGTCCCGATCCATGCCGTTGAGCTGGAACCAGCGGTAAAGCAGCACCCGGTGCCAGCGCAGGGCCGCGTTCTGGCAGAGGAAGCGCGCCGGCCCGGTTTCCCGCGCGAAGGGGGCATAGCCGGACCGCGCGAGCGGATGTTCGGGGAAGAGTTTCGGGCCCGCTTCCGCGTCGAGCCACAGGGCGACCTGAAGGGGGAAGAACTCGAAGGTCCAGAAGCGCAGGCCCTCGCCGTAGAGCCGTTCGTAATCCCGCCGCAGCAGCCGGTTCTGCGAGACCAGGATCACCCGGGCGCGGGGGATGCCGAGCCCGTCGAGGTTCCGGTGCAGCGCCTCGAAGGTCGGCGCGTGGAGGCCCGGCCCCTCGTTCGACAGGTCGAGCAGCAGTGCCGCCCGCCCGGCGCGCAGGTTCTCGGTATCGCCCGGCTCCAAGAGGTCCAGCCGCCCGTTCGCCTCGGGGAAGCCCAGGCGGACGAAGTCGAGGACCGGCAGGCAGAGGACGTGGTTCGCCGCATCCGGCCGGGCCGTGACACGGATCCGCTTCCCCATCCAGCCGAGCGCCGCCGGCAGGAAATGGCCGGCCTCGCCCCGAGGGACGAGCAGGATCTCGGGGGCTTGGCTCATCGCGTTCCTCGGCCGGCCGTTTGCCGCGCGGTCCTCCGCCCCGGAAATGCGCAAAGCCCGATAAGGGCTCGGCGCCCGTGCGTCGAGGTCGATCCGCGGTGCTGGCGCCGGCGTGCCGGCGCCGCCCGGATCCTCAGACCGCCTGGACTTCGCGCACCTCCGGCAGGAAGTGCCGGAACAGGTTCTGGACGCCGTGCCGCAGGGTCGCCGTGGAGGACGGGCAGCCCGAGCAGGCGCCCTTCATCTCCAGGTAGACCACGCCTTCCTTGTAGCCGCGGAAGGTGATGTCGCCGCCGTCGCCCGCCACGGCCGGACGCACGCGGGTCTCGAGCAGGTCCTTGATGGTGACGACCGTGTCGTGGTCGGCCTCGTCGTAGAACTCGTCGCCGGGCTCGACCGCATCGTGCCCGCCCTCCGCCATGACGGGCGCACCGGACTGGAAGTGCTCCATGATGGCACCGAGCACGGCGGGCTTGACCTGCGCCCACTCGGATCCGTCCTCGGCCTTGGTGACGGAGATGAAGTCGTGCCCGAAATAGACGCCCGCCACACCCGGGACAGCGAACAGCGCCGAGGCGAGCGGGGAGCGGGCGGCGGCCTCGGAGTCCCGGGCCTCGAAGGTCGATTCCGCCAGAACCACGCGGCCGGGCAGGAACTTCAGGGTCGCCGGGTTCGGCGTGGCTTCGGTCTGGATGAACATGTTGGTCTCACTCCGCTGCGCCGGTTCAAGGCCGGCCGGGACAGGCGCCGCGAGACGCCGTCTCCCATGTGGACCGAGGACGGGATTTTCTCAACCTGGGCGCCGGGCCGGGAGAGTGGACTTTCGGTCGGCGCCGCGACAGGACGGGCGGGATCGTGGTGCCAGAGGAGCCGGCAGTGGACGGGACCGGGGACGAGACCCTTGCGCAGGATTTGCTGGACGACCTGCGCGCGCTCCAGGCCAAGCTGGACGCCACGCAGGCGGAGGCGGCGTCCCTCAAGGTGCTGCTGGCTCTGCGCACCCACCAGCACGACCAGGCCTGGCAGGCCCGGCAGCGCCTCGCGGCGGAGCTCGACCGCGCCCAGGCCCGGGAGGCGGAACTGATCGCCGAGCGTGACGCGGCCCGGGCGAGCGCGGCCGGCGCGGAGGCGGTGGCCGCCGCCGACGAGCGCGCCGAGGCGGTGCGGACCGTGCTGGGCGCCGTTCTGGCGAGCATCGGCTCGCGCGCCCTCGACCGGCGGCGGTTCCAGGAGCTCATCGCCCGGGCCGGCCGCGAAGCTCCAGACGCGGGTCCCGGCGCCGCCCGCCACGCGGTGCTGCTGACCGAGGCGCGGCGCGTCCTCGGGATCTCGCAGGAGCCCGCCTGACCCGCGGCCGCCGCCCGTCCGGCCGGGCGGCGACGGGTTAACGGACGCTTAACCCTGCCCTCCCATCGTCGCTCGCGGGACGGAGAGGAGATCGACCGCATGCAGATCAGCGAGCACCACGTGCGCGAGTGCGCCTATTACATCTGGGAGAACGAGGGCCGGATTCACGGGCAGGCTGCCGCCCACTGGCTCCGCGCGGAAGCCGCGCTGCGCGCCAACGCCCTGCTGGCGGCCGGCGAAGCCGCGGCCGTGTCCGTGAAGGCCGCCGAGCCCACCGCTAAGGCCGCTGCCAAGACGGCCGCCAAGCCCGCCGCCAAGTCGGCGTCCAAGGCCGCTGCGTCGAAGGCTGAGACGCCGGCGACCGCCAAGCCGGCGACCGCCAAGTCCGCCGCTGCCAAGCCTGTTGCCGCCAAGTCCGCTGCCAAGCCCGCTGCGCCGAAGCCCGCCCGGGCGTCCAAGGCCGCGGTGACGGCTGGCCTCGCGGCCAAGGCGAAGCCCGCCCGCGCCCCGGCCTCGATGCACTGAAGTCGACGGCGCCCGTTCGCGCCGCCGAGGATATCCCAGAAGCCCGCCCCAGCCCGGGGCGGGCTTCTGCCGTTTCCACGCCCGGGCGACGGAACTGGCCGGCCCCGGTCCGGTTGACCGGCCTGATGCGGGCAGCCTGCACCGCGATGGGACTGCGATGCGCGCCGCGATCTTCGACATCGACGGGACCCTGCTCGACAGCGTCGATCTGCACGCGCGGGCCTGGGTGGAGGCCTTCGCGCATTTCGGTGTCGAGACCGACTTCGCCGAAGTCCGCAGCCAGATCGGCAAGGGCGGCGACGAGCTGATGCCGGTCTTCTTGCCGAAGGCGCGGATCGAGCGGGAGGGCGAGGCGATCGAGGCCTATCGCTCGGATCTGTTCAAGCGGAAGTACCTGCCCGACGTCCGCCCGTTTCCGGGCGTCCGCGCGCTCTTCGAGCGCATCCGTGCGTCGGGGTCGAAGATCGCCCTGGCCTCCTCGGGCAAGCGGTCCGAGGTCGACCACTACACGGAGATCCTGAAGATCGGCGACCTCGTCGACGTCTCCACCAGCTCGGACGACGCGGATCGCTCGAAGCCGCATCCCGACATCTTCGCGGCCGCAGTGAAGAAGCTCGCCGGGACGCCGACCAAGGCGATCCTGGTCATCGGCGACACCCCGTACGACGCCGAGGCCGCCGCGAAAGCGGGCCTGCGCACCATCGGCGTGCTCTGCGGCGGTTTCCCGGAGGCGGACCTGTCGGCGGCGGGCTGCGTGGCGATCTATCGCGATCCGCAAGACCTGCTCGACGGGTTCGAGCATTCGCCCTTGGCGCGGGCCTGAACGGCGGGTCTGGCAACCCGATTCAGCGGCGCTGCGACCGTCATCCACAGTTTCCAGCCGCGCTGTTGCGCTGCGGTAACGGAGCATGATGCCGGCTACGCAATTTGGCGAAAAGGGCTGGTGCAGCACGACTGAAAGGCGTAGCGAGCCGCCGCCAATCTGGATCCTTTCGAAGGACGAGTGCCTCGTATGCCCCAGACTCACCAAGCCGGCCCGGCGCCGCGCTTCGTACCGGGCGCCAAAACGCTGCCGGAGCAGATCGCCGAGGCCGTCGGGAGCCGCTCGACACCCCTCAGTCAGCTCCTGCGCCTGATGTCCGCGCTGGACGCCGAGGGCGGCAACGAGTCCCTGCGTCTCCAGCTGCGGGCCCGGATCGGCGCGCCCCTCGACGCCTGACGGCTCGCGCCGGGACGGGTCAGTGCCGCCGATGGCGGCGGTGGCGCCGCCCCGGACGCTTCGCCGGCTGGGCGGCTGCCGAGCCGATCCGCTTCATGCAGGCGTAGTAAATCTGGCGCCCGATCTCCTCGAGCTCCAAGCCGTGGGGATTGGGCGTGGAGAAGACTTTGGCACGGGCCTCGAGGCGGCACGCCGCGTCCTCCGGGCTGCGGATCGGCGGCTCGGCCCGCGCCGCGCCGCTGGTGAGCACCAGTCCGGAGAGGGTGCAGGACAATATCAGTGTGGGGATCGGCGGTGTCCCCCGGATATTGAGCATACGAAGTCGCGTCCTCACTGCGTCGAGACGCCACATAGGGCGGCTTTTCGGCCCGTGAAGCTTGGTCAAACTGCGGGGTACGGCGGTGGCGGCCCGGCACGCCCGTCAGGGCACGATCCAGCGGCAACCCGCGGTTCCCTGGATGGTCATGCATTCATAGGGCGCGCCGCCGATCAGGGCCCGCTGCTCCACAGTCCCGATCTCGCTCCGCGGGATCCGGCGGCAGCCGGCTTCCGACGGCGCCGCGCGGTCCGAGCCGGACGCCGCGTCCATCCGACGGGCGGCCAACAGAGTCTCGCAGGCCGTGACGGTCGTGCTGTCCTGCGCGAAGGCGCCAACCGACCCGAGCAGGGCGGGAATCAGCGTCAGGAGCGTTCGGCCCAGCATGTCGTCCTCGCCAGCGCCCCTCAACGCAACGCGTCGCGGGATGGTTGCAGGACTCGCGGGGCCCGAACGCAAAGACGCCCGCCTTGCGGGCGGGCGTCGTTCGGTCCCAGCGCGGCTCTGGCCCTTCGGCCTGCGCTCAGCGCTTGATCTTGGCCTTCGCCTTGCGCGCGGCGTAGCGGGCATCGCGCTGCGCCTTCTTGGCTGCGAGGTCGGCCGACTTGCGCTCCTGCGCTGCGGCGAGTTCGGCGGCCTCACGGGCGAGCTGCGCGGCGAGTTCCGCCTCCTCGCGCTGACGCTTCTCCTCGGCCGCCTTCAACTCGGCCGCGATACGGGCGGCTTCGCGCTCCCGGGCACGCTCCTCGCGGGCCTTGGCGACCTCCGCCCGGGCCTTGGCCTTGGCAATGACCTCCGGGTCGTCAGCCGGGGGGCGAGCCTTGAACTTGGCCAGCAGGGCGGCCTTGGCATTCTGAGAGTTCTGGCGGCGGTCGTCGAAATTCCTGTAGTCGAATGCGCTCATCTGACCTTTCTCAGTTCGGTACGTTTGGCGTGTCGCAGGGACATCCGGCAAAGCCGGCCACGTACTTCGTCTGCAGGTCCCATCGCCGTCCCCAGGCTCTAGAACCGCACCGATCCATCGGGGTTGCCGATGGTCCGACCCGAGCGCTCGGCCTGCGTCGGAGCGCTCGGGTCGGACCATGTTTTGAAAAACGGAAAGCCCTTAACCAGAGCTCCCTCTCATATGCAATCGTGGTGGCCTGCGCAGAGGCCCTGGGACGCGATAATCCACGACATCTCTGTCAGAGTTTCGTCGGGCGATGCCCAAAAACCTCAACCCAGCGGCCGAGCCGTCTGCCAAGGCGAACCCGATCTGAAGGTGAGCCACGTCCCGACCGAGAGATAGGTCGAGCGCAGGGGTGCGGCAAGGTCCGGGCCTATGGGGCGGCATTCTATGCGTTTCATGCAGACCTCTGCCCATAAATGCGGCAGCCTCCGATCCCGTTCCGTGGTCTCGAAAGGCATCCGATCGTATGCACAACGGTTAGGCACCGGTCCGTCGCGGTGTCTTGACGTGCGGACCTCGGCACGGGCCCTGCTACCGACGTCCGATCGCGAGGCTGACGCGGCCGGATCCCGGCCGGCATGAGGACCAAGATGCCCGACGAACCTCTCCCGTTCGAACCCGAGACATACGCGGCGGCCGCTGCGCCGCTGCTGGGGATCGCGCTCGACCCGGCCTGGATCGGCCCCGTCACGGCGAATCTCCGCGTCCTGGCCGCAGCCGCCGAACTGGTGACGGGTTTCGCGCTGCCCGATGAGACCGAGGCCGCGCCGAGGTTCGAGGCATGAGCGCGACAGGTCCGGCGGATGCCGCCTCGATCGCGGCGGCGGTCGCCCGTCGGCACCTCTGCGCCCGGGACGTGGTGACCGCGGCGCTGGATCGGATCGGGCGGCTCGACCATCGCGTCAACGCCTTCACCGACGTGCTCGCCGCGCGCGCGCTGGCGCGGGCGGACGCGCTCGACGCCGGTCTCCGCGGCGGGGTGTCCGCCGGGCCGCTCGCGGGTGTGCCGTTCGCGGTGAAGAACCTGATCGATATCGCGGACCTGCCCACGCGCGCGGGCTCGAAGATCAACCGGGACCGCCCGCCGGCCGGGCGCGACGGCGCCCTGGTCCGGCGGCTGGAGGCGGCCGGGGCCATCCTGATCGGCGCCCTCAACATGGGCGAGTACGCCTACGACTTCACCGGCGAGAACATCCATGACGGCGATGCCCGCAATCCGCACGCCCTCGACCACATGACCGGCGGCTCCTCCGGCGGTTCGGGCGCGGCCGTGGCCGCCGGAATGGTGCCGCTGACCCTCGGCTCCGACACCAACGGCTCGATCCGCGTTCCGGCCGCCTTCTGCGGCTGCTACGGGCTCAAGCCGACCTACGGGCGGCTGAGCCGGGCGGGGAGCTTCCCCTTCGTCGGCAGCCTCGACCATCTCGGACCCATGGCGCGACGCGTGACCGACCTCGCGCTCGCCTACGACGCCATGCAGGGGCCCGACCCCGACGATCCCGTGGCGACCACGCGGGAGCCGGAGCCGGTCCTGCCCGATCTGGATTCCGGGATCGACGGCCTGCGGATCTCGGTGGCCGGCGGCTATTTCACCCGCGGGGGCGATCCCGAGGCCTTCGCGGCAACGGCCCGGGTGGCCGACGCCCTGGGGGTGACGCGCACCGTCGCGCTGCCGGAAGCCCACCGCGCCCGCGCCGCCGCCTATCTCATCACCGCGGCGGAGGGCGCGACGCTGCATCTCGACCGCCTGCGCACCCGCCCGCAGGATTTCGATCCGGCGGTGCGGGACCGGCTGATCGCCGGGGCGATGATCCCGGCGCCGCATGTGGAGCGGGCGCAGCGGTTCCGCCGCTGGTACCGGGCGCGCGTGCTGGAGCTGTTCGACGGCGTCGACGTGATCCTGGCGCCGGCCACGCCGTGCCGGGCGCCCAAGCGCGGCCAGACCCATTTCGTCCTCGACGGGATCACGCTGCCGGTCCGGGCCAATATCGGTGTGTTCACGCAGCCGATCTCGTTCATCGGCCTGCCGGTCGTCGCGGTGCCGGTCTGGCCCGACGACGGGTTGCCGCTGGGCGTCCAGGTCATCGCGGCGCCATGGCGCGAGGATCTCGCCCTGCGCGTCGCGCGCCATCTCGAACTCAGGGGCGTCTGCGCGGCGCCGGTCGCGGAGCTTGCCGGATGATCATCGACGACCCCACCGTGAAGGCCGAGGTCGAGGCCGCGTTCCGGGCCTACGAGAGGGCGCTCACCACCAACGACGTCCCCACCCTGGAGGCGCTGTTCCGGGACGATCCACTGACCATCCGGTACGGCATCGGCGAGAATCTCTACGGCATGGATGCGATCCGCGCCTTCCGCCGCGCCCGCTCGCCCCTGGGCCTGGAGCGCACGCTGGCGCAGACGGTGATCACCACCTACGGGCGCGACTTCGCCACCGCGATGACGCTGTTCACCCGGGAGAATGCCCCCGGCAAGATCGGCCGCCAGAGCCAGACCTGGGCGCGGTTCCCGGAAGGCTGGCGGGTGGTGGCGGCGCATGTGAGCGTCATCGACGCCGCATAGCCGCCGGGTAGCCCGTGCATGCACCGCCGCGAGACTGGCCGCGGGCTTGCATACGGTCGAGGGTATCCCGGGACCACAGACCCGGACCCACGCGAGTACCCGATCCAAGATGCTGTCCCGTCTGAAAAATTTCGGCGCCCGTGCGGCGCTGGCCGGTGCTCTGGTGCTCTCCGCGAGCACCGCCGCCCTCGCGCAGGGAACCCTGCGGATCGGCATGACCGCTTCCGACATCCCGCTCACCACCGGCCAGACCGACAATGGCGGCGAGGGCATGCGGTTCATGGGCTACACGGTCTATGACGGGCTCATCAATTGGGACCTGTCGAGCGCCGAACGCGCCTCCGACCTCGTGCCGGGATTGGCGACCAGCTGGGGCGTCGATCCGAGCGACAAGACCAAGTGGACGTTCAAGCTCCGGCCGGGCGTCAAATTCCACGACGGGTCCGACTTCACCGCCGACGCCGTGGTGTGGAACCTCGACAAGCTCCTGAAGGCCGACGCGCCGCAATACGACCCGCGCCAGTCCGCGCAGGGCAAGACCCGCATCCCGGCGGTGGCGAGTTACCGCGCGGTCGATCCGATGACCGTGGAGATCACCACCAAGGCGCCCGACGCGACCCTGCCCTACCAGATCGCCTGGATCATGATGTCGTCGCCGGCGCAGTGGGAGAAGCTCGGCAAGTCCTGGGACGCCTTCGCCAAGCAGCCCTCGGGCACCGGCCCGTGGAAGCTGACCCTGTTCGCCCCGCGCGAGCGCGCCGAGATGGTCCCGTTCAAGGCGTACTGGGACAAGGACCGGGTCCCGAAGCTCGACAAGCTCGTGCTGATCCCGCTGCCCGAGGCCAATGCCCGGACCGCCGCCCTCCGCTCCGGACAGGTGGACTGGATCGAGGCGCCCGCGCCGGATTCCGTCGCCTCGCTCAAGGGCGCCGGCTTCACCATCGTCACCAACGCCTATCCGCATAACTGGACGTGGCACCTGTCGCGGGTCGAGGGCTCGCCCTGGAACGACATCCGCGTGCGCAAGGCCGCCAACCTCGCCATCGACCGCGAGGGCCTGAAGGAGCTGCTCGGCGGCCTCGCCATTCCCGCCAAGGGCTTCATGCCGCCCGGCCACCAGTGGTTCGGCCATCCGACCTTCGACGTGAAGTACGATCCGGGGGCCGCCAAGAAGCTGCTCGCCGAGGCGGGCTACAGCCCGGCGAAGCCGCTCAAGATCAAGGTCGCGATCTCGGCCTCGGGCTCGGGCCAGATGCAGCCGCTGCCGATGAACGAGTTCGTCCAGCAGAACCTCGCCGATGTGGGTATCCAGGTCGATTACGAGGTGGTCGAGTGGAACACGCTGATCAACATCTGGCGCGCCGGGGCCAAGGCCGACATCTCCCGCGGCGTCTCGGCGATCAATTACTCCTACTTTATCCAGGATCCGTTCACCGGCTTCATCCGCCATCTGCAGTGCAACTTCGCCCCGCCGAACGGCACGAATTGGGGCTATTATTGCGACCCGGCCATGGACAAGCTGTTCGATCAGGTCCGCAACACCTTCGACAAGGCCGAGCAGACCAAGGTCCTGGAGACAATCCACGAGAAGTATGTTGACGACGCGCTGTTCATCATGATCACGCACGACGTCAATCCAAGGGCGATGAGCCCGAAGGTGAAGGGCTTCGTTCAGGCGCAGAACTGGTTCCAGGACTTTTCCAAGATCACCATGGCGACCGCGGGACGGTAGCGGGACGAGACGCATCTCTCCTTCCCCTTACGGGGCGGAGCTGGAGGTGGGGGTGGTGCAGGATCGAGCGCGGCGGTTCCGTCTACACCACCCCCACCCCTGACCC
>CAXDNE010000267.1:0-10160 GCA_963990595.1 uncultured Methylobacterium sp.
GAACCGGCCATCCCAATCGTCGTCAGGCGGCAATCGTAGTTGGCGTCACACACTCGACGATGTCTCGCGTGGTCGCCTCGTCGGGATCGAGGCCTTTCGCAAAGCCTTGCAGGCGCGCCATCAGACGCTGCGCAACGGCCTCGTGGACCGGATCCAGCTCGTTGCGCATCGCAGCTCGCCGGTCGTCTGCCCGATCTATCGATGAACTAGAGCGTGTTGGCGCGGACCCGGTTCGCTATCAGCGCCAGGAGCGCGACGCCCATCCAGGGGCACACGAATACGACGAAGGCAATCAACCCCATGGCAACTCTCCCGGAAACGGCAAGTCTCCCCGAAACACTCGGTAAATGCGGGGAACGTTGGCGGCCCACCGTTGATCCTGCCGGTTGTACGGGCCCGGACCGGCTCTGCTTCGGGCTCGTTGACCCCGGGTGAGCTAGGCCGGGAGGTCAGACGGCGGACGGGTCACCATCTCGTATGATCTGCGGTACTCGGCCCAGACCAGCCGGTGGCACTCGCACACGCCCTGCTCCAGCCCCGCGCGATCCCGTACCGTGATGCACGCGAACGATTGGCTCACGAGGCCGGCCCGCTCCAAGTGCTTGACGTGCTCGCTCACGCTGGGGCGCCGCATCCCGAGGTGACCGGCGATGGTCGCGTGGCTGACACAGATCTCGTCCTCGCCCAGCAGATCCTGCGCCAGCAGCAGCCAGCGCCGGACCCGATGCCCAACGTCATGGCGCGCATTGCAGAGAGCCACTTGAGCGGCGTGGACCATGCGTACCTGGGCATAGGCCAGCGCCAAGCGTCGTATCGCGGTGTCCCGGCTGAAGAGCGCCTCCGCATCCGTGGCTCTCAGCCGGTACGCCTCACCTGCAGTCTGGACGACGACGCGCAAAGGCGAGCGCTTGGTCCCGAGCACGAGCGGCAGGCCGGAGATGCCGAACCGGCCGAGGAGCCCCACGCCGTGAGCGCCATCGGCGGGCGTGCGCGCCTGAAGGGCGGCGAGCCCGTGCTCGATGAAATAGATATACGGGATGTCCGCGCGGGGCTCCTTCAGCACCTGCCGCCGTCGCAAGGAGACGCGCTCCAGCAGCGGCGCGAGCTCGGCCCAATCCTCGGCGGGTAGAGCTGACAGAATGAGGTTGCGAGGAGAGGCCAAGCTTCCGTCTCCGACCGGGTCACACTTTGAAGAAACATTCATTCCGCCATGAAAAGCAAATTAAGTTATGTTAACGTGTCCGTAATTGAGAATTTTCGATCGCGATTGAATGCTTGGAGTCGAGTCTCGTTCTGCTGAGACCGCTCGGTTTGACCGTCCGAGAAGCCCTGGTCGGACGCTGCGACTGCCTCTTGGCGCGACGGATGGGGCAGGCGGATCCGCTCAGTGTCGGGGACTGACGGCCTCGGCCGTGTCCGCCGGACCAGAGTTGTCCCAGCCGCAGGCGATCAGGGCTACGACACGACCGGCAACGCGGATGCTGACCGCGCGGCCCGCTGCCAGCGCTGCTGCCTCATCCACGACCGGCCGCAGCACCGGAGGCGCCGTTGGATCACGCCGGTCCGGCGCAGGGCGCTCGGCGACCGGTTCGGTCGTCCTATGCGCAGACAGAGTGAGCACCAAGACTGTTTACCAATGTATTTACTACTGTTGGTAGCGGCCTTTTCACCGTGATCTTTGTAATCGGCGGACAGTCCGGAGCTTGATCAGTTCTGTACGGCTTCGTGCGATCTCGTTTACTTGTGGCGTGCATACTATTCTGGACAAAACGGGAGGTGAGTATGCCTAAGTTCAAATTTGCCGTGATCGCCGCCGCTCTCTTCGGGATGTTCGGCGCCACAGCCGACGCTGAGTTGTTGCTGGCGCAGCGCGGTGTGTTCACGGTCGAGGATGCATACAGCCAGATGGGTGGTATGCCGTTCGCGTTGAGCACATCCATGACAAACTACCAGACGTCTCAGCGCCTGGCGGCGCGGTCGTAACGTCCGCCAAAGCCGGCATCCTGCATCAAGTCGGGGCTCGAGCCGCAGGCATGTGAGGTGAAGGTAGCCGGCGCATGGCGCACTGCTACCCTCACGGGCGCGCACGACCTGTACAGGATGGTGCCTGAGCGCTGCTTGACCTGCCACGGACGGGTCGTCGTCGCCGGGTACTTCACCCGCATAGATCGCCTCAGGCTGCAGCACCGCAGGGCACACGCCGGCTGCCCGCTCAAGCCTGAGACCTGCTCCGGTACGACGTCCCTGCAACCGCATGCACGCGCCGGATGGCCGCCCCGGGCGTGGCCTGTGATGCAGCACGCAGGTTGTCGATCCTGCAAGATACCAGGCGCCCGATCTGAAGATACCGGGCCCCTGATCTAAAATGGTCGGGCCGCCAGCAGCTCTGCCCGCGAACCGCTCGATCGCGGGCAATCCTTTACAGGACGCTTCGACCGCAGCAATCGGTCATACTGCTGTTATCTAATATTTAATTGAGTGCATTTCATCAATATGGGTGTCGCTTCTGTATTTTGGTCGCCCAACCATGCGTCCCTCCGTCAAATCTGCTCTGGCTAGCCTGTTCGGGCTGGCGGCCGTGATTTCCGCTGGCCAGGGTCTCCTCAGCATCCGAGACCTTTCCGAGATCCGCCAGAACGTCAGCGAGGTCGGCGCCGTACGCCTTCCCGCGGTCAACACCGTCAACCGCATCAACACCGCCATGCGCGACTACCGGGTCAAGCTCTACCGGTTCGTCGTCGCCTCCGACACGCCTGCCGATCTTGCTGCCAACACGAAGACCCTCGCTGCTGCCGCGGACGCCCTCGCGCAGCTCCGGCGTGCGTACGAGCCGATGATCAGCTCCGCCGAGGAGCGGGCCGCCTATGGCCGGTTCTCAACGGCGTATGCGCAGTACCTGAAGGAGCAGCAGCCGGTGCTCGACGCGATGGCTAGCGACCGTAAGGCGGAGGCGCTCGCTGTGTTGACCAAGCCCGAACTCGCGCAGCTGAACAAGGAGGCCGCGGATGCCCTTCAGCAGGGGGTCGGCCTCAACAAGCAGGCCGCCGAGGCCGCTGTGAGCGCCAGCATCGCGAGCGCCGACGCAGCCACCCGCACCGCCTATATCGCCATGGCGGTCGCTCTGCTGGCCTCTCTCGGTGCGGCTGTCTTCAGCCTCTTCGGCATCTCCCGGCCCATCCAGCGCATGACGTCCGCGATGGGCGTGCTGGCCTCAGGTGACGCGACCGTCGCGATTCCCAGCGTGGGGCGGCAGGACGAGATCGGCGCGATGGCCTCTGCTGTGCAGGTATTCAAGGACAACCTGATCCGCACGCGCCAGCTGGAGGAGGAGACCGCGCTCGCCCGCGCCTCAGCCGAGGAGCAGCGCAAGGCCGGCATGCGGCAGATGGCCGACAGCTTTGAGCAGGCGGTCGGCGGCATCGTCGGCATGGTCTCCTCCTCGGCCACCGAGCTGCAGGCTACCGCTCAGCAGATGACCTCAACGGCCACCCAGACGGCCTGCCAGTCCACGAGTGTGGCCGCGGCCGCCGAGGAGGCCGCCTCAAACGTCACCACGGTGGCGGCGGCCGCCGAGGAGCTGGGCTCGTCGGTTCAGGAGATCGGCCGACAGGTAGCTGGCTCGGCGCATCTGGCCCGCACGGCTGTGGAAGAGGCCAGCCAGACGGCCGCGCTCGTGCAGGAGCTGAACGGGGCCGTGTCGCGGATCGGCGACGTGGTGACGCTGATCTCGACGATCGCCGGGCAGACCAACCTCCTGGCCCTGAACGCCACGATCGAGGCGGCGCGCGCGGGCGAGGCCGGCAAGGGCTTTGCGGTGGTCGCCTCTGAGGTGAAGGAACTGGCCAACCAGACTGCCAGGGCGACTGAGGAGATCTCGGGCCAGATCGGCCGGATCCAGGGCTCGACGGGTCAGGCCGTGACGGCGATCAGCTCGATCAGCGCGCGCATTCAGGAGATCAGCGGGGTGGCGACAGCCATCGCTGCAGCCGTCGAGGAGCAGGGTGCTGCCACCCAGGAGATCGTGCGCAACGTCGCACAGGCGGCCAGCGGCACGGGTGAGGTGACCACGACCATTACGCACGTGGCGCGTGCGGCGGAGGAGACAGGCGCCGCTGCCAGCCAAGTGCTTGGGGCGGCCTCCGAGCTGTCGCGCCAGTCCGAGCAACTCGCGGCCGAGATGAGCCGCTTCCTCGCCACCGTGCGCGCTGCCTGAGGACCCTATGGCCGAGATCCACGTCATGCCCGCCCACCTCTGCAGTGCGGATCAGACCACGCGGCTGACGGCGGATCTCGCCACCGCGCAGGAGCAAGGCGTGGATCTCGGCTCGCGCGTGGCGCACGTCCACGCCAACGGTGAGACGCTGCTCTCCATGAGCCACGGCTTTGAGCGTGCGCTGGATCGGCTGCGTCAGTCGCTGCACCAGCTCGGTATGCAGGATCAGCTCGAGGAGGCCGCGCTACAGCGGCTGCTCGTCAAGCTTCAGGATCTGGCCGAGCATGCCCAGCGCTTTCCGGCCAGCCTCTGACGAGCACTGCGGCAACGCGATGCTGCTCGCCATTCGGGACGCCCAGCGATCGTTCCGAGGCGACCGCGGTCGGCCCGTGTGGCCGATGTCGCAGAGGCTCGCTCCCCTTTCTGCCCGGGGAGCGAGCTGTCTCATGTCTGCGCCGCTTCAGTTCAGAGCCTGAGGATCTGCCTCTGTCAGGAAGGCGCCGACCTCGTGGAGGAACTGCATGCGGTTCTTCTCCATCATCACCGTGTGGGTACCCTCCCCCAGCTCGACGAAGCGCTTGTAGGGCGCGTGCGTGAGCTTCGTGAAGTATTCCTGCGCCTGGTAGCTCGGCAGGTCCGCGTCCCACTCCGCGTGGATGAGGAGCACGGGCACGCGGATGTCGCCCGGGTCGTAGAGTGGCTTGCCTGCCTGCCAGTAATCCTTCAAGTCGGCCAGGACGCCGTTCGGCGCACGCAGCACCGGCGGCGTCTGCTTCGCGCCATCAGGGTCTGTCGCGAAGGTCGCGTCCGCCCACTGGTCGAACCAGCCGGCCGGGATCAGGTCGGCCTTCTTGTCCTCGGGCACACCGGTCAGCCAGCGTCCCCGGGCGCTGTCCCGGCTGACGCTGCGGTAGGCGCCGAGCGGTCCGTTGCCGCCGATCAGGGCCGGTGTGCGGAAGAGCCATAGCGGCGCGTAGAGGACCAGCCGGTTGACCCTGTCATTGTGGGTGGCGGTATAGGGGCCCATGATCGAGGTCCCCCAGGACCAACCCATCAGGTTGATCTTCTCGACCCCGCGGCGCTTCAGGATGAAGTCCACCACCTGCCCCACCACCGTCACGGCGTCAGGCGTGCGCATCAGGGGCGGGTTGTCCCCCGCCGGCGCGTTCATCGCGCTTGAGCGCCCGGACAGGCCGTAGCCCGGCAGATCCACGAGATAGACGTCGAAGCCCAGGCCCGCGAAGTAGTCCATGGCCGACATTCCGCCGAGCGGCAGGTCGAAGGCCGTGGAGGACGGGTAGGTGGCGCCGTGAACGTAGAGCAGGATCCGGTCGCCCGGGAAGCGGTCGGTTCCGGCGGGGCGCTTGTTGCGCACGTAGATGTCGACGCCCGGTTCGCTCCAGGGCAGACGGAACTCCTCCGTCTCTAGCCGGCTCGACGGCGTGGCGGCGGCGGCAGGCATGGTCAGCCTCGGCAAGGCCGCGGTCGCGAGGCCGAGGGCCAGTGCCCCGACGAGCTGACGCCGTGGCAGGCCCTCCCGCTGTTGCGCGTGCGTCTCCGACCCACCGTTCGACATGGCTCCCTCCCGTCCGTCCTCCTGTCCATCCAAGCGTCTGAATGTGGCATGCGCAACAGCGCAACCCGCGAGGCGTCGTGAGCGGTGGGCCCCGATGTGCCAGCGCTTGGCAATGCCAGAGCGCATACGCGCGGAGTACTCTCGAAGCCACACAGCTTGCCGGTTTCTCAGTCGAGAAGCGGGCGCACCCCGTCCAGGTCGATGGCGTAGGGATCGAGCGCATTTTCCGGCCTTGCGAGGATCAGCAGCGCGACGGCGAGGGCCGCCACGACGAGGAGCATCAGCTTTCCGGCTCGATCTGAAGCAAACCAGCGTCCACGGAGTACGAAACAGCCGCAGGTGAACGCAGCTGCTTCAGTAAGCGGGAGGATTCCAGGCAGGATCACGTCAGATCGTTCCTCGCCGACAGGCACATGATGCCCATGGGAAGCACGGTCGACCCCATGTCGCCACCTCTTTGGGGCGGGCACACGCGTTCGTTACGCGGATCAACGGCAAAGCGTCAGCTCATGGCGCGGCCCGTGGCGCCAGCCGCGCAGACGGGTGGTCACGCCGTCCAAGTGGAGCGCCTGCGGCCGAGGCTGCCACCCTCAGCCCTGGTAAAAGTCGATCCGCTTGTCGAAGACGATGGTGCCCTTGTCGTTGCGCACGATGTTGTACCCGTGCAGGCCGTCGCCGTTCTTGTCGAAATTGTAGGTGCCCTCGGCACCTTCATGGCCGCGCACCGCCAGGAGCGCGTCCCGGATCGCGCCGGGCTCCGTCCTGCCCGCCGCGTTGATCGCCGTGGCGAGCACCGTGACCGCGTCGTAGGTCCAGGACGACGCGATGTCGGGCGTGAGCTTCGTCGTCTCGCGGTAAGCCTTGCCGTAGGCGCGGGCGGCGTCACTCGCCTCCTCGGCGTAATCCGTCACGCCGTAGGTGCCATAGAGGGCAGCCCCAGCAAGCCGAACGGTTGTCGTGCCGACATTCGTGGCTGATCCGACCCATGGAAGTCCGATGCCGAATTGGCGCAACTGTCTCGCGAAGATGGCGAGATCGTTCTCGAACGGAAAGTATGAGCCGATCACGTCGGCCCCCGACTGGCGGATCGCCAGCACGACCGGCGTGAAGTCCTGGCTCTGATTGGTGTAGCCCTGGTCGAGGGCGACCGTGGCGCCGCTCTTGGCGAGGCTCTCGGCCAGCGCCTTGGCGCCGCTCGTGCCGAAGGCATCGGTGGAGTGGATGATCGCCCACTTCTTCTTGCCCAGCCCGTTGACGCCGTGCTCGGCGATCACGCGGGCCGAAAAGCTGTCGTTGGGGCGGAAGCGGAAGAGCCAGGGATTGCCGAGCTGGGTCAGCACCGGGTCCGTGCCGCCGAAGCAGACGGGCTTGGCCGTCTTCAGGATGTCGGGGGCCATGGCGTGGTTCTGGGTCGAGCGGATCGAGCCCAGGAAGCCGACGAGGTCGCTCTGCGAGGCGAGCTTGGAGAAGGCGAAGACCGCACCGGGATTGGTGGTCTGGTCATCCTCGGTGACGATCTCGAGCGGCTTGCCGAGCACCCCGCCGGCCTTGTTGACCGCCTCCAGGGCGATCCTGGCACCGTTGAGGGCGAGACGACCATGTTCGGCCGCTGAACCTGTCACCGGCAGCACCATGCCGATCCGGATCGTCGAGCCGGCGCCCTGGGCACAGGCGGCCGAGCGGATCACGCCGGGTGCGAGAGTGCTCGCGGCAAGGCAAGTGGCGTTCGCCAGGAGCGTGCGACGTGTCGTGGTCATTGGCGCGTCCGTCCCGCGGCCGGGACTGCTGTCCGGCCTTCGTGAGAGTAGGCCACGCCGAAAGGCAACAGTCTATCCACCGGCTGTTGCCGCTGCGGGTCGGTGTAAGCACAGGCTACACTGTTCGTCCTGCCGTACGGACGCGGGCCGTCGCCGCATGGGTCAGGCCGTCCCACCAGCCGCGCCAATTCTTGTTCGCGCTGATCGGTTGAGGGCCCCCGCTGTCCCTCGGCTGCCAGCCCGGAGACACGCGCCCCAGCGCAACTGGATCGCGCGTTTGACGACCTGCGGCCGAGTGCTGCCGGAGGCCGACGACGGCCTGGGCCAGATTGCGGGCGGCGGCGTGCCGGATGAGGTGGACGGCACCGGAGCCTGAGGCCAAGCTGGAGCCTGGGTCAGCTGGCCGCGTTGTTGCTCCAGGGATGGGCCAAGGAGGCCCGCTATGGATGACACCCGCTTAGCCGAGACCGAGAGCGCGCTCGCCGTCACCGACCGGCTCTGGCGCGCCGAGATGCAGCGGACGTTCGGACCGGACGCGGTGCTGCTCCACGGCTTCGGCGCCGAGCGTCAGGGCGAACCCGGGACACGTCTTCGCCAAGCCTTCGAGGCCCGCAGCGCGGCCGTCGCAGCGTGGCGAAATGAGCGCCGGCGGACCGCCTGGGAGCCCTGATGCGCACGCGTCAGCCCCCGTCATGGAAGGATCTTCGAGGGCGCGCAGGCGCGGGCGATCGGTCGACCCAAGGACGGCCACGAGGGGGCCGCCACAGCCCATCGCGAGCCGGGGAGTGCTCATGTCAGCGGGCGGGCGACTGGGGCAGGAGTCCTACTGGGGCAGGAGCCCTACTGGGGCGCGAAGATCGTCACGTTGTTGTTGATCTGGTACGCGGCCGTCGGCGGCGTGTTGACGAACCGGAGATAGATGGGGCTCTCGGCAAGGATCGCGCCGAATGCTGGCGTCACCTTGAGGGGGAAGCAGCGCGACAATGCAGCCGATGCCGCCTCCGCGTAGCGCTGCTGCGCGTCATGGTCGCCGACCAAGCGGCGTGCGGTGGTGAGCGGCTTGCCACGGATGGCCCCCGTCTTGTCCAGGCCGAACCGGTAGGCGATCAAGGACCCTTCCGTGCCGGGCGGCACCGTCCAGCATCCAGCCATCGCGGCGCGGAACTCAGCCCAATTGTTCACGGGCGCAGGTTGAGATCGTGCCGGCAGCGCCGCCATGATGATGGGGGCCGAGAGAAGCAGCGTCGCAAATCTGCTTGCCATGAGCGCCTCTACGCGGACCGCTTCGCCTGCAAGACCTCTCCCACGAGGCGGGGGATCGGGTCAGGCGCCGTCATCCTCGATGCCGCCATCTTCGAACCCGTCGAAGCCATCTAACGGCACGCCGGTCCTGTACACGTCGTACTTGCGGCCCAGCGCGTCCAGTTGCTTCCCTGAGGCCCCAATCACGAGATCCCGATCACCGTCGGGAACTTCTCGCAGCAAGCGCTCGCGGAAGTCAGCGTCAAGCTCGGGATCGCTCATGCTTCACCTATGATGAATGCGGTTGCGAAACACTCTCTCTGGGTCAGCTCGGATCAGTGAGGATGTAGTCGACGATGGCGACGAACTCTCGCGCCACCGAGGCGCGCTGCGTTCCGCCTTCAGGACCGCTGATGGCCACGTCCTGAGCGGCGTCTAGGGCTTCCGGGCTCGGCCGCTTGAGGGCCGTCAGGACGGCGCGGACGACAGCCTCCTCTGTCTTACCCGGATCAGTCACCGAGGCCCGTTGAAGCGGTCTGCGAGCCGCTTCGCACAACCGCTTCATGTCGGGGCTCATAGCCGGTCGCCTCCTCTAAGACCGCTTCGCCTTCAGCGCCTCTTCCACGAGGCGGCCACCACGCGTGCGCCGGGTGGCCGCCGGCCAGCACGAGGATGGTAAGCGTCACGACCGAAACGGCGAACTTCCGCGCCGATCCGGACGCACGATTGGGGCTACGCCGACTGCTTCGAGGCGTCAGGATTACGGTCTTCGGATCCGACACGTGCCGAGTCAGGCTGTCGGGTCGCCGACG
Organism: uncultured Methylobacterium sp.; assembly: GCA_963990595.1. GTDB lineage: Bacteria > Pseudomonadota > Alphaproteobacteria > Rhizobiales > Beijerinckiaceae > Methylobacterium. Next base: position 9,601 of record CAXDNE010000267.1, read on the forward strand.
CTCCGTTCGCCCCCAAGCGCATTTGCTCGCATCCCCGCGACCGCTTCGCAAGAGTCTTTCCACGAGGCGGGAGAAATCAAAGCCTATCATGCATCTCGCGACCCGCTAACGAGTCGAAACCGGGTTTCGCGGTCCTGATCGTTCCCGCGCAGCCACGCGACCTGACTGATGCGCCGGTCTCGGGGATACAGGGAGAGGCTGGGCCAAACGCTAAGCTTCCGGTTTTATTAACGCGTGCGTCTCAGTACATCAGTATTAATGCAGATAACACAGTCTTCAATCGCCGAAGCGGACAGTCCGCCCGGCGATACATTGGAGAGCGTGATGATCAGCAAGACAGTCAAGTCTGTGCTCGCTGCCGCCGCCATTGCGGTTCCAGTCGGCATGTTCGCGGCGACCGACGCGTCGGCGTTCGGCGGCCACTTCGGTGGCGGCGACGCGGAGGACGGTGACACCGTCGAACTCGACGAGTGTCCTCGGGGACATGGACTGGGGGGTGATCACGGGGAGATTCTGACATTCGTTCGTAAATTCGACACCATTGACGACACGCAGGATGG
>CAXDNE010000268.1:0-10135 GCA_963990595.1 uncultured Methylobacterium sp.
GAGAAAGGAAAACGCGAGCACCACCAGTCCGTTCAGGCGACGACAGGCCTTAGTAGGCTGTCATTTCACCGGATCAGCTCATCGGCCCAAACAAGCCAAGCGCCCGTGACTCGATCTCGCCGGGCATGATCGAGCGATGCGGCGGGTCTTGATACCCAGATCTCCCAGCCTTGATGAGCGGCAGTCCTCCAGAAGCGTCGGGTATATCAAAGAGCGCGGATCTCGAACTCCTGCATCGTCAAATGGTTGTAAGACGTTTCGCGAATGCAGCGCGCCCGCCGCGGTCCAGATCATCACGTCTGCGGATCGTCTATAGACGGATCTGCTTTCTCGAACCAGCGAGACCGAGCCACAGCACCAGATTTGAACGATAACGCACGCCCGACGGCTTCCACGGGCGCGAATTTCTGACGAGACTGTCCGACGTTGATGTTGACAATGCCCTTGGTGCTTGTGTCCGATCCGGAAGAACTCCACCAGCCTGCGTGCTCAAGATTGTTCGGCATCCGGCCGAGCGACATCGATCCCGAGGCCGGACTGTGGGTCCAGCAATCGAGCCGCGCTCGTGGCTTGAGCGCGGTAGGCACTCGGATCGCACCCGTAAGCGGCCTTGAAGGCGTGCGAGAAGTAACTGCGGCTGGCGTAACCGACGCTCTCGGAGATGACCTTCACGGGCATGGGCGAGGACGTCAGCAGCTTGGCTGCCAATTGAAGACGCGCCCGCTGCAGATACTCGATCGGGCCCTCACCGAAGGTGGCGGAGAAGCGCTCGGCGAAACCGGAACGGCTCATTCCACAGAGCGCAGCCAAGCTATCGACCGTGTGGTGCGCCCCGGGCGCATCAAGGACAGCCGCGATCGCCGGGACCAGCCTCGGATCGCGCAGCGCTTCGAAGATCGGCGATCGAGCGCCTTTCTCCTTCAGATGGATCCGAAGCAGAATCGCGAGGCACTGCTTCATAAGTGCACTCGTCACCTCCTGCGTTCCGAGACTTGGCTGGACGATCTCCTCAACCATGAAAGCGAAAGCGTGACGTAATCTGTCACTGTCGGACAAATCTTCAATCAACGCATCGTGCAGCCGGTCGAAAAGACCGAGCGCGCCGGCATACCGCGCCGAGATGGATCCGCAGGCCAGCAAGATGTCTCGACTTCCATCTCCGGCGGTCAATGCGATGAGGCCATCCGGAAGAATTCTGCGCGCGTTTTCTGCCGTAACCGTTCGGGTGGCTCCAGCGAATCCAATCGAGTGCCGCATGCCACGAGGTGGGATCACCATGCAATTCGGTCCGAAGCTTTGAGGCTCCTGACCTTCGACCGCGATCATTCCGGAGCCTGCGAGAACGTAATGGACCAGGATCGCGTCGGCCATGCCGTTCTTCGCCAGTTCCCACCCGGTCTGGATCTCACAGAATGCGAACGCATGGACCTGTACGGACAAAGTCGTGAACAGACGTGAGAGAATATCGCAGGACATCGGACCTCCGCGCGCTCCTGTCAGTGCATCAAGATCGGCGTCGACAATCGATTACAGACGTCAATAAGATGAAGCAAACTCGATTTGGCGTCATTTGATGAGTCTTATCGATCCCATGGCTCACCAAAATAGCCGCACATTCGATGTAAATACACGGGGGATGCCATCATCATGAGGGTGAACTCGATCATATCCGCCCCTCGCCTGCACCCATGGCCGGTGCGGGTCATGCACTGGACGAACGCCGCGGCGATGGTGGTGCTGATCGGCTCCGGCTGGGGCATCTACGACGATTCCGTCATCATCCACGGCGTGTACTTCCCCAAGGCGATCCGGCTCGGGTCCTGGGCGGCCGAGAGCCTGCTCTGGCATTTCGCCGCCATGTGGCTGCTGGTTGCCAATGGCGGCGCCTATCTCGTCTACGGCGTCGCGACCGGGCGCCTGCGCGAGCGTCTCCTGCCGATCCGGCCGCGCGACATCGTGCAGACGGTCCGCGACACGCTGCGGCTCAAGCTCGCCCACGAGGACCTGACGACCTACAACGCCGTCCAGAAGATCCTCTACATCGTCGCCATCCTGGCCGGCATCAGCCAAGTCGTCAGCGGCCTGGCCATCTGGAAGCCGGTCCAGTTCTCGGACCTCGTCGCGCTGCTCGGCGGCTTCCAGGGGGCGCGCTTCGTCCACTTCGCCGGCATGGCGGTGCTGGCGGGCTTCCTCGCCATCCACGTCGTGCTCGCCCTGCTCGTGCCGCGCACGCTGTGGGCGATGCTGACCGGCGGCCGGGTCCGCCGTCCGGCCCTTCCGGCCGTGGCGCGGGAGGCGACGCGATGAGGTCGCCCTTCCGCCCCCTCAAGGTGCCAGATCCCGGCATCCTCGACGACCACAGGCCCCTGGTCCGGCAGATCGAGCGGCGCGGTCTGCTGCGCGGCGGCCTGACGCTTGGGGCGCTCACCATGCTCACCGGCTGCGACGTGACCGACACGACCGCTGTCGGTCGGGCGCTGCGCGCGGTCTCCGACTTCAACGACGGCGTCCAGGCCGCCCTGTTCGATCCCCACAAGCTCGCGCCCGAGTACCCCGCCTCGCAGGTGCTGAAGCCGCCGCGCTTCAACGCCTACTACGATGTCGAGGACGTCAAGCCAATCGACGGCGAGGCGTGGCGGCTCGAGCTCGCCGGGCTGATCTCCGACAAGCGGCCCTGGACGCGCCGGCAGATCGCGGAACTACCCGAGCGCGAGATCATCATCCGCCACGTCTGCGTGGAGGGCTGGGACTATATCGGACAGTGGTCGGGCGTGCCGCTCCGCGCGTTCCTCGAGCGGGTCGGCGCCGACCTCACCGCCAAGTACGTCGCCTTCAAGACGGCGGACGACTACCCGAGCAGCATCGACATGGCCAGCGCGCTGCACCCGCAGACGCTGCTCGCCACCCGCTACGCCGGCCAGGACCTGCCGGACCCCTACGGGTATCCGCTGCGCCTGCGCACCGCGGTCAAGCTCGGCTTCAAGAACCCGAAATGGATCACGGCCATCGAGGTCACCAACACCTATCCCGGTGGCTACTGGGAGAGCCGCGGATTCAGCTGGTTCGCCGGCCTATGAGCACCCGCGTATGTCCGTGCGCCTTGGGCGCCGCGCTGCTGACCCTGACCGTCGTCGGGCCGGGGCGGGCGCAGACGGCCGGTCCCTCGCCGACCCCCGACCACATGCCGAAGCCCGGCATGACCGCCCCCGAGATGGCGGGCCGCGCGGCCGACCGGTTTCCCCAGCCCGTGCGCGCCGGCGATCTCCCCGGCCGCTTCCTGCTCCAGCCGGAGGAGTCCCAGCCCGTGCTCGGCCGCGTGACGGGCCTCGTCCGCCGCGACGACGGCGGCGCCGCCTTGATCGTGCGCCTCGACGGCGTCCTCGGGCTGAACCGGCTCGGGCTCCAGCCGGTGGCCTGGAGCGGGGTCGAATCCCGGCTCGTGGCCGTGCCGGTCGAGGCGGTGGCGCTGCTGGGCGAGTACGTCGCCCTCATGGGCCTGACGCCGGAGCGCCTGCGCGCACTGCCGACCTTCGTGGCCGGCTCGGCCGCCGCAATCCCGCCAGATGAGACGCTCCGCATCGGGATCGTCCGGCCCTTCCACTGATCACGGAGAATTCTGGGAGATGGCACCGAGATCGACATCCGGATCGTCCGCCACCTGCGCGATCGGCGTGATGGCCAAGGCGCCGCGCAGCGGCCGCTCCAAGACGCGGCTGTGCCCGCCGCTGAGGCCCGACCATGCCGCGCTCCTGAGCGCCGCCTTCCTGCGCGACACGACCGCCAACATCCTGGAGGCGGCGCGCGCCGCGCCGATCGCCGCCTATGCGGCCTATGCGCCGCGCGGCGCCGAGGCGCTGGTGGTCCCACACCTCGCATGCGGAACACAGCTCGTCCCGGCGGACGGCGACATTCCGGCCCCGGCGGCGGTCGAGGGCTTCGGCCGCTGCCTGCTGCAGGCCGTCGGGAGCATGCTCGTGGAGGGCCATGCGGCTGCCTGCGTGCTCAGCGCCGACATCCCGACACTGCCGACGCGCCTCCTCGTCCAGGCCGCCCGGATCCTGCTCGCGCCGGGGGACCGGGCCGTGCTCGGCGCCTGCGACGACGGCGGCTACTACATCCTCGGCCTCAAGCAGGCCCATGCCCGCCTGTTCGCCGACATCGCCTGGAGCACCGACACCGTCGCGGAAGCGACCCGCGCCCGGGCGCGCGAGATCGGCCTCGATCTCGTCGAGCTGGAGCCCTGGTACGACGTCGACGACGCGGCCTCGCTCGGCCGGCTCTCGGCCGACAGGACCGGCTTCGCCGCCCCGGCGACGCGTGCGGTTCTGGCGCGGCTCGCGGAGATGTCGGAGGCCGTGCCGGCATGACCCGGCTGCTCGCCAGTCCCGCACGCAGGCTTGCGGCCCTCGGCCTCCTGCTGCTGGCCGTGAATGTCGGCGCGCTCGCGATCCACGTGCCGGGCGCCGACACGGTCGGCTCGGTCACTCGCGCCAATGTCTTCGTCGGCATCGTGGCGGTCGGCCTCGCGGTCTACCTCCTCGCCGTGCGCCTCGTGCTGCGGGAGCGGTTGCCGCGGGCCGCCCTGTGGACGATCCTCGGCGTCGCCGTGCTGATGCGGGCCGCGCTGCTGCCGGCGCCGCCGTTCCTGTCGAGCGACATCTACCGCTACGTCTGGGACGGGCAGGTTCAGGCTGCCGCGATCAACCCCTACCGCTACATCCCGGCCGATCCGGCCCTCGAACGGCTGCGCGACGCGGCGGTCTACCCGCTGATCAACCGGAAGGATTACGCCCGCACGATCTACCCGCCCGCGGCGCAGATGGTGTTTGCCGCCGTAGGCCAGGTCTCGCACGGCGTCACCGGGATGAAGCTGGCGATGCTGAGCTTCGAGGCCCTGGGCGTGCTGGCGATGCTCGCGATCCTGCGCGGGGCCGGCCTACCGTTGGCCCGCATCCTGATCTACGCCTGGAACCCGCTCGCTCTGTGGTCCTTCGCCTGCGATGGGCACGTCGACGCCGTGGCGATCGGCCTCCTCGGCCTAGCGCTGCTGGCCCGCACCCGCCGTCGGTACGGGCTCGCGGGCGCGCTGCTCGGCGCGGCGACCTTAGTCAAGGTTCTGCCCGTCGCGGTGGCGCCCGCCTTCGTACGTGGTGGCCGGCTGTGGCGGCCAATGCTCGTCGGTGCGGCCGTGATCGCGGTCCTCTACCTGCCCTATCTCGGCGCCGGCGCGAACGTGCTCGGATTCGCCGGGGGCTACGGGGCCGAGGAGGGGTACGAGACCGGCGCGGGCTACTGGCTGCTCGCCGGGCTTGGCCATCTCGGGCTCAGCCCACCGGGCCTGCTGCGGACCTATCTGGTCTGCGCCGGCCTGACGCTCACCGCGCTCGCGCTCCGGATCGCCTTCGGCCTGGACCGGCCACCTGCGCCCGACGCGGTCGCGCTGTGCCGCGATGCCGGGCTCCTCGCAGCCCTCACCACCTGCGCGGCGAGCCCGCACTACGCTTGGTACTACCCCTGGCTGGCGCTGCCCGCGGTGGTCGCGCCGGCCCCGGCCCTGATCTGGCTCGGCGCTGCGCCGATCTTGTTCCTGATCGATCCTTTCAACGACCGCTCCCTCTGGCCATCGCTGGTCTTCGTCCCGGCTCTCGTCCTGGCCGCCCGTGCGCTGTGGCGGGCCCGCACCGCACCCCTCGCCGCTCTCCCGGAAGGAACCGCCCGATGACGGCCTCAGCCGCCCTGAAGGATCCGCGCCGCTACTTCGAGGCGATCGGTACCGACCGAGCCTCCGAGGCCGTGGCGCCGCCGGTCTGCCTCTATCTGGAGGTCACGAACCGCTGCAACCTGCTGTGCGAGACCTGCCCGCGCACCTTCGAGACCTTGGAACCCCCGGCCGACATGAGCTGGGATTTATTCACGCGGATCGTCGACCAGGTGCCGAACGTCGCCCGGGTCGTACTCCACGGGGTCGGCGAGCCGATGCTGGTCAAGGACCTGCCGCGCATGGTCCGCTACCTCAAAGACCGCGGCACCTACGTCCTGTTCAATACCAACGGCACCCTGCTGCAGCCCAAGCGCTTCCGGGAGCTGATCGACACCGGGCTCGACGAACTGCGCGTCTCCCTCGACGCCGCTGACCGGGCCTCGTACCGCAGGGTGCGCGGCAAGGATTTCTTCGACCGCATCGTGCGCGACGTCGGCAAGTTCGTCGCGTTCCAGAAGGGGTCCGGCGCCACGACGCCCCGGGTCTCGCTCTGGCTGACGGGTCTCAAGGAGACCGTGGACCAGCTCCCCGCCTTCGTGAGCTTGGCGGCCGAGATGGGCGTGACTGAGGTGCACCTTCAGCGCCTCGTCTTCGACGAGGCCGGGTACGGCATGGCCCGAGCCGACCTGTCGCTATTCGAGAGCGCGCGGGCCGAGGAGACCGCGGCGATCGCCGAGGCCGAGGCCCTGGGCCGCTCGCTGGGGGTGACGCTCGACGCCTCGGGCGCGACCGAGCCCGGGATCAGCCTGAAGCGGCAGGAGGACCGCGCCTGGGCCACCTGTCGGCGACCCTGGTCCCTGATGTACTTCACAGCCCACGGACGGGCGCTGCCCTGCTGCATCGCGCCCTTCTCGGTGCGCGGCTACGCCAACTACACGCTGGGCGACGCCACGCAGGCCACGCTCCGAGAGATCTGGAACGGCGAGGCCTATCGCGACTTCCGCACCTCGCTCCTCTCCGACGCGCCGCCCGCCCCGTGCCGGAACTGCGGCCTGCGCTGGAGTCTTTGAGCGATGCACCCGGTCAGCATCGTCATTCCGACCCTGAACGAGGCCGAGGCGATCGGCGCGGTGATCCGCGAGATCCCGCCGGCCTATGCAGCCGACATCATCGTCGCCGACAGCGGCTCGACCGACGGTACGCAGGCCATCGCCCGAGTCGCCGGCGCCCGGGTGATCGAGGTCGGACGCGGCTACGGGCGGGCCTGCGCGCTCGGAGCAGCCGCCGCCGATCCGGCCTCGCGCGTGATCGTCTACCTGGATGGGGACGGCGCGGACCGCGGCGACCTGATCGAGCGGATCGCCGCGCCGGTGCTCGCCGGCCACCACAACCTCGTCCTCGCCTCGCGCACCCTGGGGAGCCGCGAGCCCGGGTCGATGCTCTGGCACCAAGTGCTCGCCGGCCGCCTCGCAGGCCTCGGCATCGGCCTGCGCTACGGCGTCCGTTACACCGACATGTGCGCCTTTCGCGCCATTGACCGCGCGGCGCTGCGGGCCCTCGACTTGCGCGAGCTGACCTACGGCTGGAACATCGAGATGCAGATGCAGGCCGCGCGCGTGGGCCTGCGCATCCGCGAGGTGCCGATGCCCTACCGGCGCCGTCTGGGCGGATCCTCGAAGGTCGCAGGCTCGCTCGGTGGGACGCTTCGGGCGACCACGCGGATCGGGGCGACCTACCTGCGCGTCGCCGCTAGCCCGGCCCCGAGATCGTAAGGCCATGGCGTTCGACGCTTACCATGCACCGGGCGGTTGGGCAGGCGACATACGAGAGGACCGCGCCCTCCTCACATCGCCGAGACGCGGGCCCACGCCCGGGCGGTCCTTCGCGCTGGCGGCATATCTGGCCCGTTGGTCGACATGCGCGCACCACGACCTCGCCGCGTCGGACTCGCAGTCGCTCTCACTCGCCGCGCTGCTGCGTCTTGCTGGTCCGGAGGACGTGAAGCGCTGGCGGAACGCGGACCTCGGCTACGCCGACCCGCGCGGCGCCTCCTGGTTACGCGCCGCGGTCGCCGAGCGGTACGTCGGCGTGAAACCCCATGACGTGCTCGTCAGTGCCGGTGCACAGGAAGCGGTGGCCTGCGTTCTGCGCGCGTTGCTCGGCCCGGACGACCATGCGGTGGTGGTGGTGCCGATCTACCAACCGTCTGAGCTCGTCGTGACGAGTTTATGCGCGGCGGATGGGGTCGCCCTGAGTTCGGACCGGCATTGGACGCTCGACCTGGACCACCTCGCCAGCGTGATCCGGCCGAACACTCGGCTGGTGCTGGTGAACTTCCCTAACAGCCCGACAGGTGCGACCTTGGACCGGACGACCCTGGCTGGCTTGATCGACCTCTGCCGCCGGCACGGGCTCTGGCTTGTCAATGACGAGGTCTATCGCCAGACGGACGCCAACCCGGAGGGTGCCATCCCGCCAGTCGTCGACGTGTACGAGCGCGGGATCTCGATTAACGGACTTTCGAAGGGTTTCGGGCTGCCGGGCCTGCGCGTCGGCTGGGTTGCCTGCCGAGACCGCGCCGTGCTCGAACGCGTCCTAGCCATCAAGAGCCTGTTGTCGAGCTGCCTCGCCGGCCCGAGCGAGGTCCTCGCGCATATCGCGTTGCGGGCCGAGCCGCGCATCACCGGTCGCGCCCGCGCGACAGGTCGCGGCAACCATCGCCGACTGCGCGCCCTGCTCGATCGCCATCCGGAACGGTTCGAGCCGGACGAACCGAGGAATCTGGCCTTCGCCTTTCCCCGTTTCCGCGGGCGGGAGGGCGCGGCCGCGTTCGCGCGGGCGGTCGCGTCAGAGGTGGGCCTGCTCGTATTGCCTTCCGTGTTGTGGCGTTCGTCGTTGGCGCCGGTCCCGGCGGACCGCCTGCGCCTCGGCCTCGGCCGGCGCGGCAGCGGTGCGGCGCTCGACATCCTTGAGGATCACCTGCAACGGCGCTCGCACCGATGAGAGCCCGCCCGAAGCGCGACCGGAACGTCGCGAAACCTGTCGGGCGCCTGGGTGTGGTCCTGGGCGGAGCATGGCGAGTGACGGGACGTCTTGTCCGCGGGCTCAGGCTCGGCGTCATGGCCACTGCACTGCTCGCCCTGGGCATCCTGTTCCTGAACTACGGCGTGCTCTCGACGCCACAGGCTCGCGCCTACCGCGACCTCGATCCGGCGGTCCCGGAGTGCAGCGAGGGCCTTCGGACCGGCTGGACCGTCCTCAGCGAGGTCGGCCGCGGCGCCCCGATGTCGTCCATGCTCGACGGCGACGGCTGGCGCGACCCGACCAACGACGAGGGCGCGCTCCGCGACGACCGGCGCTGGCGGACGCGACTACGGTGCGCCCTGCAGCGCCACGTCATCCCTTCCGCGCGCGGCGAGCGGCCGCTGGAGTACACGCTCGGCTTCCTGGAGTTCAAGGAGGACGGCGAGCCCTACGCCCTCGTGTCGCGCGCCGGCGGCAGCGACGTCGCCATCGACAGCGCCATGCTGCGCCACGCGATGGAGGGCGAGATGCACGCCCGCGGCGCGCCGGCTACGGGGCTCAAGCCGGTCATCACGCAGCTCGACGCTCTGACGCAGCACCTGGCCACCGGACGTCACTACGTCATCGCCTTCATCCACGGCTGGCGCCACGATGCCCAGGTCGGCGACGCCAACGTCGCGGACCTGCGCTTCTACGCGGCGCACGCCGCCCGCTTCCTACGCGACCGCTGTCGGAGCGATCCCGCCGCCTGCGGGATGGACGTCACCGCGGTCTACGTCGGCTGGCGCGGCGCCCGGGTCGACGAGCGCGGCCTGCGCGACAGGTTCGGGGCGGCGCTCGGTGGCTTCTTCGGCGAGCTCTCCGCGGCTGCGACCCTGTTCGACCGCAAGCCCGTGAGCGAGGCGGTCGCACCCGCGGCCATATCCGCGCTGCGCACTCTGGAGGCGGCGTTGAGGAGGCCGGGCCCCGATGGGGCCGACCGGCACAACAAGCTCGTCGTGGCCGGCCACAGCCTTGGCGGCAACATGCTGGCGACCGGCCTCAAGGACGACCTCCTCAAGGCCGTGCGGCGCCACCGGTTCGGCGAAGCGATGCCGCCGGTGCTCGGCGACTTCGTGGTGCTCATCAACCCGGCCGCCGAAGCGAGCAAGTGGACGGCGGTCCAACGCGCCGTGTGGGAGCGCGTCGCGACGCCTGCCGACCCGGGCGCCACGCCCGGGGAGGTGGCGCATGACAGCGGCCTGTTCCCGCTGGACCAGCGCCCGGTGGTAATGTCGGTCACCGCGGCGCTCGCCTTCCCGGCGGGCGGGCTGCGGCCGGGCGATTGCGCCTGGATTGGCCTCGACGTCGACGACGGCTTCCAGGACCTGTCTCTTATACACATCTCCGAGCCCACGAGACAAGAGGCAA
>CAXDNE010000269.1:0-10134 GCA_963990595.1 uncultured Methylobacterium sp.
GCGCCGCCGGCATCGGGGCGGGGGCCAGCACCGGGGCGACCGACTCGGTGCGGATGCTCGGCACCGGCGAGGCGGCGCGCGAGCGGGCCTCGGCGCGCAGGCGCTCGGCAACCTCGGCGATACGCTGCTCGGTCTCGGCGATGGCCGGGTTGTTGGGCGAGTTCGCCGAGATCAGCGCCGGCTCGATGCCGGTGGCGACCACCGACACGCGGATGATGCCGTCGAGGCTCTCGTCGAAGGTGGCGCCCAGGATGATGTTGGCGTCCTGGTCGACCTCCTCGCGGATGCGGGTGGCGGCCTCGTCGAGCTCGTAGAGGGTCAGGTCCGAGCCGCCGGTGATCGAGATCAGCAGGCCGCGGGCGCCCTTCATCGAGACGTCGTCGAGGAGCGGATTGGCGATGGCGGCCTCGGCGGCGCGGTTGGCGCGCTTCTCGCCCGACGCCTCGCCGGTGCCCATCATGGCCTTGCCCATGCCGCGCATGATCGCCCGGACGTCGGCGAAGTCGAGGTTGATGAGACCCTCCTTCACCATCAGGTCGGTGATGCAGGCGACGCCCGAGTAGAGCACCTGGTCGGCCATCGCGAAGGCGTCCGCGAAGGTGGTCTTCTCGTTGGCGACCCGGAACAGGTTCTGGTTCGGGATCACGATCAGGGTGTCGACGGCGGCCTGGAGCTCCTGGATGCCGGACTCGGCGGTGCGCATGCGGCGCATGCCCTCGAACTGGAACGGCTTGGTCACGACGCCGACCGTCAGGATGCCCATGTCGCGGGCCGCGCGGGCGATGACCGGGGCCGCGCCGGTGCCGGTGCCGCCGCCCATACCGGCGGTGATGAAGCACATATGGGCGCCGGAGAGCTGGTCGCGGATCTCGTCGATGACCTCGTCGGCGGCGGCCGAGCCGACCTCCGGGTGCGAGCCGGCGCCGAGGCCCTGGGTCACGCCCAGGCCCATCTGGATCACCCGCTCGGCCTTCGAGGAGGTGAGCGCCTGCGCGTCGGTGTTGGCCACGACGAACTCGCAGCCCAGAAGGCCCGACTCGATCATGTTGTTGACGGCGTTGCCGCCGGCGCCGCCGACGCCGAAGACGGTGATGCGGGGCTTGAGTTCCCGGATGTCCGGCGCCTGGAGGGTAATGGCCATGGTGTCGAGCCTCTCGCTTGCTCTGCTTTCCGTGCGACGCCGGAGCGCCGGATTCCCTTCGATCCGCCCCGCGGGGCGGACGCGAAACCTAGAAGCTGTCCCGGAGCCAGCGGCCGACCCGGTTCAGGTAGTTGTCGGTGCCGGTGGCCGCGAAGGCGGTGTGCCCCCGGGGCTCGAAATGTTCGGCATGGGCCACCTGCGGGTAGACCAGCAGGCCGACGGCGGCCGAGAAGGCCGGACCCTTGGCCGCCTCCGGCAGACCCCGGATCCCGAGGGGCCGCCCGATCCGGACCTGGCCCTGGAGGACGCGGCGGGCGACCTCCGGCAGGCCGACGAGCTGGCTGGCACCGCCCGTGAGCACCACGCGTCGTCCGGCCTGGGCGGCGAAGCCCGCGTCCCGCAGGCGGTCGCGCACCAGCTCGACCACCTCCTCCACGCGCGGCTTGATGATCCGCACGAGCTGCGAGCGCGGGATGTGGGCCGGGGCCTCGCCCTCGTCCTCGCCGACGCCGTGGACGGCAATCATGTCGCGGTCGTCCGACGGCGTCGAGAGCGCCGAGCCGTAGAGGGTCTTCAGCCGCTCGGCCGCCGCCATGCGGGTGGAGAGGCCGCGGGCGATGTCCATGGTGACGTGGTGGCCGCCGACCGCGAGGGCGTCCACGTGGACGAGGTGGCCGCCCGAGAACACGCCGACGCTGGTCGTGCCGCCGCCCATATCGACGACGCAGACGCCCATCTCGGCCTCGTCGTCGACCAGCGCCGAGAGCCCGGCCGCGTAGGGGGTGGCGATCACCGCCTCGACGCCGAGATGGCAATGCTCCACTGCCAGCATGACGTTGCGGGCTGCGGCTAGCTCGCTCGTGACCACGTGGAGGTCGACGCTGAGCGCCTCGCCGATCATGCCCGACGGGTCGATCACGGCGCCCTGCCCGTCGAGGGCGTAGCCGGTGGGCAGCGCGTGCAGCACGGCCCGGCCCGGACTGACGCCGTGGGCGCTCGCCGTCTCCAGAACCCGCTCGACATCGCTGCCCGTGACGGTGCCGGAGCGGACATTGACCCGCGCCTGGAAATGCTGGGAGGCGAGCCGGCCGCCCGACATGTTGACGATGACCGACTGCACCTCGACCTTGGCCATCCGCTCCGCGGCGTGGACCGCCTGGCGGATCGCCCCCTCGGCGGCGGCGAGGTCGACGATGGCCCCGCCCTTCAGGCCGAGGGAGCGCTGGTGGCCGATGCCGATGATGCGCGCGAGATGCGTGCGGCCGCGGAGCGTGGTGAGCGCCTCGGCGGGCTGCAGCTCGGCGATGAGGCAGACCACCTTGCTCGTGCCGATATCGAGCACCGAGAGGGTGGTCGAGCGTCGGGCGGAGAGCGGCTTCAGGCGCGGCGTGAGGCCGTGTTGGCTGTGCATTGACGCTACCGGACGCGGGATGCGGGACGGGCGGAGATCGGGTGGAAGGGCATCAGCTGGCCGCGCCCTTCTTCTTCGCCTTCTGGGCTTCCGCGCGGGCGGCGGCGGCCTCTTCGGTCAGGCGCACCACGAGGCGGTCCGGCATGCGCAGGTCCACCGCGATGATGTCCTTCTCGAGCAGCCCCGCCTCGCGCTCGAACCGGACGAGGCGGGCGAGCGCGGCGGCTGGATCCACCTCGGGCAGGCGCACGTCGACGCCGTCGAGCTTGAGGGTCCAGCGCCGGCCGGAGACGTAGGTGCCGGCCTTGATCCGCTCGGCGAGCGGACCGGCGGCGGCGATGAGGGCGAGATATTCGGGCAGCTTGGTGTTGGCGTCCTCGCCGACCACCAGGGGCAGGCTGGCGTAGCGGTCGTCCCGCATCGCGTCGATGACCGTGCCGTCGGCGGCGATCACGCTGATCTCGCCGTTCTTCTGCCAGAGGGCCGCGGGCTCGCGCTCCACCTGGGTGATGGCGATCTCGTTGGGGTAGATCTTGCGGACCGACGCCTGGGCGATGAGCGGCACGCGCAGGAGCTTCTCGCGGACCGCGTTGACGTCCAGGAACGGAACCGAGGAGCGCCAGTCGATGCCGGCGGCCGCCAGAACCTCGCGCTCGTACATCCGGGAAATGCCCGAGATGGTCACGCGCTCGACGCCGAAGCCGGCGAGGCGCGCGGCGATGTCGAGGGGGCGGCCCTGCTCGGCCACGAAGGCGTCGTAGCGCCCGCTCGCCACGAACCCGGCGAGCGCCACTGCGGCGAGCGACAGGGAGACCCCGACGGTGCCGGCGCCGCGGGGCAGGCGCTCGCCCAGGCGCTGGCCCTGGCGGGCCCGGCGAACCGAGAGCGAGCGGGACGGCAGGCGGCCTCTGATCCGGCCCAGCACGGCGCCGACGAGGCGCGTGGGACCGGTCCGGCCGGCGGCGTCACTGCCGCTCAGCGATTCAGGGAAGCGTCCTCCACCATCCATCGGACGAGCTCACCGAAACTCAGGCCCGCATGGGCCGCCATCTCCGGCACAAGGCTCGTCTGGGTCATGCCGGGTTGCGTGTTGACCTCCAGCACCACGAGCAGACCGGTTCCACCCGGTGTGTCGTCGTAGCGAAGGTCGGCACGGCTGACGCCCCGACAGCCCAGTGCTTGATGCGCCGTTAACGACAGTTCTTGGACACGCTGGTAAACATTTGGTTTAAGTTCGGCCGGGAGCACATGAACCGACCCCCCAGGGGCGTATTTGGCGTCGTAATCGTACCAGTCGCCCGTGGCGGCCTTGACCTCGATGACGCCGAGGGCCCTGTCGCCCATCACCCCGCAGGTGAGTTCGCGGCCGGCTATGTAAGGTTCTGCAAGGACTTGCTCGCCGAAGGTCCACGCGTCGGAGCCGAGGATCTGGGGGGGATGCGAGCGCCCGTCGCGCACGATGATCACACCCACCGATGAGCCTTCCGCGATGGGTTTCACCACGTAGGGTGGCGGCAGGGGGTGTGTCCTGGCAGCCTCACGACGGTTAACGATCCGGCCCTCCGGGACGGCGACGCCGGCGGCGCGCATCACGGTCTTGGCCCGCTCCTTGTTCATGGCGAGCGCCGAGGCGAGGACGCCGGAATGGGTGTAGGGGATCTTCAGGATCTCCAGGAGGCCCTGGATCGTGCCGTCTTCGCCGTCCGGCCCGTGCAGCGCGTTGAACGCCACGTCCGGCTTGAGCGCGGTCAGCACCGCGGCGATGTCGGGCCCGACATCGACGCGGGTGACCCGGTAGCCCTCGCCCTCGAGGGCGTCCGCGCAGGCCGCGCCCGAACGGAGGGAGACTTCGCGCTCGTTGGAGGTGCCGCCCAAGAGGACGGCGACGTGCTTGGACATCAGGGCACCTCGAATAGGTCGGCTTCAAACAGGGTCCGAATGCGTCCGGACGATCATCGGGGGCGGCCGACCCGATCCGCGCCGCCGCCCACGCGCGTCCGGGCCGCCGCGCTCAGTTCGGGCTGGCTGGCAGCCCGATCCGCCGGATTTCCCAGCGCAGCTCGACGCCGCTCGTCTCCCGCACCCGGCGGCGGACCTCCTCGCCGAGCCCCTCGATATCGCTCGCCGTGGCGGTCCCGGTATTGATCAGGAAGTTGCAGTGCATCTCGCTGACCTGCGCGCCGCCCCGGGTCAGGCCCCGGCAGCCGGCCGCGTCGATGAGCTGCCAGGCCTTCCCGTCCTGTGGGTTGGCGAAGGTCGAGCCGCCGGTGCGCTCGCGGATCGGCTGGGCCGCCTCGCGGGCGGCCGTGACCCGCTCCATCTCCGCCTCGATGGCGGCCCGGTCCCCGGGCTTCCCGCGGAACAGGGCGCTGGTGAAGATGACGTCGTCCGGCGCGTCCGAATGCCGGTAGGAGAAGCCCATCGCCGCGTGGCTGAAGGTGCGGGCCTGCCCGCGGCGGTCGATGCCGCGGGCCTCCACCAGAACGTCCGTGGTCTCGCCGCCATGCGCGCCCGCATTCATGCGCAGCGCCCCGCCGATCGAGCCCGGGATGCCGCGGTAGAAGGCGAGCCCGTCGAGCCCGGCCTCGGCCGCCGTCTTGGCGAGGCGCATGTCGGGGACGGCGGTGCCCACCGCGAGCGTCTCGCCGTCGACCGCGATGCTGCCGAAGGCTTTCCCGCCGAGACGGACCACCACGCCGGGGACGCCGCCGTCGCGGACGATGAGGTTCGAGCCGAGGCCGATCACCGTCACCGGCACGTCCGGATCCAGGGCCGCGAGGAGGCGCGCGAGATCCTCCTCGTCGGCCGGGGTGAACAGCACCTCGGCCGGGCCGCCGACCCGGAACCAGGTGAGATCGGCGAGCGGCTGGTCGGCGAGCAGGCGCCCGCGGAGGTCGGGCGCGGCAGCGCGGATGCGGTCGTGGAGTGATGCGATCATCGATGTTTCTCCCCTCTCCCGGCCTGCGGGGAGAGGGATGCGACGACCCTGTCGCCGTCGCATCGGGGTGGCAGCGGAGTCGCGAGGGCCGAGATCCGCCGAAGGTTCGCCGGCGCCGGCCCTTCAGCGGGGCCCGGAGCGAACGGTGGGCCGCGCCGCCGACTGCGAATACCTGCTGGCGCGACGGGGCGCATCGCCCTCAACGGCCCCGCGCGGCGAGTTCGTCCGGCAGGGCGTAGGCCCACTGGGTGATCGTGCCGGCGCCGAGGCAGACGACATAGTCGCCCGGCTTGGCGAGGTCCGCGATGATCCCGGCGAGTTCCTCCGGCCGCTCCAGCGCCCGGGCGTCGCGGTGGCCGCGGGAGCGCAGGCCGGAGACGAGGCTGTCGCGGTCGAACCCCTCGATCGGCGGCTCGCCGGCCGCGTAGACCGGGGCGACGATGACCGTGTCGGCATCGTTGAAGCAGGTGCAGAAATCGTCGAACAGCGACTGCAGCCGGGTGTAGCGGTGCGGCTGCACCACCGCGATGACGCCGTGCTCGGTCGAGGCGCGGGCGGCCTTGAGCACCGCCTTGATCTCCACCGGGTGGTGCCCGTAATCGTCGAAGATCGTCGCGCCGTTCCACTCGCCGGTGCGGGTGAAGCGCCGCTTCACGCCGCCGAAGCCCGCGAGCGCCTGGCGGATCGCGTCCGGCTTCACGCCGAGCTCGTGCGCGACGGCGAGCGCCGCCGTGGCGTTGAGCGCGTTGTGCTTGCCGGGCATCGGCAGGACGAGGTCCTCCATCTCCATCCGGTAGCCCGGGCGGCGGTCGCGGATCATCACCCGGAAGCGGCTCTGGCCGCCGCGCAGGTCCACGTCGATGAGGCGGACATCCGCCTGCGGGTTCTCGCCGTAGGTGATGATCCGTCGGTCCTCGATGTGGCCAACGAGGTCCTGCACCACCGGGTGGTCGATGCACATCACCGCGAAACCGTAGAACGGGATGTTGTCGATGAACCGCCGGAACGCGTCCTTGATGGCGTCGAACGAGCCGAAATGGTCGAGATGCTCGGGGTCGATGTTGGTGACGATCGCCACGTCGGCCGGCAGCTTGAGGAAGGTGCCGTCGGATTCGTCGGCCTCCACCACCATCCACTTGCCGGCGCCCATGCGGGCATTGGTGCCGTAGGCGTTGATGATGCCGCCGTTGATCACGGTCGGGTCGAGGTTGCCGGCGTCGAGCAAGGTAGCGACCAGCGACGTGGTCGTGGTCTTGCCGTGCGTGCCCGCGATCGCCACGCAGGACTTGAAGCGCATCAGCTCGGCCAGCATCTCGGCCCGGCGCACGACGGGGAGCCGGCGCTCCCGGGCGGCCTGGAGCTCGGGGTTGTCGCGCCGGATCGCCGTCGAGACGACCACGAGGGCCGCCTCCTCGACGTTCTGGGCGTCGTGGCCCACGAAGGTCCGCATGCCCTTCTCGGCCAGCCGGCGGACATTGGCGTTGTCGGAGGCGTCCGACCCCTGCACCGTGTAGCCGAGATTGTGCATCACCTCGGCGATGCCGGACATGCCGATGCCGCCGATGCCGATGAAGTGGATGGGTCCGAGCTTGTCGGGCAGCTTCATGGGTCGAACCGTCTGGTGGCGGGATCGCCGGTGCGGAATCCCTTGAGAATCAGGTGCGGGCGGCCGTCTCGACGACGACCTCGGCCAGCCGCTCTGCGGCGTCGTGGATGCCCGCGCTTCTGGCCGCATCGGCCGCCGCGGTCAATTTTGCCGGCGTCGCGAAGCAGGCGGTCAGTTCCGCCGCGAGACGATCCGGGGTGAAATCGGCCTGTTTCAGCGCGAGCGCCGCGCCGATCGCGTCGAGGGTCGCGGCGTTGGCGGCCTGATCCTGATCGAGGGAGCCGGGCAGCGGCACGAGGATCGCCGGGCGGCCGATCGCCGCCAGTTCCGAGACCGTCGAGGCGCCCGAGCGCGAGACCACGAGGTGGCTCGCGGCCATGCGGGCCGGCAGGTCCTTGAAGAACGGCGCCGCCTCGATCCCGGCGAGCCCCATGGCGAGGTAGCGGTTCTGCACCGCGGTCAGGTCCTCGGGCCGGACCTGCTGCACGAGGTGCAGGCGGGCCCGCAGCGCGTCGGGCAGGCGCGCGATCGCCTCGGGGACGACCTCGCCCATGACCCGGGCGCCCTGGCTGCCGCCGAACACCAGAAGCCGCAGAGCGTCGTCCGGACCGAAGGCCGGGTACGGGATCTTGGCCGCCTCGATCACCGCCGGGCGAAGCGGGTTGCCGGTGTGGATGCGGGGCGCGCGCGCCGTATCGGGCACCCCGCGGACGTCCTTGAAGCCGGTGGCGATGGTGCGGGCGCCGCGGGCCAGGAAGGCGTTGGCGCGGCCCATCACGGCGTTCTGCTCGTGCAGCACGGTGGGCACCCGCAGCAGCTGGCCGGCGAGAACCGGCGGCACGGTCGGATAGCCGCCGAAGCCCACGATGGCGGCCGGGTTGATCCGCCGGATCTCCTTCGCGGCGACCCCGAAGCCCCGGCCGAGGGTGAGCACGGCGCTCGCTCGGCGTATCGGCGAGCGCCCCGACGGCGTCGCCGACGGAATGGTGACGATCTCGGAGGCCGGGAACTCGGACGCGATGGCATCGACCCGGGCATCGGTGGCGAGCGCCACCCGGATGCCGCGGGCGCGCAGCGCGTGGGCGAGGCTCTCGGCCGGGAACAGGTGCCCGCCGGTGCCGCCCGCGCAGAGCAGGATCGTGGGGGTGAAGACCGTCACCGCATCACCCCGGCGACGGTGGCCGGCGCGGTACCGGGGGGCTTCTGGCTGAGCATCACGGTCCGGGGGCGCTTGCGGGTGAGGGCGACGAGGAAGCCGGTGCCGAGCGCCAGCGAGATCAGCGACGAGCCGCCGTAGGAGACGAAGGGCAGCGTCATGCCCTTGGCGGGCATCAGCTGGGTGTTCACCGCCATGTTGATGCAGGCCTGGAGTCCGAACAGCGTGGTCAGGCCGGTGATCGCCAGCCGCGAGAAGGTGTCGTCGGTGCGCCGGGCGAGCTTGAGGCCGCGCAGCACGATGTAGGCGAACAGGGCCACGAGGCACAGGCAGACGATCACGCCGAACTCCTCGCCGGTGACCGAGAAGATGAAGTCGGTATGCGCGTCCGGCAGGTGGCGCTTGGCCACGCCCTCCCCCGGCCCGGTCCCGAACCAGCCGCCCGAGCGGAAGGATTCCCGCGACCAGAAATCCTGGAAGCCGCCGCCGGAATCCCGGTCGAGGAACTTGTTGAAGCGCTCACGCACGTGGTGGAAGAACAGGTAGGCAGCGAACACACCTCCGAGGCCCAGCACGCCGAGGACGGCCACCCAGATCAGGTGGAGGCCGGCCACGAAGAACAGCGCGCACCACACCATGGTAATCAGCATGGTCTGGCCGAAATCGGGCTGGAGCAGCAGCGGCACGATGGTGATCGGCAGGAGCAGCAGCGCCAGGATGCCGCCCGGCATGTCGCGGCGCTGGGCGCCCTCCGAGAAGGCCCAGGCGGCGACGACCACGAAGGCCGGCTTCACGAATTCCGAGGGCTGCAGGCCGAAGGAGCCGAACTGGATCCAGCGGTGCGCGCCCTTGATCTCGGGGCCAAACTTGCCGGCGAGCAGGCAGAGGAGCACGCCGCCCACCCAGGTCACCAGGGCGAGCCGCCGAATGCCCCGCAGCGACAGGAACGAGACCGCGCAGATCAGCAGGATGGTCGGCGCGAGATACATCGCCTGCCGGTTCAGGAAATAGAAGGTCGGCAGGCCGATGCGCTCGGCCACCGGCGGGCCGCCGCCCATCAGGAAGACGAGGCCCGCGACCATCAGGGCGAACAGGGCCGCGAGCAGCCCGCGGTCCACCGTCCACCACCAATCCGTCAGAGGGGTGCGTTCCGCGCGTGACATCATGCCGGGCAACGACTCCAGGCCGCGCGGATGCCGATCCGCGCGGGTCGGGGCGGATCCTGTGCAGGAATGGTAAACGGACGCTTATGCTCCCGCGCCCGGATGCGCCCTGCATCCCGCGCGGTGCCGGCCGTCCGAACCCGGCGAATACCTCGGCTCGGGCGGCGCCTGCACGTGCGACCCCGGATCGACAGGGAGGAATGCGGTATTCGGTTGGTCCGGAAGAGAACAGGCGTCACGCCATGTTAAGTTCCTTCGTGCAACTCACGGATGCAATCTCCGGATCGGAGTGCGGCCTGTCCTGAGCGCTGCATCGCGACGCCCGATCCGCCAAGCGGAAACCCGCCCGCCATGTTCTCGACCCTGAACGCCCGCGAGGCGCATGCCAAGCTCGCGGCCCTCGACCGTGTTCAGGGGGTGATCGACTTCGACCTCGACGGCCGCATCCTCTCGGCCAACCGCAACTTCCTCGACGTGGTCGGCTACACCCTGCCGGAGATCGTCGGGCAGCATCACAGCCTGTTCCTGGATCCGGTCCAGCGGGAGTCGCAGGAGTACCGGGCGTTCTGGGAGCGCCTGCGGTCCGGCGCCTTCGAATCCGGTCAGTTCCAGCGCGTCGGCCGCGGGGGCCGCCAGATCTGGATCCAGGCCTCCTACAACCCGATGCTGGATGTGCGGGGCCGGCCCTACAAGGTGGTGAAGTTCGCCACCGACATCAC
>CAXDNE010000270.1:0-10115 GCA_963990595.1 uncultured Methylobacterium sp.
CGAGCGCATGCGCGGCATCGAGGAAGGCACCGAGGAGATCGGCAGCCGCCTCGACAGCTTCTCGGCGGCGGCCCTGCGGATCGAGGAGATGGCGGGCACGATCGCGGCGATCTCGGCCCAGACCAATCTGCTGGCGCTCAACGCCACGATCGAGGCGGCCCGCGCCGGGGAGGCCGGCCGCGGCTTCGCGGTGGTGGCCGCCGAGGTCAAGACGCTGTCCGCCCAGACCGCCAAGGCGACCGACGAGATCCGCGCGCGCGTGAACGGCCTGCGCGAGGAGATGGCGGCCATGCAGGCCGCGGTCACGCGCAGCCGCAACGCGGTCGAGACCGGCGCCGCCGCCATGGTGCGGGCCAACGCCCGCGTCGAGACGGAGAGCGGTGCCGTGGCGAATGTCGCGGCGCAGATGCGCGAGGCCTCCGAGATCCTGGGCCAGCAGATCCAGGCCACCGGCGACATCGCCCGCAATGTCGGCCGGATCGCCGAGGGCACCGACAAGGCCCGCCGGGAGATCGGCGACGCCCTGGCCAAGCTCGAGCAGATCGAGGAACTCGGCCGGACCCTGCTCGATCGCCAGACCTCGCTCTCGGCGGAGGAGCGCGTCGCCCGGATTCCGGCCGATTGCGCCGCCTGGCGCCGGGCCATCGCGGCGACCCTGGTCGGTATGCGCTCGGCGGACACGCCGCCGGCGGGCGTCGCCCCCGATCCGTTGCGGCCTGCCGCCGTGGAGGCGCCCCTGGCCCAGGCCCGCGATCAGGCGGCGGCCCTGATCCGCAGCGTGCGCAGCCAAGCCTGGGACGACGCGACCAAGGCCTTCGTCGCCTTCGAGGCCGCCGTGAAGGAAGCCCGGTCGGCCGCGGGCTGAGCCGCGTCAGCCGTCGATCAGGCGCTCGAGGCGCATGCGGGTGATCTGCGCGACCGCGTCCAACGCGGCCGCCTCCTCGGTCGCCGGATCCCGGCCGAGCCGCGCCTCGAACTCCGAGAGGATCTCGGCGCGTCCCCGGCCCCGCACCGCGATGATGAAGGGGAAGCCGAACCGGGCGCGGTAGGCCGCGTTCAGGCGCGCGAAGGCGGCCGCCTCGGCCGCGGCCATGCGGTCGAGCCCGGCGCTGCCCTGCTCGCTCGCGGAATCCGCCGTCAGGTTCCGGGCACGCGCCTCCGGGCCGGCGAGTTCCGGGTGGCCGTTGAGGAAGGCGCGGCGCGCCTCCGCGGGCGCCGCGCGGACCACCCGCATCATCGCCGCGTGCAGTTCCGCGACGCTGGCGAAGGGCCGCTCGGGCCAGGCGGCCCGTGCCACCCAGGCGGCGTGCTCGAACACGCCCCCGAGGAGGGACACGAAGGCGGCCGCGTCCATCCGGTTGACGGTGGCGAGATCGGGCACGGCGTTCAGCTGCCCCGATAGGTGGTGAAGCTGCCGGGCGCGCACAGCATCGGCACGTGGTAATGTTGTTTCGGATCGAAGATCGCGAAGCGCACCACGGGGTTGTCGATGAAGATGTCGGCCTCGTCGGTGCCCGAACGGGCCCGGAAGTAATCCTCGACGTGGAACGCCAGTTCGTACTGGCCGACCCTGGCCTCCTCGGCCGCCAGGATCGGCGTGTCGGTCCGCCCGTCCGCGTTGGTGACGACGCTCTTCACCAGCCGCCACGTCTCTCCCTCCAGGACCGAGAAGTCGATGCGGATCCCCGCGGCGGGGCGCCCGCGATCGGTGTCGAGGACATGGGTCGAGATGCCGGCCATGGTTCGAGGTCCTGGAGGAAAACGGATCGGGACGGGCTCAGCTGCCGCGATAATAGGAATAGCCCCAGGGCGTGAACAGCACCGGCAGGTGATAGCGCTGGCCGGCGTCGCGAATCCGGAAGCGGATCGGAACGAGGCCGAGGAAGTTCGGGCTCGGCAGCCTCACCCCGAGGGTGGTGAAATAGGCCTCGACATGCATCAGCAGCTCGTACTGGCCGGCCGTGAGCGCCTCGTCCACCAGGAGCGGCTCGGCCGGCCGGCCGTTGGCGCCGGTGGTGACCGTCTTGACCGGCCTGTAGGCGTCGCCCGCGCGCCGGGAGAGGTCGCAGACCATCCCGGCCGCCGGCGTCCCGTGGAAATTGTCGATGGCGTGCAGCGTCAGCCGCGGGCCGAGACCCGACTGCGAGACCGGAGCGGCCGTGAGCGCCCCGGGCTTGCCCGGCGCCGCGGGCGTCTGGGCCAGCCCGCCGCTCCCCGAAGCGGCGGCCGCGACACCACCGAGGCCGAGTCCGGCAAAGCTCCGACGGGTCAGGGCAGCAGGCTCCGCGGATGGCGCCTGTCGCGCGGAGGGCGAGGCGGGCCGCGCCGGTCGACAGGTCAGAGGCGGTACAGATGACATGGGGCGGCGCTCACGCAAGCGCCGCGGCGGGAGGCGGCCGAACACCCGGCGGCATTGACCCTCGACAGCCTGGATCCATCCGCTCAGCCCCCGGCGATCACGCACTTGCCCGTCGCCGGGTGACGCAAGGGTCGCGCCAGGGGGTTGCGCCAGACGTCCACACCAGCGCGGACGCTGCCCTAGGTCGGCGGCGGATCGGCCTTGGCGGGGACCGGCATGTCGGCCGCCTTCTGGCGTTCGCGCTCCTTGCGCAGCTCCCGCTCGGCCAGCAGCCAGAACTCGATCTCGAATCCCTCCGGCCGGTGATTGCGCTCCCACAATTCGTAGGCGCGCTCGCGGATCTGCTCGAAGGTGATGGCGTCCGGCCCCCGGGGCGACGGAGGCGCGTTCTTGTCGTCAGGCACGGACGATGACCCGGGAGGCTGGGGCGGGCGCCCCGGGGCCGACGGCCCCAGGGACGGATGAAGATCGGGCTTCACGTCGACGCCGGCCGCCTCAGGACACTGGCCGGTCGAGATAGGCGGCCACGCTGGTGATCCGACTCCCCACCATCGTGACGGCCTTGCGCAGCCGCTCCTCGCTCACCCCGAAGCGCTGCGCCCACGCCTCGCGCACGGCGCGGTCGTAGATGTCGATATGCGTCTTGCCTCTCGCTGCGATGGACATGCTGTGCCCGCTCCGATCTGTCGGTGCGCCGCGGCGGTGCCGGGCCGTCTGCCGAGACAACCGGACGTCCCCGATTTCGGTTGCCGCCCCGGCGCGCGGCCGGGGATCCTCACGGACCGGGTCAGCGCACCGTCAATGCGCCGTGGTCGCGGGCTGCGGGACCGGCTCGAGCAGCGGATCGGGCTCCTCGGTCTCCTGCCGGACCCGCGCGGCCACGAAGGCGGTCAGCAGCGGCACCAGCAGGGCCGAGACCACGACGCTCGCCGCCACCAGCACCGTCGCGGGACCGGCCGCCTCCGCGTAGGCCGGGTTGGCGGCCGCGATGATCGCCGGAACCGCGGCGGCATTGCCGGCCGTGGAGGCGGCGGCCACCCCGGCGACTCCGTTGCCGCCGGTGAGCCGGTCGGCGACGAACAGCACCACACCCGTGACCGCGACCACCGCCGCACCCAGCCCGATCCCGAGGAGGCCCGCCTGCCAGATCTTGGCGAGGTCGAGCCCGAAGCCGAGGGCGAAGGCGAAGAACGGGATCATCACCGGGGCGGCGCCCGACAGGAAGGCGCGCATGTCGCGGTCGAGATTGCCCAGCACCATGCCGATCAGCAGCGGCAGGATGCTGCCCACCAGGGTCGGCCACGGGAAGGCCGACAGGCCCGCGAGGCCCAGCGTCACCATGGTCAGGAACGGGCCGGATTCGAGGCTCATGATCGCGTAGGCGCCCGCATCCTTCGGGCGGCCGAACTGGCCCATGAGGGCGAGGTAGAGCCCGCCATTGGTGTCGTTCATGGCGGCGACGATCGCCAGCGTCGAGAGACCCGCGAAGGCGCCGCCGACCACGGGCGATTCACCGAGGAAATGGCCGAACACCACGCCCATGATCGCGGCGGCCCCGACCTTGGCGGCCAGGAGCACGCCGCCCTTGCGGGCGATCGCCGGGGTGGCCCGGAAGTCGATGCCCGCCCCCATGCAGACGAAGAACACCGCCAGGATCGGGAGCGCGCCGTTGAACAGGGCGCCGGTGAACGAGCCGAAGAACGTCGCGGTGTTCGGGAACAGCGTGTGGAGGATCGCGCCGAGGAACAGCGGCACGACCATCAGGCCGCCGGGGACGCGCTCCAGCGAGCGCTTGATCGGAATCTGCATGGATCGTCCTCCGGTGTCGCCCCTGTCCCGGGCCTGACACCCGCCGTCCCCCCGGCGCGCCTGCTACAACCTTTCGACAAGTGGGCGCAACACTCGGCAGCGACGGACAAGTCGTTGACAAGTGGGTGCGTTCATCGCTGACTGGCCGAAGCGCACACGGAGGCGTATCCGCATGTCGTCTGCCCTGTCCGGCCGCGCGGAGGGTCCTGATCCGGGCTCGCGCCTCGCCCCGGCGCGGCCGACCGCGCTGGCCGACGGCATCTATCACGCGATCCTCACCGCCATCGCCAACGGCCATTATGCGGCCAATGCCCGGCTGCCCAGCGAGCACGACCTCGCGGAGCACTTCCAGGTCTCACGCCCGGTGGTGCGGGCCGCCCTGGACCGGCTCCGCCGGGACGGCGCCATCGTCTCGCGCCAGGGCGCGGGCAGCTTCGTCCGGCCGCGCGAGGCGAGCCCGGCCCTGGGTTTCGCGCCGGTGGACAGCATCGCCGACATCCAGCGCTGCTACGAGTTCCGCCTGACGATCGAGCCCGACGCGGCCTTCCACGCGGCGGCGCGCCGCAACGCGGCCGCCCTCGAGCGGATCGGCGCGGCCCTCGACCTGCTCGGCCTCGCCACCCGCCAGGAGCAGCATCGCGACGACGCCGATTTCGCCTTCCATCACGCGATCGCGGAGGCGTCCAACAACCACTATTACGCGGCCTCCCTGCAGGCGCTGCAATCGCACATCGCCGTGGGCATGAGGATCCACGGTCTCGCCCTGCTGGGCCCGAATTCCGGCCTGCGCGGGGTCTGGGAGGAGCATCACGGGATCTTCGCGGCGATCCGCGACCGCGACCCCGAGGCGGCCCGCACCCGCATGGCCGCCCATATCGGCGCGTCCCGGGACCGCCTGTTCGAGGGCCGGCTCCTCGATCTCGCGATGGAGGTCGCACCGGCGATGCAGCGCGCTTGACCCCGTCGCCGGCCGGTCTGTATGCGTCGCGACAACCTTACAACAAGCCTGGGTCCCTTGCCCGGCCAGGCAGGGCATCCCGAGAGACCGTCGCGACACGGAACCGGTTCGCGGCCGACCCCACCCCGCCATGACCTGCCTGCGCCTCATCGCCGACGACCTGACCGGCACCCTCGACACGGCGGCCGGCTTCACCGGCCTGTGCGGGCCGATCCCCGTGGCGTGGCCGGAGATCCTGCCGGGTGACGCCCGCGGATGCCTGGCCATCGATTCCGGCACGCGCGAGCTCTCCGCCGATGCGGCCGCCCGGATCGTAGGCGATCTGGCGCCCCGGCTGCACGGGGCCGACATCGCCTTCAAGAAGGTCGACAGCCTGCTGCGCGGCCCCTGGGCGGCGGAACTCGGCGCGGTGCTGCAGAGCGGCCCGTGGGCGCGCTGCATCGTGGCGCCGGCCTTCCCGTATCAGGGACGCCGCACCCAAGGCGGACGCCAGTTCGCCCGGCGGGACGGCGGCTGGGCACCGGTTTCCGGGGACATCGCCGAAGCGCTGCGGGCGGCGGGGCTGCCGGCCCGCCGGGCGTCCATCGCCGACGGCCCCGTCCCGGGCGTGGCGGTCTATGATGCGGCGAGCGACGACGACCTCGCCCGCCTCGCGGATCTCGCCCGCGACGCGCCCGTGCTGTGGTGCGGCAGCGGCGGCCTCGCGGCGGCCCTGGCGCGGGGCGTGGCGGCGCCGAGCGACGTCCGGCTCGCCGGCCCGGTGCTCGGCCTGTTTGGCTCCGACCGGGCCGAGACCGCGGCCCAGCTCGCGGCCTGCGGTTCGCACCGGCTGATCCTGCCCCCGGGCGGAGCGGACCATGCCGGATCGGTCGCGGAGCGCCTCGGGCGCGACGGCGTCGTGCTGGCGAGCCTCGCGCTGCCCGAAGACACCGAACGGGAGGCGGCCGCGGCGCAGATCGCCGCGACCTTCGCGGCCGTGGTCGACCGCATTCCGAAGCCCGGCACCCTGCTGGTGGCCGGCGGCGAGACCCTGAAGGCCCTGTGTCTCGCCCTGGCGGTGGAGCGCCTCGACGTGACGGGCCAGATCACCCCCGGCCTGCCGCGCTCGACCCTGCGCGGCGGCCGCTGGGACGGGCTCGCGGTGATCTCGAAATCCGGCGCCTTCGGAACGGAGGGCGTCTGGCGCGATCTACTTCATCAGAACGGATTGACGCCCGACAGGAGCGACGCGTGACCCCACATCTGGCCATCACCATGGGCGATCCGGCCGGCATCGGCCCGGAGATCATCGTCAAGGCCGCCGCCCGCCTGAAGGACCGGATCGCCGCGGGCGATCTGCGCCTCATGGTCATCGGCAGCGCCCCGGCCCTGCACCGGGCGGAAGAGGCCCTCGGCCTCCTTCCCGAGCGGATTCCCGAGGTCGCCGAGGACGGCGACTGGCCGGCCCTGTGCTGCCTCCAGGCGGATGCCGAGGGCGCGCCGATCGAGCCGGGCCGGCTCTCGGCCGATGGCGGGCGCTTCGCCTACAAGGCGATCGAGGCCGGGGTCCGCCTCGCCTTGGCCGGCAGGATCGGCGGCATCGTCACGGCGCCCCTCAACAAGGAGGCGCTGAACAAGGCCGGCTACCACTATGCCGGCCACACCGAGATGCTGGCGGAGCTGACCGGTGTGCGCGGCTCGGTGATGATGCTGGCCCACGGCAACATGCGGGTCTCGCATGTCACCACCCATGTCGCCCTCGCGGACGTGCCCAAGCGCCTCACCCCGGAGCGCCTGCGCCTCGTCATCGACCTCACCGACAAGGCCCTGAAGGGGCTGGGCATCGCCAAGCCGAAGATCGCGGTGGCCGCGCTCAATCCCCATGCCGGCGAGGGCGGCCTGTTCGGGCGCCAGGACATCGATGTCAGCACCCCGGTGATCGAGAAGGCCAATGCCGACGGGCTCGACATCCACGGGCCGGTGCCGGGCGATACGGTGTTCGTGAAGCTGCGCGCCGGCCAGTACGACGCGGTGGTCGCCATGTACCACGACCAGGGGCACATCCCGGTCAAGCTGCTCGGCTTCGAGATCGACCCGGCCACCGGCAAGTGGATGGACCTGTCGGGGGTGAACATCACCCTCGGGCTGCCGATCATCCGCACCTCGGTCGATCACGGCACCGCCTTCGACATCGCCGGCAAGGGCATCGCCAACGAGCGCAGCCTGATCGAGGCGATCGAGTTCGCCGAGCGGCTGGCTGCCAATCGGGCCGCCTGAGGGGGCCGGACAGAGCGCGAGCGGCTGTCCAACCCACATCCGCATCCTGAGGGGCCCGCGCCAGCGGGCCTCGACGGAGCCCTCCAGACGGCGCCGCGATCCCTGGAAGCCTCCTCCGAGACCTGCGCTGCGCTCCGGCACCTCAGGATGATGAGGATGGGTGGGACCACCCGACCATGGCGGACCCACCGCGGCCTGTTTCACGTGAAACAAAGCAGGAACGCGCGCCCTTCAGCGCGTCTCGGTCGGGGACCTCTCCCCCACCGCCTCGCAGGCAAACGGTGAGGGCGGCGCCTCGACGCCGCGCCAGCGGGCATAGGTCCAGGGGCGGTACCAGGCCGCCCCCTCCGGCAGGCGCTCCGGCACGAGGTCGATGCCGTGGGTTCCGAACGGCCCGCAGCGGCAGATCCGGGCGAGGCCCATCCAGCCGCCGGGCCAGAGCCCGTACCGGGTGATGGCCGTATCGGTGTACTCGGAACAGCTCGGCCAGTGGCGGCACTGGCGGCCGATCAGGCCCGACAGGGTGAGCTGGTAACCGCGAATCGCCCAATGCGCCGCGCGCCGGGTCATCGGAGTCAGGCAGCCTGCCGTTTCGCGGCGATCTGGTCGAGGGCGTCCACCACGGCGTCGAAGGTCAGCAGCGTCGAGGCGTGGCGCGCCTTGAACGCCCGGACCGGCTCCAGGACCGCGAGGTCCGACCAGGCTCCGTCGGGCGCCGGGCCGTTCTCCTTCAGCATTGCCCGCATGGTCTCGCGCAGGCCGCGCAGCTCGTCCGCGCTGGCGCCGACCACGTGCCGTCCCATCAGCGACGAGGAGGCCTGCCCGAGGGCGCAGGCCCTGACCTCGTGGGCGAAATCGGCGACGCGGCCATCCTCGCCGAGGACGAGATCGACCGTCACGGTCGAGCCGCACAGGCGGGAATGCGCGGTGGCGCTGGCGTCCGGCTTGTCCAGACGGCCGAGGCGCGGGATGTCGGCGGCGAGTTCGAGGATACGGCGGTTGTAGATGTCGTCGAGCATCGGGTCCTCGGCCGGGTGTGCAGAGCCCATCGGGAATCTGCCGCGCGGTTCGCGCATTGCGCGTTCCCCCGCGAACGATGATATAGGCCCCGGACGGCCGCTTCGCGAGAAGGCGGGCCGTCGACCAGGGTCGCGCCCACGGCCAAGGTGGTTCCCACGGCACGAGTTCACCCCGGGGCGCCGGCTTGAAACCTTTTCGAGCCCGGGATCTTCCCTCAAAACGCCCGACGCGATCCGACGATGTATGCCAAGCCTGACAGCACCCCGATGAAGTCCCGCATCGCGCGGGCCGGAGATGCCATGGATGCCGCGCTCAAATCCTTGTCCTACCAGGGTGACGGCCAGGCTTTCGACCGGAACGGTCTCAACGGGCAAGGTCTGACAGGCATGCGCAATGACAACCGGCCGGTGGATGACGGCCGTTCCACGGCGGTCGACATCGCACCGGAGCCGGCTTCCGCCACCCGGGTTCCCGAGGGCATCGAGACCGGTCGCCCCAGCCGCGCCGAGGCCGAGGCCGCCGTGCGCACGCTCCTGCGCTGGGCCGGCGACGATCCGGCCCGGGAAGGCCTGCGCGACACCCCGGCCCGGGTGACGAAGGCCTACGAGCAGCTGTTCGGCGGCTACGACGTGAATGCCGAGAAGCTCCTCGAGCGGGTCTTCGAGGAGGTCGAGGGCTATTCGGACATCGTGCTCGTGCGCGACATCCCGTTCCACTCCCATTGCGAGCACCATATGGTGCCGTTCATGGGGCTCGCGCACATCGCCTATTATCCGACCCGGGGCGTGGTCGGCCTCTCGAAGCTCGCCCGCGTGGTCGACACCTTCGCGCGCCGCCTGCAGACGCAGGAGACGATGACGGCCCAGATCGCCGACGTGATCGAGAGCATCCTCAAGCCCCGCGGCGTCGCCGTGATGGTGGAAGCCGAGCACCTCTGCATGGCGATGCGCGGCGTGCAGAAGGCCGGCGTCTCGACCATCACCAGCCAGTTCCGCGGCGTGTTCAAGGACGACGCCAACGAGCAGGTGCGCTTCCTGACGCTCGTGCGCGGCGGCGCCAAGTAGCGTCTCCGGACGAACCCGGCGCCATGACCGCGAGCGACAGCGCTTTCGACCCCCCCGGCACCCGCGCCGAGGTCGAGGAAGGCACGGCCTTCACGCCGCGCTTCGACCGGGACGGGCTCATCACCTGCATCGCGGTCGATGCCCATGACGGGCGCGTGCTGATGCTCGCCCACATGAATGCCGAGTCGCTGGCCCGCACCATCGAGACCGGTGAGGCCTGGTACTGGTCGCGTTCGCGGGGCGAGCTCTGGCACAAGGGCGCCACCAGCGGGCAGATCCAGCGGGTCGTCGAGATGCGGGTCGATTGCGACCAGGACGCGCTCCTGATCCGGGTCGCGGTCGGCGGCGACGGCGGCTGCTGCCACACCGGACGGCGGGATTGCTTCTATCGCACCGTCACCCGCGACGCGGACGGGCGCGCCGTCCTGAAAGCCGCCGGGAGATGAGCCGGCCGCTTGCCACCCGGTGGCAAGACGCGTCCGCCGAGCCCCTGTTCCTACCCGGTACCGTCGAGCCGGTCCGCCCCCTGCCGAGCGCCGGCCCGCGGGTCGGGCTCGCGCTGGGCGGCGGATCGGCCCGGGGCTGGGCGCATATCGGCGTGATCCGCGCCCTAGAGGACGGCGGCATCCATCCGACCGTGGTGGCCGGC
>CAXDNE010000271.1:0-10059 GCA_963990595.1 uncultured Methylobacterium sp.
CTGCCGGAGGTAGTGGGTCCGCAGGCGGTGCCGGTGGCGGAATGGGCGTGGGTGGCGGTACTGGTGCTGGAATGGGCGCAGCCGGTGCCTCGGGGACCGGGCCAGCGCGAGGTGGGACAGGTGGTGCTGGCGGTCAGGCTGGCGGCGGTGGGGCTGATACGAGCGGAGCCACCGGTGTCCCAGGCGGGATCAAAGGCCCCTCAGGTGTAAAAGTTAGGACTTGATCTGTCGGACAGTGTCAGGTTGAGGCGCGATCAAGGGGAGAGTGATGCCCCTGCAGCAAGCCATTCTCGGCCTGAAAACCTCTGGCTTGGTTCGGTCAGGCGGTCAGGCCCCGAAGCCGCGAAGCGGTGCGCCGCAGGCGCAGGGCTCGACGGCGTGACCGCACGCCAAGCCATTCTCGGTCGGGCTGAAGGGGAGTGAAGCTGACACTGTCTGTCTAATCAAGTTCAGAATTTTACACCTCAACCCCCGCCGGGCGGTACTGAGGCGACGGGACGGAAAAGGCCCTCCGACCATGCGCAGAACCTTTTCGGCGGAGCGGGGCACTTCGGATTGGGAGGCGAGCATGAGCTGGCGTTCGGTCTCCCTCGTCCTGTTTCTGCTCAGCGCCCTGCTCGTCGGCCCGGCGGATGCAGGTCCCTGCAGTCAAGAGATTGCCGCCTACGAGCAGGCCATGACGGAGCTGCCAGGAACAACCGGACACCAGAGTGTCCGCGCTCAGCTGCATCACCAGCCGACCCCGGAGTCCTTGGCCCGTTCCAAAAACCGGGCCGCCCGCGACGAGCGGGAGGACCGCGCGGCGCTGGAGCGCGCTCGGGCGGCAGATGCCAGGGGTGACCGCACAACCTGCCTGGAAGCCCTGTCTGAGGCGCGGCAGCCCTGAAGGGTCTGCCTCGGACGCCATCTCGCCCCGCAGTGCGGACCACGCCGTAAACCTTGAGAGCAGCTTTCCCTATCGCAGCAAGCAGATTTTACAACCTGCAAATCTGCACGTGCATCTACGAGTACGGACGTATGAGTGATAAATTCTCGTTCATGCCGTGTTCGAGCAGCCAAGTGGAACCTTGAGCCCAAAATTCTTATTAACGTGAACCTTTCGATTGACGGAGAAGAATGATGAACGCGATGCGCAAATCAAAATTGTTTCTTAGCGCCAGCTTGACGGTTCTCGCCGTCGGTCTGAGTCTCGCTACGGCCTCGAACCCAGCCTCGGCCCAGGATTTCGGACATTCGGGTTTCGGACATTCGGGAAGCGGTCATGGCGGCTACGGCGGCCGCGGCTTCGGGGGGCACGGCGCCTATGGCGGTCGGCGCTTCGGCGGGCATGGCGGCGGTTACGGCGGCCGCGGCTTCGGCGGGCACGGCGGGCACGGCGGCCGCGGCTTCGGCGGGCATGGCGGCTATGGCGGCTATGGCGGTCATCACGGTTAAGGCCAAGATCTCTACGAATACGGCAGAAGTGGTACGGTTGCGACCGGCCTGGCCGGCGGCTCAATTCGCGAAGTCAGATCGAAATGGCTCCGTCTCAGCTGCGGCGGGCACTGTGCGCAGCGCTGTACGTCCATAGCCACGACGACCCCCGCTGTCCGGCATCAAGCGTGCTTGGATCCTTCTTCGTCGATCGGACGTTGCGACGATCGGCAGACTCTCAAGGAGTTCATAAAGTGATCAAGACAGCGTCTTTGATAGCCCTCCTGGCCGCCTCCGGCTTCGCGCTTGCGCCCGCTGCGGCCTCGGCGCAGGCCATCGAAATCGGTCCGGGCGGCGTCGGCGTCCACGGCGACCGCCACGGCGATGATGTGCATCATGCACCGGCCGTGGAACGGCACGTGGTCGAGGACACCCACGGTGATCACGGCGGCGGTCATGCCGAAGAGCGCCATGAGACGAGCCGCGAAGGCTCTCACGGCGATCAGGTGTAGTAGCTGGTACTCGATCTGACAGTCGATGTCCGGAGATGGTCGGTCTCGACTGCCTGACGTTGATCAGGCGGCGATCATCTTTTCCTGGGCCAGCGGGACGGCGTCAAGGAAGGTCCGCATCGGCGTCTTGCCGAAGCACCACCGGCCTTGGTGTGGCCGCTCTTCGTTGTAGCTTTGGATCCAGGTGTCCAGGTCCGCCTGCAGCTCCGCCAGAGAGCCATAGATCTTCTTGCGGAAGGTGACGCGGTAGAACTCGTTCAGCACCGTCTTGTGGAAGCGCTCGACGATGCCGTTCGTCTGCGGGTTCTTGGCCTTGGTCCGAGAATGATCCACGTCCTCGACCGCGAGGTAGAGCTCATACTCGTGGTGCTCGGGGTTGCCGCAGTACTCGGTACCGCGGTCGGTCAACACGCGGCACAGCTTCACCTCCTGCGCGTCGAAGAACGGGACCACGCGGTCGTTGAGCAGGTCGGCGGCCGTGAGCGCCGTCTTGCGGTCGTAGAGCTTGGCGAACGCCACCTTGGCGTAGGTGTCGATGAAGGTCTGCTGGTAGATCCGCCCGACCCCCTTCATGGTGCCGACGTAGAAGGTATCCTGCGCCCCGCAATAGCCGGGGCATTCGCTCTCAAACTCGCCGTGCGTCTCCTTCTCGGCCTTAGCCTTCTCCAGCGCTGCGAGTTGGCCCTCGGTCAGGACCAGTCCCTCCTGCGCGACCTTGGCCTCCAGAGCCTTAAGCCGCTTCTTCATGGTCTCCAGGTCGTGGCGCTGCCAGACGCCACGTACGCCCGCCGGTGAGATCGAATGCCCGCGCCGACGGACCTCGTTGGCCACCCGGATTTGACCGTAGGCCGGCTGCTCCAGAGCGATCTCCACGATCACCGCCTCGACCTCGGGCGCGGTGCGATTGGCCAGAAGTG
This sequence comes from uncultured Methylobacterium sp., assembly GCA_963990595.1. Classification (GTDB taxonomy): domain Bacteria; phylum Pseudomonadota; class Alphaproteobacteria; order Rhizobiales; family Beijerinckiaceae; genus Methylobacterium. The sequence goes on from CAXDNE010000271.1 coordinate 2,843, forward strand.
GCTTGCGCCGGCTCAGCTCCTGTAGCGCTACCTCGCCGCCGGTGTCGTAGAGCTCGCGGAACCGGTAGAAGCTGTCTCGCGAGTAGCCCATCATCTTGCAGGCCTGGCTGACGTTGCCGAGCTGCTTGGCCAGCTCCAGCAGACCCACCTTGCCCCGAATGACCTTCTGTTCCCTCGTCATGGTCGGTGTCCTCATGAACGCCGAGGCCGAGCGCTGCGCACCCCGACCACTCCGCGCCCGGCCTCGGCTCGCGCCTCAGCTCAACGACACCGTCTGTCAGATCAAGTCCCGACTACTGCAGATCAGGAGCCTCACTGATCCGCAGAGGCGATCAATCCACAAGGCTCTACAAAGGCCGCCCGCTCTGGGCGGCCTTTTCTGCTCGCGATCCGATCGTTGAGCCACGCTCTTCCGTGACGTTCGATTTTGAACGAAGCCGGATGCCAGGCGTTTTGAGCCTTGCTCACGTCGAGCCAAACCCAGGTGGGGTACCCTCGCCTCAGGATCCAATCCATGAAGATGTTGACACTCGCGGCCGGTCTGACGGCGCTCACCCTGGTCGGTGCTGCACAGGCGGCCCCGGTTCCGGTTCAACCCGGCCTCGACGCAGCGCAGGGGGGCGTCATCCAGGTGCGCGACCGCTCGATGGGACATGGGAGCATGGGTGGCATGAGCCACGGCAACAAGCGTGGCATGCGCCGTGGTAACATGGGCCACGGCAATATGGGCCACGGCAACATGCGCGGGATGAACCACCGCATGTGAGCTGAAGCCTCGATCAAGGCCTCACCGTGGCGCGAGCCTTTCAAGCGCGCGTCAACTTCAGCTGCCTACCTTCGAGTCTCCCCGCTGAAACCGAGCACGCGTGATCGCACCCATCTCCACGATCACGCGTCGCCTTAGCACGACCCTGTCGTGGCCTGCCGAGATCGTCTTATTCATCCGCGTGCAGAGCTTGCGTGCTGTCGATGGGCAACTCAATCGCGAGTAGCTCCCCTTGCGATGGTAGGCTCCGTACATCCCAGCCCCCACCCAGCGCCCGGATCAGCCCCACGACGTTGGTGAAGCGGGCCAGCTGAAGCTGCAGCACCGCCACACGGCTGTTGAGTTCGATCGCCTGCGCGGTGATCACGGTCGTGTAGTTCTGCGTTCCGGCGCGATACTCGTTGAGCGCAATCTCGACCGCACGGATCGCGAAGGCCGCGGCCGCCTGCTGGACTTGCTGTTGCCGCTCCAGGATGCGCGCGCCGGCCAGGCCATCCTCGACTTCGCGGAACGCGGTCAGCACGCTCTGGCGGTACGCCGCGACCGCCGCATCGTAGGCCGCCCGTGCCGCTCGCAGGGCAGCTGAACGGGCACCGCCGTCGAACAGCACGTCCGTCGCCGCGCCGGTCACCGACCAGAACTGGTTCCCGGCCGCGAAGAAAGCACCCGTCGGATCGCCGGCGATGCCGCCAAAGGCAGACAGGTTCACGCTCGGATAGAACGCCGCCACGGCTACGCCGATCCGCGCACTCTGCGCCTGCACGAGACGCTCGGCCTGCGCGATGTCGGGGCGCCGCTCCAGCAGTTCCGAAGGCAGGCTTCCGGGTATGCTCGGCAGCCGCGAGGCGAGGCGGCCTTGCGGCAACGCGATCTCCGAAGGGGGACGCCCGGTCAGGATCGCGATCGCGTGCGCGAAGGTCGCTCGACGCAGCTCGACGGCGATCGCCGCGGCTTGGGTCGTCTGGAGCTGCGTCTCCGCCGTGATCACGTCCGAGCGGGCGGCGACGCCAGCGGCGTACTGGTTCCGGGCGATCTCGAGACTCTTCCGGTAGGCCGTGATCGTCTCGGTCAGGAGACGTTGCAGCGACTCCTGGTAGCGCAATTGAAAGTAGTTCGTCGTGAGTTCGCTCTGGAGGGTCAAGCGCACCAGCGCGACGTTGGCGGCGCTGGCCTGCGCCGAGGCGGCGCTGCTCTCGATCCCACGCCGAATGCGGCCAAAGAGGTCGAGCTCCCAGCTCGCCGAACCCTGTAGCGTCAGGGACGTACGTGCGACATCGCCGCTTCCGGATCGCCGAAGGCTCGGTGCACCGATGACGGTCGGGAACAGCTGGGCGCGGGTCTGCTGGACCACGGCCCTCGCCTGTTCGTAGGCGGACAGGGCTTGGCGCAAGCTCTGGTTGTCCACGTCGATCAGGCGGACGAGACGGTCGAGCTCCGGATCGCGGAAAACCGACCACCATGCGCCGCGGGGGGCAGCATCGTCGGGCAGGATGGCTGTCCAGCCCTTCGCCGGAGCGGGGATCGCCTCCTTGAAAGCCAGCGGTGTTTCGACCGAGGGCCGGGCGTAGTCCGGGCCGACGAGACAGGCGGAGGTCAGGCAGGCGAGGGCGAGCACGGCTGTGATGCGGCAGAAGCCGGCCATCCCCGTCCTGGACGGGGGGTTGTCCTGAGACCTGCCGGCCCGGACTGAAGCGGGGGTGCCGCGAACCGCGCAGGCCATCAGGTCCTTCTCGACGCCCGACCCGGTGCGGGCGCCGATCGCCCTGATGGTGACGCCATCTCCTGCCCGCCGCGTGTTGTCGTAGCGGGAGCTGACGAGAGCCGACGAGCGAGGCTTTCTTCGGGCGGGGGCCTCATCCAGCAGGCTCGGCGGTGCGCGACCATCGCCGTTGTCTCGGCGTAGGGGAAAATCGGCCTCGCTCGACAGCCATGCGCACCCCGGCGATGCGACGATATGCTCTCCGCGTCCCGGAGGCGGGCCACGGTCATGGTCGACCGAATGCCCGGATGTCGAGTGGCGTGGTCAGCAGGCCTGGACTGCGCGACGGAATGGAAAAACACGAAGGGCATCGTAAACCGAGCGGTGTTCCTCGCCCAGCACGCGATCACCACCCGAACCCGGAGCGACCGACAGGCGGCGAGGTGGATTGGCTCAGCGCAGACGGCTCTTCATACATCCTGCTTCACATCAACCGTTAAAGCTCTGAACGAGGGAGCCGACGAGGAGAGACCATCCATCCACGAGAACGAAGAAGATCAGCTTGAAGGGCAAGGACACGCTGGCGGGCGGCATCATCATCATGCCGAGCGCCATCAGGACCGAGGACACGGCCAAGTCGATGATCATGAAGGGAATGAACAGCAGGAACCCGATCTCGAACGCGCGGCTCAATTCCGAGATCATGAACGCCGGGGTGACCACTTCGAGCCCGATCTCCTCGGGGGTGGACGGGGGAGGTGCCTTGGCCATCTTCAGGAAGAGATCGAGATCCTTCTCGCGCACGTTCTTGAGCATGAACGCGCGGAAGGGTGCGAGCGTCCGCTCGAAGGCCTGCCCTTGCTGTATCTCTCCGGCCAACAGGGGCGCGATGCCGGCCGTATAGGCTTGGCGCCCGACGGGTGCCATGACGAACGCGGTCAGGAACAGCGCCAGGGCGACCAGGACCGCATTCGGGGGCGCCGACTGCGTACCGAGTGCCGAGCGCAGGATCGAGAACACGACGACGAGCCGGGTGAAGGAGGTGACCATCACGAGGGCTGACGGTGCGAGAGAGAGGACCGTGACGAGCGCCACGAGTTGCAGAGCGCGTTCGCTCACGCCGCCGGAGCTGAGGTCGATCGTCAGGGACTGCGCCGACGCGGATGTGCTCCCGAGAACGCTGGCGCAGAGAGCGCCGATCAGCAGCCACAGGGGCTTTGCCATGCAGTTTGCCCGCATCGTCGCCTACCACGCAATTGCGCTCACCGCCGTATCCCGTGAGCCTGAATCACCTTGCCCGAACATCAGCCTTATGGGCTCACGATCGATGCTTCACAAACCGTGGACGGGGCCCGAATGGCCGAGATCGAGGCCCGGAAATAAGACGAACAGTCGTGGCAGTGTGGGCTGGCGGGCCGCCAGCGCGAGGGTGCCGACCCGGTCGAGTTCGGTTCCAGGCAGCCATCGCAGCAGATCGGCGGAAGCGACGACATCCCGGTCTTCCTCCTTGGCCCGTCGCTCTATTCTCGACAGGTCGTTCATCACAGGCCCAAGGACCGTGAACTCGGCGCGACGGCCATCGTCGAACACGCCGGCCAGCACCGGGCCGCAATGCAACGCCGCAATGATTCGAAGCGGAGGTAGAGCAGCATGGCCACGCTCGTCGTTCAGCGTCGCGAGGTTTCTGAAAGCGGCCTCGACCGCTGACAGCGCCTTCGCGGCCTGTTCAGCCTGATCGCCGCCCAGGAACAGCGCGAGGACGCCGTCCCCAACGTACTTGTCGATCACGCCGCCATGAACGCTCACAGCATCATGGATAAGACGCCTGAACTCCAGCAGCCAGCCGACGGACACCGCGGGCGGATAGGCTCGCGCGATCGCCGAGGAGCCGCGAAGATCTACGCTGAGCAAGGTGGCGTGTCGCTCGGCGACGGAGGCGGTGCCGCCCGCTCGAACAACCTCGGAAGCCACACCGGCCGGAAGAAACCGCGAAAGGATGATGCGTTCCTCCTGAGCGCGCAAGGCCGAGGTCGTGGCATGGCGCATCCAGACAGTGGTCGCAAACACGAAACCAGACGCCGCCATGAACGCCGCGAAATTCACCGCTTGTCGGACAAACACATGAGCGCCCTCGGCGCCAAAGCTGACGGTATTGAACAAAATGGCGATTGTAGAGATCCATCCTGCTCCGACGAGCAGGGCGAAGACCGCGGTCAGACGAGGTTGTAGTCGCATGCCTGTTTGCAGGACAAACAGGAGCGCCGGGAGAAGGCTGAAACTCTCAGTGGCCAAATGCGTATCGGCAACCTGCCTCGGAACGTGTTCGGCGATGACGTAGACGGCGATGACCGCATCGACGCAGGTGGTGGCGAGTGGCAGCCATGCCTGGACACGGGCGGATCGCGCGCACGTGCCTGCCGCCGCCACGACCGTGACGACCGCGTAGGCCAGGAGCACGATCCAGTGAACGGTACGCGGGCCGTGCCCGTAATCTAAAAGAGCGCCGAGGAGTAGAAGCACGACGACGCCCAAACGCGGGACCAACGCGCGACGCTCGAAGCCCTGCTGGATCAACGTTGGAAGCTCGGCGACGGCAGGGTCGAAGGAGAGCAGACCCTGCCTGGACCATGGGAAGCTCATATTCATTGGATCGCACCGGCCACTTATTTTCCTCAAACGGCACTCAAGCCGGCGGCGGGCCAAACACTGATGCAAAGCCCCACAGATGTAGATCTTCTGAATTCCTGAGTTTCGAAAACAATCACTGCGCCTCCAGTATAACCTGTCGGACCCATGCTTGCAGGCCTCGACCGACAAGCGTTACGTAAAATTGCCGCGGCGTTAGGAGCCCGTCATCACACCGGTACGCTAGATCGACGACCCGCACGCGACCTGACCGCTCTGCCCACCGCAATTTTCTACAGATCTCCCAGCGGTTGCCAGCGGCCCCTGCCGAGGCGTGCGACAAGATCCTCTGTCTTCGACCATATCGGTCCGATAGCGACGATCCTCTCCTCGCAGTCCTCCCCGTACGGGCCTCGGCTTGGTCGGCTCAACAGCACTCGGTACTCGGAAGCCTGCCAATCGGGCTAGCCCCCGAAAGGCCACGGGCCGGCCTTGGTGGCCGGTCCGCACCACCTCGTTCCTGTGTCGCACCACGACGTCGTGCTGACGTCGGCGGGCGAGCGCAACGCGCGGAAAGGCCGCTCCCGGCCTATGCCTGATCTCGTTTCGGCACGACAGTAATGGCGCCGCTGTGCTCGACGATGGCAGATTGGACGTCGGCGAGCTGGCCGATGCCCTGCTGGCGCATCTCGGCCATCACGTCCCGCGGGTCGACCCGCATACGTCGCATCGCAATACGGTCCCACTCGCCATTCGCGTAGATCACCACCGGGTTCCCCTCGGTGATCATGCCGACCACTGGCCAGACACGCTTCGCATGGGACAGCAGCGTGTGCAGGCCGGCCAGCGTGCAGGCGGCCAGAAGGGCGCCTGTGATCGAGCGGTCATCGCCGAGGATCGGCGGGGTGGCGACGCCGCCGAAGAAAAAGATCACCACCATGTCGAGCGGCGTGGCTGAGCGCATGATTCGGCGGGTCGTGATCCGCAGGAGGATCAGGACGACGAGGTACATGAGCGCGGTGCGCAGGACGATGCCCATGCTAGTCGGGTCCTCAGCGGATACAGGGCGCTCAAGGGAAGACGAACAGCGGCAAGACCAGCCGCTCGCCGTTGGCGGTCAGCACCAGGTCGACCGGCCCCGGCTTCCGGACCGAGAGTTTCAACATGATGTGCCCGGCGTGATCGGGGCCGAGGCGGAAGATGTAGGTCTCGCCCTGGGCCGTCGCGCTGACCTCGGCCGCCCCGGGCTGGGTGCTCCCGATCGAGCCCCGGTCGAGCAGTTCGGATCCGACGCCGAGCTCAAGCGTGTCCCCGGACAAGCGGCCTGCGATGGCCACTGTCAAGTCGGTGGGAGCATTGGCGCGCAGTAGGCGCTGGTAGGTGACCGACAGGGGCGCATTCGGGAAGGCGCGTGTCGTGGTCGAGAGCCAGCCATCCCCGAACGCCCCGAGCAGGGCTGCGCAGACGACGGCGCCAATCAGCCACTGCAGGACGAGTTGCACACGGTTCCAGACGACCTCGAAGCCCTGGTTGGCTTCAATCTCGATGTCACTGGCCTCGGGATCGCTGACCATCGGCTCCGCGCTTCCACTCCGCAACGGTAACCCCGCAGCGTCGCAGATGTCACGCGAACAGGGCTCTTCGGTCGCAGCGACGCGATTGATCCCGCGACCTCTCGACGGTGGGACCGTCTACGACCTTACCGTGGGACCGACGATGCAGATGGTGGCTCCTTGTTAGCGGTCGAGTAGTTCGGCCAATCGGCAGAGATAGCTCGGGGGATCTGCACGGTGAGGTTCCGTCCATGGATAGCCTGCGTCTTCTCAAGCAACCCACCGCCGATGGAGCTGCCAAATCGGCCTGATATGCATCAGGCCCGCTTGCCGCAGGTACCCCGTCAGACCACGCCAGCGGCGATGTTGATGGTGACCGCCAAGACCGCCGTGTTGAAGGCGAAGCTCAGCAGGGCGTGAACGGTGACGACGCGCCGGATGGCGGGCGATGAGATCACAACGTCGGACGTCTGGGAGGTCGCGCCAATTGTGAAGGAAAAGTAGAGGAAGTCCCCGAAAGGAGCTATGCGGGAGATTGGGTGACGACGGTGAGTTGAAGGCGGCGTATCGAGGC
>CAXDNE010000272.1:0-10050 GCA_963990595.1 uncultured Methylobacterium sp.
GCCGGCGCGGCCGCCGCGCCCGCCGCTACTGACGCGGCGCGGCCGGCGCGGCGCCGGGGGCGGCCCCGGACGTGGCGGGTGCCGGCGCGGCCATCCCGCCGGAGGCGGCCGCGGGCGGATCCGGCCCGCGGCGACCGGGGCCCGGTGAGCCGGGCGCGGCATGCGGCCGCCAGGGTCTGGCGCGGTCGTCCGCGCGGGCGCTGTGCAGCGTGAAGCCGTCGGCCCCGGCGCGCAGGGCCACGGCTCCGTGGGCGGCGAGAACGTGCCGGTCGATGACCAGCGGCCCGGTGCAGGTCGCGGGGGCCGCGAGGCCCGTGATCAGCACGGCGGCCCGGGCACAATCCTCCAGGAAGGCGCGGCGGTCGCGGACCAGGGCGACGGCCCGGCCGTCCGGCAGGGTCGCGGTGCAGCCGAGCCGGTCGCAGCGACCCCCCGGTGGCGCGCGGCTCCCCGGCGCGGGCCGGCGCCCGTCGCCATCCGCCTTCAGCCACTGTTCCAGAACGAAGCCGGAGGGGCTGCCGAGCGCCGCGAGGTGACCGTCGGGCCCCCGCACCGCCGCGCCCCAGCCCTGCCGGTCGACATAGAGGTCGTAGCGGTCCGGCAGGGCCGCGAGCCCGATCCCGAGCAGGAGCGGCGGCAGCGCGAGCCAGCGCAGCCGCGAGACCGGGAGCGTCGCCAGCAGAAGTCCCGCCGTGAGCAGGCCCAGCGCCCCGGGACCGAAGGCCGGCAGCACGAGGGTCGCCCGCTCGAAACCGGCGATCCGCTCGGAGATCGCCAGCATGCCGCCCACCGCCTGCCCCATGAGCCACCAGACCGGCCGGTCGAGGGCGAACGGGTAGGCCAGGATCCCGATGACCGCCGCGGGCATCACCACCAGGGAGACGAGAGGCAGCGTCAGCGCGTTGCCGACGAGCCCGAACGGCTGGACCGTCTGGAAATGGTAGGTGGCGAAGGGCGCGGTGGCGATCTGCGCCACCAGGGTCGTCGCCAGGGTGCCGGTGACCGCCGAGACGGCGGTGCCGGCGAGCCGCCCGATGCGTCCGGCCCCGGGCCGCACGAACAGCCGCCCGTCGATCAGCCGCGCGCAGGCGATCAGACCGGCCACCGCCCCGAACGACATCTGGAAGCTCGGGCCGAGCAGGCCCTCCGGCTCGCGGGCCAGGGCGATCAGCGCGGCGAGCGCGAGGTTGCGCATCGACAGGGCCGGCCGGTCCACCAGGATCGCACCCAGCATGATCAGGGTCATGACCAGCGAGCGCTCGGCGGCGATGTCCCAGCCCGAGAAGGCGCAATAGGCGGTGACGCCCACCATGGCGAAGCCGGCGGCGATCTTCTTGATCGGCCAGACCAGGGCGCAATGGGGGATCAGCGCCAGGGCCGCCCGAACCAGCCAGAACACCACGCCGGCGGCCAGCACCATGTGCAGGCCCGAGATCGAGACGACGTGATAGATGCCGGCCGCCCGCAGGGCGTCGTTGGTGGCCGGGCCGATCAGACCGCGCTTGCCCGTCACCAGGGCCGCCGCCACCGCACCCGCCTGGCCGCCCTCGGCCTGGGCGATCCGGCGGGTGAGCGTGTTGCGCGCCGCATCCAGCATCGCGGCGAGCCGCAGGCGCAGGGGCGGCGGTGCCGGAGGGGCCTCGATCCTGACGGCGCCGACCAGAGAGCCGACCGCGCCGATTCCCTGGAAATAGGCATCCCGGGCGAAGTCGTAGCCGCCCGGCCGGGCCGCCTCCGGCGGCGGCAGCAGCCGCGCGGTGGCGGCGATGAAGTCGCCGGGCTGCAGGGGCGGCGCCTTGCGGAACGAGACCCGCACGCGGGCGGGCCGCAGCTCCGGCGCGAGTCCCGCGAAGCTCTCCACCCGGACGATGAGGCGGGCTCCGACCTCGCGCTCGTCCAGGGCCTCGATCATCCCGGTGAGCGGCCCGATCGTGGTGCGGGCGAGGATCGGGGCGGCCACCTGCGTGACCCGCCAGGTCGCCGCCGCGAAGCCGAGGAACCCGGTCGATACAGCGAGGGCGAGCGCCAGGGCCGCCGGCCGCGCGCCGAGGAACGGCACCGGCGCCGCCGCGAGGGCCGCCCCGATCAGGGGGGCGGCCAGAGCCGGCGTGCCGTCCGCCGCCGCGAAGTAGACCAGGATCCCGGTGCCGAAGGCCACCGCCAGCCACGGGAACAGGCGGCGCTGCTCGGCCTCCCGGGCCAGACCTTCCGCCAGCCAGAGGCCGATCGCCGGAGGGGCCAGGGGACGCGGGCCGGACAGCGCCACAGCGCCTCCCGCCAGCCTCGCGCCGATCCGCCGCATTGCCGCCGCCCCGATCCGCGCGACCTGTGCGGGCGGCCGAGCGATTCCTCCGGCGATTCTTAACGCACCCGCCGCCCCGTGCTACAGCCGATGCTTCGTGCTACGGGCGCCGTGTCGAGCCCCTCGCGCGCTCCGCCTCCCCTCCGCGCCACGCCCCCGAACACACCGGACCGATGTCCTCAGCCGTCGTCACGCGCTTCGCCCCCTCGCCCACCGGCTACCTCCATATCGGCGGAGCCCGCACGGCGCTGTTCAACTGGCTCTACGCCCGCCACACCGGCGGCCGCATGCTGCTGCGCATCGAGGATACCGACCGGGAACGCTCCACCAAGGGCGCGATCGATGCCATCCTCGACGGCCTGTCCTGGCTCGGCCTCGACTGGGACGGGGACGTGGTCTTCCAGTTCGCCCGGGCCGAACGGCACCGGGCGGTGGCCGAGGCGCTGCTGGCCGCGGGCCGCGCCTATCATTGCTACGCCACCGCCGAGGAGCTGGCGCAGATGCGCGAGACCGCCCGCGCGGAAGGGCGCGCGCCGCGCTACGACGGCCGCTGGCGGGACCGCGACCCGTCCGAGGCCCCGGACGGGGTCAAGCCGGTGATCCGCCTGCGCGCCCCCACGGAGGGCGAGACCGTGGTCGAGGACGCCGTGCAGGGCCGGGTGACCTGGGCCAACAAGGACCTCGACGACCTCGTGCTCCTGCGCTCGGACGGGACGCCGACCTACATGCTCGCCGTCGTGGTCGACGATCACGACATGGGCGTCACGCAGATCATCCGCGGCGACGACCACCTCACCAACGCGGCGCGCCAGACCCAGATCTTCTCGGCGCTCGGCTGGGACGTCCCGAAGATGGCCCATATCCCGCTGATCCACGGGGCCGACGGCGCCAAGCTCTCGAAGCGTCACGGGGCGCTCGGCGTCGAGGCCTATCGCGACCTCGGATACCTGCCGGCGGCCCTGCGCAACTACCTCGTGCGGCTCGGCTGGAGCCACGGCGACCAGGAGGTCTTCTCCACCGAGGAGATGATCGCGGCCTTCGATCTCGGCTCGGTGGGCCGCTCGGCGGCGCGGTTCGACTTCGCCAAGCTCGCCAACCTCAACGGCCTCTACATCCGCACCAGCGCCGATGCCGACCTCGTTGCGGCGATCGAGACGATCCTGCCGAATGTCGGGCCCGAGCGCGGCCTGTCGGCGCCGCTGCCGCCGGACCTCAGGGACAAGCTCACGCAGGCCATGCCGGGCCTGAAGGAGCGCGCCAAGACGCTGATCGAGCTCCTCGACAGCGCCTACTACCTCTATGCGCAGCGCCCGCTCGCGCTGGACGACAAGGCCCGCGCCCTCCTCTCCGACGAGGGCCGGGCGCGCCTCGCCGGGGTGCGCCCGGCGCTCGAGGCCCTGACCGACTGGAGCGCGGCCACGACCGAGGGCGCCGTGCGCCAGTACGCGGAGGCGGCGGGCTGCAAGCTCGGGCAGGTGGCCCAGCCCCTGCGGGCGGCGCTCACCGGCCGCACCACCTCCCCGCCCCTGTTCGACGTGATGGCGGTGCTCGGCCGGGACGAGACCCTGGCCCGGCTCGGCGATCAGGTGTCGCAGGGCTGAGGGCGCCCGCCTCGCGCCGGCGGGAACACATGCGGGGAACCGCGGCCTTCGGCCCGGATTTCGCATGGTAAAATATGCTTGGCGTCGAGGGCCGGTTGTCACCGACCCCGTTGCTGCTGCAGTGCCGTTTGGGTAACCCATGCCTGTGAGCACCCGCAGCATAGGGCGCGGTGCTCAGGCCCCGGGACCGACTCGGGCAGCCCGAGGCCGGCATCCGCCACGTCGCCAGAGAAGGGTCCACGATCCATGAGCGCATCCAGCACCATCACCGTGGACGGCAAGACGATCGAGTTGCCGGTGAAATCCGGCACGATCGGGCCGGACGTGATCGATATCGGCAAGCTCTACGCCCAGACCGGCGCCTTCACCTTCGACCCGGGCTTCACCTCGACCGCCTCGTGCGAATCGAAGATCACCTATATCGACGGCGACGAGGGCGTGCTGCTCTACCGCGGCTACCCGATCGAGCAGCTCGCCGAGAAGGGCGACTTCCTCGAGACCTGCTACCTGATGCTGTTCGGCAGCCTGCCGACCGCCGCCCAGAAGGCCGATTTCGACTATCGGGTCACGCGCCACACCATGGTGCATGACCAGATGAACCGGTTCTTCACCGGCTTCCGCCGCGACGCGCATCCCATGGCCGTGATGGTCGCCTCGGTGGGCGCGCTCTCCGCCTTCTACCACGACTCGACCGACATCACGGACGAGAGCCAGCGGCTGATCGCGTCGATCCGCATGATCGCCAAGATGCCGACGCTGGCGGCGATGGCCTACAAGTACTCGATCGGCCAGCCCTTCGTGTATCCGAAGAACGACCTCGACTACACCTCGAACTTCCTGCGGATGTGCTACGCGGTGCCGTGCGAGGAATACGAGGTGAACCCGGTCTTCGCCCGGGCGCTCGACAAGATCTTCATCCTGCACGCCGACCACGAGCAGAACGCCTCGACCTCGACGGTGCGGCTCGCCGGCTCCTCGGGCGCCAACCCCTTCGCCTGCATCGCGGCCGGCATCGCCTGCCTGTGGGGCCCGGCCCATGGCGGCGCCAACGAGGCGGCGCTCAAGATGCTGATGGAGATCGGCACCCCTGAGAACGTCGGCAAGTACGTCGCCAAGGCCAAGGACAAGAACGATCCGTTCCGCCTGATGGGCTTCGGCCACCGGGTCTACAAGAACTACGACCCGCGCGCCCGGATCATGCAGAGCACCACCCACCAGGTGCTGAAGGAACTCGGCAAGACCGACGACCCGCTGCTCCACGTCGCCATGGAGCTGGAGCAGATCGCCCTCAAGGACGAGTACTTCATCGAGAAGAAGCTCTACCCGAACATCGATTTCTACTCGGGCATCACCCTCAAGGCGATGGGCTTCCCCACCGACATGTTCACGGTGCTGTTCGCGGTGGCCCGCACGGTGGGCTGGATCGCGCAATGGGCCGAGATGATCGAGGACCCGTCGCAGAAGATCGGCCGTCCGCGCCAGCTCTATGTCGGGCCGGCCCAGCGCGACTACGTGCCGGTGGACCAGCGCGGCTGAGTCGGGACCTGTTCCGCGACGCGACCCACGGGGCGGCCGAGAGGCCGCCCTTCGCGTCTGCGGACTCGGTCGCTCTCCGCCTCCCCTACCGCCCGCCCTACGACTGGGCGGCGATCTGCGCCTTCCTGGCCAAGCGGGCGATCCCCGGCGTCGAGCGGGTCGAACCCGACGGCGCGGCCTACGCGCGCACGATCAGCCGCGCGGGGCGGCACGGCCTCCTGACGGTGGAGCCCGGCGCCCAGTGCCTGCAGGTCACGCTCCGCGGCGTCGACGCGGCCGAGGCCCCGACGATCGCCGCGCGCCTCGCCCGCCTGTTCGACTGCGACGCCGACCCGGCCGCGATCGCGGGCTGCCTCGCGGCGGATCCGGTTCTGGCCCCCCTCGTGGCGGCGCGGCCGGGACTGCGCCTGCCGGGCGCCTGGGACCCGTTCGAGACCGGCTGCCGGGCGATCCTCGGCCAGCAGGTCTCGGTGACGGCGGCGATCGGACTCGCCGGCAAGCTGGTCGCGGCCTTCGGGACGCGGCTCCCGGAGCCGGCGGGCGGCTTGACCCACGTCTTCCCCGCACCGGCTGATCTCGTCGAGGCGGACGTGGCCCTCGCCCTGAACATGCCGCGCGCCCGCGGCGCGGCGATCCGGGCGCTGGCCGCGGCGGCGCTCGCCGATCCGGACCTGTTCGCCCCCGCGGAGTCGCTGGAGGCCGCGATCCTGCGCTTCACGGCGATCCGCGGGATCGGGCCGTGGACGGCGCAGTACATCGCCATGCGGGCGCTCAAGCTGCCCGACGCCCTGCCGGTGGGCGATGTCGGCCTGCTGCGGGCGCTCGAGACCGGCACCGGGCGCCCGAGCCCGGCGGCACTTCTGGCCCGGGCCGAGGCGTGGCGGCCGTTCCGCGCCTACGCGGCGCAGCACCTCTGGGCCGCGGATGAGGCGGCTTCAAAGGGACGGTGAGGCGGGCGCTGGGTTCGTTCCCCGGATGGTAACGGCCGGCTCGGATCACGGCCGGCCGGGGCGCTTCAGGTCGATGTCGGACATGGACGGCGAAGCGCGCGACAAGCTTGTCGCGAACGAACGGATCAAGTTCTCGGCCATCTATGCCAAGGGCCTCGCCGCCGCGATCTTCGCCCATGACGCCAGCCCAGATGCTCGGCCTGCTCGCGGTTCCGGCCAGCGGCGCCATCCTGGCCTTCGGCGCACTCTGGCTCGGCCGGCGCGCGCATTGACACCGTCCCGAGCGAGGCGCGGGCTCCCTCTCCCGCACGGGAGAGGGAGCCCATCGCGCTCTTCAGAGCCGATGCCCGAAAACACCATGCGCGTTGAGCCGACGCCGTTCAGCGCCCGAACCGCTCGAATTTCGGGAAGCTGCGCGCCATCATCAGCCCGACCTCGGCGCGGTGGCCGAGCCACTTCTCCAGCACCGACACGTTGGCGAGCCGCCCCTCCGGCGAGCCGTCCTGCCAGGGCAGGCCGTCGGCCAGCTTGAAGACGTGCGCGTCCAGAAGCTTCCCGCTGCGGCAGCGCTGGAGGCGCACGCCCTTGCCGCGGGCGAGTTCGGCCACCTCGGAGATCGGGAAGATCAGCAGCAGCTTCTCCGTGTTGACCACCGCGACGTGGTCGCCCTCGGCCGGCACCAGCACGGCCGCGGTGGCGTCGCCGTCGAGGCCGAGCACGCTCTTGCCCTTGCGGGTGTTGGCCACCAGCGCGTCGGCGGGCGCCACGAAGCCGCGCCCGTCCGAGCCCGCGATCAGCAGCTTGGTCTCCGGCCGGTAGGGCAGCGCCGCCACGATCTCGGTGCCATCGTCGAGATCGGCCATCAGCCGCACCGGGTCGCCGAAGCCGCGCCCGCCCGGAAGCTTCGAGGCTTCCAGCGTGAACACCTTGCCGTTCGTGGCGAGCAGCAGGATCTTCTGCGTGGTCTCGGTTGGGAAGGCGATCTTCAGGGTGTCGTCACCCTTGAACGCCACCCCCGACAGGTCGGCGACATGGCCCTTCAGCGCCCGGATCCAGCCCTTGGTCGAGACGATCACGGTGATGGGCTCGCGCTCCACCAGCGCCGCCGTGAAGTCGATGCCGCCGACATCCGGCGGGCTCGCCAGCGTCGTGCGGCGCTTGCCGAGCTTGGTCTCGGGCCCGAAGGTCTTCTTCACGGCGCGGATCTGCGCCTGGATCGCCTTCCACTGCGCCGGCTCGGAGGCGAGCAGGGCGTCGATCTCGGCCTTCTCGGCGGTGAGCGCCTCGAACTCGCGCTTCAGCTCCATCTCCTCCAGCTTGCGTAAGGACCGCAGGCGGGTGTCGAGGATGGCGTTGGCCTGGATTTCGGTCAGCTCGAACCGGGCCATGAGGGCCGCCTTCGGCTCGTCCTCCTCGCGGATGATCCGGATCACCTCGTCGAGGTCGAGATAGACGATGAGCAACCCGCCCAGGATCTCCAGGCGGCGGTCGATCTGGCCGAGGCGGTAGCGCGACCGGCGCTGGAGCACCACGCGGCGGTGGTCGACCCACTCGCGCAGGCACTCGGCGAGCCCGATCACCTTCGGCACGAGGCCGCCGACCAGGACGTTGAGGTTGAGCGGGATCCGGGCCTCCAGTTCCGTCAGCCGGAACAGCGATTCCATCAGGATCACCGGATCCACCGTGCGCGAGCGCGGCTCCAGCACGACACGCACGTCCTCGGCCGATTCGTCGCGCACGTCGGCGAGCAGCGGCAGCTTCTTCTCCTGCAGCAGCTCGGCCATCTTCTCGATCAGCCGGCCCTTCGGGATGCCGTACGGGATCTCGGTGACCACGATGTTCCAGGTGCCGCGGCCGAGATCCTCCTTGGTCCAGCGGGCGCGGACCCGGAAGGCGCCGCGGCCGGTGCGGTAGGCCTCGGCGATCGACTCGGCCGAGTCGACCAGGATGCCGCCGGTGGGAAAGTCCGGTCCCTGGACGAACTTGGCGAGCTGACCCGACGTCGCCTCGGGATGGTTGATCAGGTAGAGCGCCGCGTCGCACAGCTCGGCGGCGTTGTGCGGCGGGATCGAGGTCGCCATGCCGACCGCGATGCCCTGGCTGCCATTGGCCAAGAGGTTCGGGAAGGCCGCCGGCAGGACGATCGGCTCCTCCTTCTCGCCGTTGTAGGAGGGCCGGAAATCGACCGTGTCCTCGTCGATCCCGTCGAGGAGCAGGCGGGCGACCTCGGTGAGCCGGGCCTCGGTGTAGCGGTAGGCGGCCGGGCCGTCGCCGTCGATGTTGCCGAAATTGCCCTGGCCGTCGACCAGCGGGTAGCGCTGGGCGAAGTCCTGGCTGAGGCGCACCAGGGCGTCGTAGATCGCCTGGTCGCCGTGCGGGTGGAAGTCGCCCATCACGTCGCCGACGATCTTGGCGCATTTCTTGTGCGCGGTGGTCGGGTCGAGCCGGAGCAGCCGCATCCCGTACAGGATGCGCCGGTGCACGGGCTTCAGCCCGTCGCGGGCATCCGGCAGCGCCCGGTGCATGATCGTGGAGAGCGCGTAGGCGAGGTAGCGCTCCTCCAGGGCGGATTTCAGCTCGACGCTCTCGATCCCGTCGCCGGACGGCGGCTCGAAGGGCTGGCCCATGACGGCTCCTTAAACTCTCGACGTCTCTGCCGACGCACCCGTCAATCCGGGGCCGCGCGGCGGAGCCCGGAATCCAGACGCGCCGCCCCTGCCGGACGCGGCTCCTCGCATCCGGCGCTGCGGCGGCTCTGGATTCCGGGCTCGCCCGCGGCATCCCGGAATGACGGTCGCGAACGGCTGGAACAGAACGCGAACATTACCCGGCCTCGCGGCCGAGCGCAACGAATCGCGCCCGCTCCTCGGGCGGCCCGAGGCCGCGGGGACCCCAGACGTGCCGGTCGAGGAAGTACCCCGTCAAGGTAAACCCTTGTGCAACGCCGTCGGGACCGGGCGATCCGCCGGCATGCAGGAAGGTCGGCAGCGCCAGCAGGCGGTCCCGGTAGGGCTCCCCCGCCGAGGCGCTCACCGCCCGGCCGCTCTTCGGCGAGACATAGGCCAGGGCGTCGTTGCCGCCGGTGGCCGCGCAGGCGGTCAGGTCGAGGCCGAAGCCGAGTTCCGACAGGATCGCCAGCTCGAACCGCACCATCAGGGGCGGGGCGATCGCCAAATCGTCGAGGTGCTCCACCAAGATCCCCGCCGCTTCGTAGAGCGCCGGATGCGGATCGCGCTCGGGGA
This sequence comes from uncultured Methylobacterium sp., assembly GCA_963990595.1. Taxonomy (GTDB): domain Bacteria; phylum Pseudomonadota; class Alphaproteobacteria; order Rhizobiales; family Beijerinckiaceae; genus Methylobacterium. Next base: position 9,632 of record CAXDNE010000272.1, read on the forward strand.
GAAGCCGGAGCAGCGCCGCGAGGTGGCCGATGCCGTAGAGGGCGAGGCTCGACCCGATCAGCCGGGAGACCTGCGAGGCGAGGGGTTCCACCGCGTAGGAGCCGAGGCCCTCGTCGAGGCGCGCGCGCCAGGTCAGCCGCACCCGGTTGCCGGGCTGCAGCACCGGCTGCATCCGGCGCGAGCGCCCGCCATGCACGAGGCCGAGATGGCGCCCGTGGTTCTCGGTCATCGCCTCCAGGATGACGCCACTCTCCCCGTGCCGGCGCAGGCCGAGCACCAGGGCGTCGTCGGTCCATTGCATCGAGAGTCGCGTCGCGGGGTGAGAGGGGCGCGGCGCGCGACGGACGCGTTCCGCTCGTCCCTCAATATAGGGAGCCGCGGCGTCCCGCGCCGCTGTCCAGCCCCGGGCAGCCTTGGCC
>CAXDNE010000273.1:0-9998 GCA_963990595.1 uncultured Methylobacterium sp.
CACCGGTCTCTCATCCTGATTGTCGCTCGGCTCTCATCCAGATCGTCGCGCTACATAGTACGCCTTGAATTGATGGACGCCGCGCGGCGCCGGGTCGAGATCGGTCCTGAGGACTGGGCGGGCCGTTCGGGCGTGAGCCCGTCGACCTCCAGTCGAGACCGCTCGCCACGTTCGGCCGGCAAAAACTTTCCGCTGCCTATTCTGGAGAGGGCTTAATCTTGAGATGTCCAATCGAACGACGCGGCCGGCCGCGTCCTCCAATGAAGTACCAGAGCATAGTTTTCATATCATCAGCAGGGCTGCTTGGGTTTGTTTATTTGATATTAACCGTTTACAGCGTCGCAGCGGCTTCAGCCAATGGACATATTGATCCCAAACGAACACAAATTACATTTGATGTCGACTCCATCGGGCTTGGAGTGACCCACGGTACTTTCCGCAGCTTCAACGGGCAGCTCGATGTCGACCTAAAGAAGCCACAACGTAGCAGCGTCGAGTTTTTTGTCGACGCATCATCGGTAGATACCGGGTCAGGTCAGCTTGATAATTACATCAGATCTGCCTTTTTCGATACTGCCAATTTCCCTGCGATGAAATTTCGCTCTTCCTATGTGCGCAAAATCGATGATCAGGCTGCCGAAGTAGGCGGGGACTTGGACTTGCATGGCATAGTCCGGCCAGTGGTCCTTAAGGTGTTCGTCAACCGTGCATTAGGCGACCAAAGGAGACTTACGTTCGTCGCAATGACCACCATCCGTCGAAGTGAGTTCGGAATGACAGCGGCAACCCCAATCGTTGCCGACGAGATCGCAATTCGGGTATCGACAGAGGCATACGATCCTGAATGATGGGCCAGGGGTCGCCGGAGCGTAGGAGGGGCCCGGCGAAGCAACTGAGCGTACACGAAGCAGCCGTACGCCCAGATTGGATCCACGCATCCCGCCCCTTGCTCCGGACGGGCGACGACACTTGCGAGGAATAGCCGATCCGGTCTTGGCAGGGGCGCTACTTAGCAGAACACTTTGCAAGGTCTTAGGGCCTGTCGTCACCTGAGGTGATAGAGGGCAGCGGCGAGGCAGAGGACGCCGGTGAAGCTGGCGCCGGTCTTTTCGTAGCGCGTGGCAACGGCTCAGCCAAGCGTCTTCCTGATGAAGCTGTAGGCGTCGGACACGGCTGAGCCCGCCGCATGCGCTTCATCGCCAGCGATGCGATGGCCTTCGCGGTTAGGCCTATCTCGGGCATCTCAATTGGCTCTGGCTCTGGATGAAGGCGCTTTGCTGCCAGCTGGATCACGCGGCGGTCGTTCTCCATGAGCGCAGCGACTCCAACGTCCGTCATGGCGAGAAGGGGCGCCCCGTCCTGAAACGCCACCTCGATTAGAGCGCGTTGTTTCGGGCCACTGTCGAGAGCGCCGAGACCGGCCCCGAGGGGACTGTCAGGAATTTCGTGTGCGGGCGGCCATAGTGGATCCGAAGGAGGTTCCCGATGGCACGACGCAAAGCACCCCGCATCCCTGACGCGATCCTGGACCAGCTCCTGGCCGGGGCCGATCCGAAGACGGCCTTCGAGGCCGATGGCCTGCTGGACGAGCTGAAGAAGGCCCTGGCCGAGCGGGCGCTCAACGCCGAGATGGACCACCATCTGGCGGGCGAGGACGCCGGCAACACGCGCAACGGTTATGGCCGTAAGACGGTCACGACCGAGACAGGCCGGATCGAGCTTTCGATCCCGCGCGACCGGCAGGCGACGTTCGATCCGCAGCTGATCGCCCGCTATCAGCGCCGCTTCCCGGCTTCGACGACAAGATCGTGTCGATGTACGCGCGTGGCATGAGCACCCGAGAGATCGTCGCGCACCTGCGCGAGCTCTACGGCATCGAGGTCTCACCCGACTTGATCAGCGCGGTGACCGACGCGGTGCTGGAGGAGGTCGCTGCCTGGCAGGCCCGGCCGCTGGAGCCGGTCTACCCGATCGTGTTCTTCGACGCCCTGCGGATCAAGGTGCGCGACGAGGGCGTGGTCCGCAACAAGGCCGTCCACATCGCGCTGGGCGTGCGCGCCGACGGCTCCAAGGAGATCCTCGGCCTGTGGCTGGAGCAGAACGAGGGCGCCAAGTTCTGGCTACGGGTCATGAACGAGCTCAGGAACCGCGGCGTCGAGGACGTGCTGCTGGCCGTGGCGATGGCCTGAAGGGCTTCCCCGACGCGATCCGGGCGGTATTCCCCGAGGCGCTGGTCCAAACCTGCATCGTCCACCTGCTACGCCATAGCCTCGACTTCGTGTCCTACAAGGACCGCAAGCTCGTGGCGGGGGCGCTGAAGGACATCTACCGCGCGCTCGATGCCGCCGCCGGCGAGGCGGCGTTGGCGGCCTTCGAGACGAGCGAATGGGGTCGGCGCTACCCGGCCATCGCCCAGAGCTGGCGACGAGCCTGGGGCGAGGTGATCCCGTTTTATGCCTTCCCCAGCGAGGTGCGCCGGATCCTGTACACCACGAACGCCATAGAGGCCCTGAACGCCACGCTGCGCCGGGCTGTGCGCGCCCGCGGGCACTTCCCGACCGACGAGGCCGCGCTGAAGCTGCTCTACCTGGTCTTGAACCGCTCCGAGAAGGCGTGGAAGATGGGATCGCGTGAGTGGGTCATGGCCAAGGCGCAGTTCGCCGTCATCTTCGGCGAGCGCTTCACCCGGGCCATGGCGGCCTGATGTTCAACCCGCCGCCCGCACACGGAATTCCTGACAGTCCCGCCCCGAGAGCAGAAGCTGCGACCGTCACCGGCATTGTGAGGTCCATCTGCTGCGCCAGTGCGAGCCCGCCGCGCAGTCCGCTCAGCATCTGCCCAAGCGCTGATTGCTTCTAACCGACGCCTCCATGCACCGTGATGGCCGCGATGGTCTCGGCGTCGCGGTCACCGCCTGCCTGCAGCGTGAATAGGCCCGTATCGTATTCGCCAGATCCGCGACCGCATTCACCCGCTACGATCGTCAGCTCGGCCATCGAATAGCATCCTCGCGCTCCAAGCGATGCCGCTCAGTGCGATACGGAAGCCGCAGGCTGGCATTCCTGGCCGCCGGCTGTTCTACGCGAGAGCGATTCTGGCGGCCGTCCCGGCAATTCCGGATCGAACCCACGGTGGTCGGTGAAACGCCGGCACGTCTTGCGATCTCCCGATCCGTTAGCCCCTGGCCGAGCAAGGCGCGAACCGCTGCGCGTCTTCCCTTCCTGGTTTGGTGAGGGTGAGCCGTTCGCCGAGGACCCGGCGCTCTGGCGCGTGAACGGCGAGGTGATGACCGGCGCCGAGCTCCTCGATGAAGCGACGCGAATGGGCCTGATGGACGGCTGAGGCCGGCCAGAGTAGCACTTCGCCATGGACACCAACCCCACCGTCTCCGACCTCTTCAAGGCGAAGGAGGTTTTCGACCAGGAGATCGACGCTGCGATCGTCGCCGCGTTCGATGCGGTGCTCCTAGAGCTGGCAACCGAGGCTGATCCGCTTGAGGAAGGCGTGGCTCCCGACTTCGTCGAGACGACGCGCGCCCGCTTGCAGGTGTTCGAGACACTGGAGACCCACGAACGCGCCTGGAAGCGCAACATGGTCCGGACCGCGATCCTGCTGGCGAAGCCGGTGAAGGGATAGCACGGTGAGAGAAGCGCAGAGGATCGTCGACGCGATCGCTACCCTCAAACGCGCGCTCGCTCGGGCAGGGATCGATGCGCCTTTCGCCATCGAATTTGATGATTGGGCATCAGGCTCTCGGCTGGCGGCCATCATTGCACGCGACCTGCCGATTCACGTCATCAACTCGCGGCAGACTAGTCTCGCTCCGGGGCTGCCGGGACAGCGTCGGGAGCAGGCTGAGATCGACGGCGTGAAAATGCGCTGGCCGCGCCGCTCCGCCCGGACCGACCTCGACTGACGAGTGACCCTCAAGTAGCGCTGCACCTCCGCTGACGCCCACGACGACCTCGGTGCCGAACGACGAACCAATGAGCGAAGTTCCCGAAACCGCACACGAGCGCGCCGCCATCCAGCACATGATGCGGCGCCTGGACGGATTCGCGCGCGCGGCTCGGCCTAGACGAGGCAGCTACGCGCCACGTCGTCGAGCGGGTCTTCGCCGACATGCCGGTGCACACGGACGAGGAGCGTCTCGACGTGGCTCGCCAGCGCATGATCATCGCGTCGGCATAGTCATGCTGGTCGACTTCGACCCGATGATCGAAGCGGTCGAGGCGCTGATTGCGCTGGGTCACACCGTGGTGCCCGACGACGATTTCGCGCGCTGGCAGGTAGACGGAGGGGAGTGGATCACGCTCGGCGATCTGCTGGCGCTCGCTCTGCGTCTCGGCCTGATGGACGGGCCGTGCCGGGTTCAGTAGCGGCGCCATGACCTTCACCCGGGCCCGCACCTTCCCAGATACCAGCCGGGCACGACGGTCGCTTGCCAGCCCGTGCTCGCGTCCACGAGCACGTCAGACAGGCTTGGCAACCGAGCGCCCTTGGTCCGCGGACGCCCGATCGTGCCGGGCGGCCGTGGCGGGGCCGGCTCGTAGAGAGCAGCATCCAGTCGCAGGCGGGTGATCGCCGTGATGCCACCGCGGCGCATGGCGTCGAGGAACAGCAGTGCGGACAAGCCGCTGTCACGGTAGATGCCTTTGGCCGCGATGCGCTTGCCGCGGCGGCGCTCGATCGTGTCATCGAGCGCAAGGATGACCGGACCACGCGATGCGAAGGCTGAGATGAGCATCCCGAGCAGGATGCGGCTGCCGGAGCGCGGGCATCATGCCGTGCGGTTGAGGATGCGGTGGACGTTCACGAACCGCCGCTCCTGCGCGGCCCGTGATGCGCAGGACGCTCGCCACCGTGCGGCGGCCCGGCGTCAGGATCGCGCCGATCAGCAACAGCTGGGCATGGCGCCAGGAGCGGTGGACGAACAGCGGCGCGAACGCCAGGATGATCCCGGCGAAGCGGGCAGGCAGGGGCAGCATGGCGGTGTCTCTTGGCGGGGACGCCAACAGCCTATCCACCATGCCCGCTTCGTCACCTCCGCCCAATCGATGCGCCGCAAATGGCCAAAGTCGAGCTAACTCGGGACCGGAGTTGCCCCCAGCCTACCCGCCGGTGAACGCCTGAGGCCGAGCACTATACCTCTATGACTTGGCCAGAGAGATCCCCAGCATCGGGGTCTTCTCCAGAGCTAGAGGACACCCAATGTGCAGCTCTTATGATCTTGCAATCCGATATTAGGTCTTTTTCCCACCGATCGTTGTCGAGAAACTAAATGTATACCTGGCGGTGTCAACGTTGTTTTGAATATTGTAAAAATTGAGACTGGCAACGGACGTCTCATGATTGTGATTTTGCGCGACACGGTTTCCAGGCTCACCGCAGTAATTCTCGTTATGAAGCCGTTCTCCGGGGCGTTCGAATAGATTCGACCGCCTTGGACGGCGTCCCTGCGCCTCACTCGCCAGTTGAAAATTCGTCCTCGCGGTAGATAATCTTTCGCTAGCCTCTCTTCGCAGTCGGATTGAACTACCTGGTGAGGCAAGGATCTGATCGATGCTCATCCAGTAGGCCGTAGCATCGCGCAATTCCGCCTCCGCCTCTTCCAGGGTCGGGGTTGGAGGGGGCGGTACGTCAGGCATCTTAGTCATACGCCGCTCCAAGACGGCGCGAGCGGCAGCAAGTTCGAATTTGCGATCAGTGCCAAACTGGTAAAGGCTTTTAAGATTTGCTTCTTCTGCCTCAATACGTGTCATGGTGGGCAAGACAAGTCGACTGGCCTTTCCTCCCCAGCGATCATCGACCCTCTCGCCGTTGATTGCCCAAAAAGTACCGTATGCCGTTTTTATCTTCCTAGAATTTGCCTCGATCACGCGCGCGAATATAAATTGGTCACCATAAACGGTGTCGGTCCGCTGAATGCAGGCCAAGCTTCCGGGCTTCGCCAAGCTATAATAAGCTTCTAAGTCGTTTGTCATTCGGGGCTCCGAATAAGACATGCTCAGAAACGGGGTAACGCGAGGTTATACGCCTAATTTTGTCCTCGTGTTGCTATTGCCCTGGTCCTGATCTCGTCCCCCCACGGCCATTCATATAGATGATGGAGTATTTCCGGTGGCATCAATATCTCGTGATCTGATAGTATTTCTCAGGGAACCAAAAATAGAAATCAGATTTCTACGAGATACAAAACGCTTGTTTTGCGTTTCTAATAGATAATCTTTCCGCGTAAAGTTGCCGTTATGCAACGGATTATAAAATCGAATTTCAAAACCCTGCTTGGGTATTGCGAGTTCCACGAATTTGCTCATGATCAGCGTCGAAGGCCCAGTTCAACTAAGGGTCCGCGGCCATACGATGAATTCGAGGGCCCGAATAAAATAATGGCGCCGGCGTAAAAGCCGAATGTAGCCGCTCTTATGGGTCTCGACGTTTTGGGGATTTCGATGAGCTTTCTAAAAACTACGCTGCTCTGCTCGGCAACTACCTTTGTTGCCGCTGGTTCTGCCCAGGCGGCCGACCTGCCGGTCAGGAAAGCCGAACCTATCGAGTTCGTACGGGTCTGCGGCGCGTACGGCGCCGGCTTCTTTTACATTCCTGGAACTGACACCTGCCTACGCATCTCAGGCCGTGCGCGGTTTGAAGCCGGTTATCAGCCCACCTACTCGCGTCAGGCCGGTACCAACAACGGTGACACCACGGGCTATCGAGGGCTCCTGCGCATCAACATGGATGCCCGCACCCAGACCTCGTACGGCACTCTACGCGCCTTCGTGCGCCTTGAAGCGGGTTCCCGTACGGGCGGCCCGTACGGCGGCGGCACCTCTGGCACCCAGCAGCGCATCGGCAACGCGTATGCCGCGCTCGGTACAGACGAATTCGGCCGTGCTCAGCAGTATGTGAACGTCGACAAAGCGTTCATCCAGTTCGCCGGACTCACCGCCGGTCGCGCTTCGTCGTTCTTCGACTTCTATGCCCACGACTTCGAGTTCACCGGTGCGACCGCGGGTTCGGACGTATTCTCCACCAACCTAATTGCTTACACGGCAACCTTCGGCAACGGCTTTTCTGCGACGATCTCCGTCGAAGATCCGACCGCTCGCCGCAGTCCAGTGTTCTCGCCGCTTAGCACCGCTGCAACGGTTTCCAATGGCTCAGTGCAGAATTTTGGCCTGACCAACTTGCCGACCCCGGTGTTTGTGAATTTCAATGGCAGGACGCCGTTCACGACCAGCACTGTTGACGTAATCCAGCGTAATGAGATGCCGGATTTCGTCGGTGCCTTGCGCCTCGACCAAGCCTGGGGCTCGGCACAGCTCTCGGCTGCCTCGCACCAGATCGACATCGGCAATCTCACCAACACTACGCCGACTGCCGGTGCGACCGGCCTCGCCCATACTCAAGCCGCCTACGGCTATGCGGTGCAGGGCGGTCTGAAGATCAATGCGCCGTTCATCGCACCCGGCGATGCCTTCTATCTGCAGGCTGCTTACGCCAACGGCGCGCAGATGTACTCCGGGTACTGCTCGTACTCGGGTTGTTACGGTCAAACTGCGACCACTATTGAGGGTCAGAAGTTTGCGCAGTACTTCAACGATGCCACGGTTAACCCGATTACCGGACAGCTGCAAAAATCCAGCAACATTACGGCTTCGGCCTCATACCTTCACTATTGGACGCCAGAATGGCGCTCAGCCTTCTTCGGCAGCTACGGTGAGCAGAACTTCGCGGCAGGCGCGCGCGCCGGTCAGGGACTCATCTTCGCAGCGACAAACGGCATCACCGGTACCAATTCTTTCGGCACGAATGCTGTCGGCGTGCCCGGCACGCGCTTCTACCAGCTCAGCGCAGCGCTGCGTGACACGTACCAATTCGTAGCGGGCGCCAACATCATCTGGTCTCCGGTCAAAGATCTCGATATCGGTCTGGAGGGTCTTTATACGCAGGTAGGCGTGAAGAACGGCCGTGTAATCGATACAGACAAGGATCCTACTGCCTACACCCGGATCAGTTCAATCAACGCTGGCGGCTTCGTGCGCACCACTACGTCGGATGGCGTCGAGCAGATCCGCATTCGCATCCAGCGCGACTTCTAATTCCCAATCGAGATCGGTTTGTTCCAAAGCTTCCCGGTCTTGATGTCCTCGTGCAAAGGGACACCACTAGCCCGGCCTCACGGCCGGGCTTTTTTGCGTTCTGTGTCACACGACGGCAGCTGAGTCTCTATGGTGATAGCTGGATCCGAGGCTGGGAACCCACCCATAGCAGCTATCTAGTTGCTTGGAGTGTCGGGTACCGTTGCCTTGTCCTGCCTAAGAAGCTCCAACTCCTCAGCACTGCGGTCTTCGATCCCGATTAAGCGCTCGTCCGTGTCTGCCACGGCGCGGATGAGTTCATCGAGCTTGATCTGGATAGCCGCCGTGTCCCGTGCACCAGCCACCAGAATGACGCCTGCCAGGAGCATGGCAGCGATGGACAGGAACAGGTTGAAGACGAGCGCCCAATGGTCGTTGAAGCTGAGAAGGGCGCCGGCCGCGAGGCCCGCTGTGACCGTAAAGCAGGTCGCCAGGAAACCAATCGGCTTCGAAAGCCACACGGCGAGACTAACAATAGATCGGTCCAGCATCAATCAACAAGCCTTGCCATGGAGGGCTCGACCGACAGGCCGAACGGAGCAGCCCCCCGCAGGAACGAGGCTGAGAGCAGCAACAGTTCCAGTGATGACAAGGATGTGAGCAGCTTCAGGCTTGGCCGCGCCGCCCGATCTGATCACGAGGTGGCGGGGTTTGTTGCCGTTCCTCACGGCAGGGGCCAGTACGCAACGCGGCCCGAGGCGCAGGGGGGAGAGGGCGGTTAGTTGGGCCTCAACAGCGGCCTACGGTCGGGTCCCGGATTGGGATGCCAGTCGGTTTTGTCAGTCGGTAATGCCGGTCGGCCCAAGCCGAGATTGGACGGACTGGCACTCCCTGATCTTGCCCCCTGTTTGCCCCCGTTCATAACCAGAGTCCGTTCTGGTTCTGGTTCTGGTCCTGTCGGGACCGGGTTGCAAACGCGTTCGGAAGTGTGACCTGACCGGCATTTTGGACCGAGCGGAGTGAGAGGCTACTGCACGGCCGCTGCCATGGGTAGCCGGAAGGCCAGATCTGGGTAGCTGACAGGCGCTGGTGGCCGATAGCCCAGGGACGAGTGCGGCCGGACGCGGTTGTAGGTGTTCTGCCAGAGGGCGATCACGGCCTGGGCTTCCTTGAGCGAGTAGAAGATCTCCTAGCGCAAGCACTCGTCGCGCAGCTTGGCGTTGAAGCTTTCACAGTACCCGTTCTCCCACGGTGAGCCCGGTGCGATATACTGGATCTGCGAGCCAGCTTTGGCGACCCATTTGCGCAGTGCCTTCGAGATCATCTCAGGGCCGTTGTCGAAGCGGATGTGCTCCGGGATGCCGTGCAGGCACATCGCCTCAGCCAGAGCCTCGATCACGCCGACGCTGTTGATGCGCCGCGCCACCTTCAGTGCGAGGCAGGTCCGGCTGTGCTCATCAATCAGCGTCAGGATGCGCAGGCTCCGCCCATCGTGCGTCTGAGCCTGCACGAAGTCGAAGCTCCAGACGTGATTGCGGTGGAGCGGACGCAGCCGTTTGCCCGAGCCGTCGTTCAGCCAGAGCCGGCTGCGGGGTCTATGTCGGCCGGGAACCTTCAGCCCCTCGCGACGCCAGATGCGCTGGACCCGGTCCTTGCCCACTTGCCACCCGGCTGCCTGAAGCAGCGCGGTGACGCGGCGGTAGCCGTAGCGCCCATCCTCGGACGCCAGGGCGATGATGGCCTGGGTCAGTGCATCCTCGTCGGCCGGCAGTGTGGGCACGTAGCGTTGCGTGCCGCGGTGCTGACCGACGATCCGGCAGGCGTGACGTTCCGAGAGGCCGTACTTCTCCCGGATCCCAGCAACCGCCTGCCGGCGTCGCTCGGGGGCTAGATGGGGTATTCGGGGTGCCTCGCGCA
>CAXDNE010000274.1:0-9992 GCA_963990595.1 uncultured Methylobacterium sp.
CGGCATACGAGCCTGCCTCTTGTCTCGTGGGCTCGGAGATGTGTATCAGAGACAGTCGCTGAGCCGGGCAATCTCGTCCTGACGCCGGATCAGTTCAGGCTCCCACCACGCCGTCTTCGTCGTCTGGAGGTGTGTGCTGACGGCGTCCAGTTCGGCCACCGTCGATTGGAGCCGGGCCAGTTCGGGCTCGTACCAAGTCTCTTTCTCGGCCTTGAGCGATTCGACCTCAGCTTGCCGAGCGCGCAGGAGATCCGTGACGTGATAGAGTTCGGTTGTATAGAAAAGTATCGCTTGACGGTCCCTCTGCGTTGCCGTCCTGCTCCGGGCGCGAACGGAAGCGAGCTCGTCGGCGAGGCGGCGATTGTCCTGCTCCAGGGCACGGAGCGCCTCGGTGAGCCGCGCGATCTCCGAAGCGTACTCCTTGTCCCTCAGGTGCTCAGGCTCCGGATCCTCTTCCGGCCGGGAAGGCTGGTGATCGGGCGAAGGCCTGTTCCCACCGTTCAGACCTTCATTCCCGTCCGAAGCGCCCGCCGGTAGCGCGCGAGCCGCACCCGGCACCGGCGCGTCGCGACGGCCGACGCGTTCCAGGTTGTCAAATTCACGCATGGAATATTCGTAAACACCAAGATTCTCACGATACGGTTCAGTATATAGACGAACGTGTTTTTTCAACATCGTGCCAAGCACCGCCATGTGCAGGCGATCCGTCTCGACGGTATCGAACTGGGAGAAGAGCTGCACGGCCGGTCGCAAAGCCATCTCGCAGCTCAGCCGCGACAGCCAGTGGCGGTGACTGCCTCCGGCGCGCGCGATATCGACATTGTCGGGCGGCAGGCCGGAACGAGACGACGCGCCGGTACGGAAACACTGGATCACGCCCCCCGGCCCGCCGCCCTGCGAGGGCAGGAGACGAGCGATGTCGCCCGCAAAGCCCAGATCGTGACACAGATGCAGCCGGTCCTTCGGCAAGCCCAGGCGCGCCAGGCGCTCGTAGGAGACCACCTCCCGAACGAAGATCTCCAACTGCCTGGGATAGGCTCTGAACAGGTCTTCATACCCGTCGATCGAGCATGGGAGAAGGATGACTCTCCCGCCGGACTCCAGGAAGGGGCGGATCGCACCCGCCGGGTCAGACTTCGAGCCCTCGATCAGAGTTCCTCCGCCGAAAACCAGCGTGTGCTTGCCGGTCAGATCCGACGGCAGGTCACGCGCAGGTCTTGGGCTCAGCCCCATATCGTCCAGCAGGGAGAACAACCCATAGGCGACGAGGCCGTCGCCCAAGTCTCCCGGGTTGGTCATCAGGACGGCGCCCGGATCCGCGCTCTGCTGGAGGGCCTCGCGCAGAGCCCGGTGATTGCGGAGCTCCTGGGCAACTTTGGCAAGACTCGTCCTGTCATTGCTCCAGGTTTGTTCTGAATACACGATGCCCTCCAAACCCCACGCTCAAGAACGGCGTGGACTCGTAGATATTCAGCTCCGGTCAGATCGCGTCGGCGCGCGCGCGCTGCTCCGGACGACACGCGAAGATGGCACCGACCGCATCCAGGAACTGCTCAGCCGAGTGGCGCTGGGACACCAAGTCGATGGCGCCGCGGCGCAGCAGGCTCAGATCGGTGCTCTTCGCGTATATGTCCCCGAGAGCGTCGCAATAGCGCGCGATGAATGTCTCGTCATTTGGCGAAGGGTCGAGCAGCCAGCCGGTTTCACCGGTCTTGACGACTTCGGCGATTCCCCCGATGTCGGGAGCGATGACGGGAAGGCCCGACGCCATCGCCTCAAGGACCACATTCGGCAGGCCGTCGAAGGCGGTGGTATAGAGAAAGGCGTCATACTGATCGGAATCGATCTCACTGAAGCTCGAGAACCCGCCTCTATATATCACGTTCGGCAGTCCTTCGAACCGTGAGACGTCGAAGTGGTCCGTCGCTGCCGTTCCAAATACGTCAATCGACAATTCGGGGTTCCGACCCTGAACGGCCGCCGCGATTTTTATGAGCAGATCGGGCCGCTTCTCAGGATCCAACCGCGAAGCCCACAGGATCCGCTTCGTGGCCGGTCCGGGATCGTCAGCGCGTGACCGCGCCGATGCGCCGACGCAGCGTGCCTTGAGCACGACCCAACGATCCGCGAAGCTGTCGAAGCGCGCGGTGTCGTGCCGCAGGATGGTGGCGTTGTCGGTTATGATTTTCCAGAACCTCTCGCCGTGTTCTGAAATGAAATCGAACACGTATCCGGCGCAGAAATCGATGTCGTTATAAGTGTAATGATGATCGGAAAATCGATAAAACACGATCTTGAGCGCATTCAGGACGGCGTGATATGTTTCGATGAACCGTACGGCGTAAACGGAACTCTTCAGGTGAAGCACGGCGCTCGGAGCGAAATTCTCGATCAGCCTGAGGGTTACGAGAAGACGTTCGGCTTCTGTGCAGCCGCGGCAGTGCCTGTAGATATCGATGAACCGAGCGGAATCCGGCAGCCGGTCCATCCAGGCATGTTGGTCGAACGGTTCTCCGGAGAGCACGAGGAAGCTTCGATCCGGGTCCAGCTCCGAAAGGGCTCCGATCACGTCGAGGATATACTTGTCTCCGCCGCCCTTCGATAGGAACGGTAGAAGCACGACGTCGGTGAATTGCCTCTCACCGAGAAGGCTGCAGGCGCGGAAATAGGCCGATCCGGCGTTCAGCGCTTCACTGAGGTTCGTGTAGATCGGGAGACTCGTGGCGCTGCGCATCGTGATGGCGGGGTCGATGGAAGCCGCCGCGCGGACGATCTCCCACAGGGCGCGATTGTCGTCGAACTGTCGCCGCACCGCGTCGGCATCCTTGGTCGCGATCTCCCCGTTCCGGAACCGCTTGTAATCGCGGCCACACACACCCAGAAAATTCCTGGGCTGGAACAGCGCGGTCGGAGGTGTTTGCCGGACCGAGTGTTGGTCGGCCGCTTGGAGCAGACTGTTTCGCCTCTGGCGGTAGAACAGGATGGTGTTCTCAGCCGTGACGTATTCGTAGCCTCGCGACAGGGCCTCGCAGCTGAAGTTCCAGTCCTCATATGCATAGCCGGAGCCGAGTTTCGTGTCGGCGTATTCGATTTGCTCAAACAGCGATCGGTGAGCGAGTATCCTGGAGACGCCCGGATGGTATGAGAAGAAGCCGAGTTTGTTGACCGTGTCGGTGCCAAAATATTCTACAAGGAAATTCTTGGCCCCGAAGGCCAGAATGTAGTTCTGCATGGCGATGGCGTTTCGGCCGGCTGATTGCGCAGCGAGGTGCAGGCCGGCAAACATGTTGAACGACACCAGGTCGTCCGCATCGACGGTCGCGATATAGTCTCCGCGGGCGATCGAGATCCCGTGGTTTCGGGCCGGGCCTAAAGATCCATATCGGCATTCCACAATGGATGTGCTGCAAATCTTCGCGAAATCGTAGTCGTCGATCCACTGGCGCGTCAAAGCGTCGGGTTGATCGAGGACGACGATCAGTTCGAAAGACAGGCCGTGATGTTCTCCGTACTTGATCGATTCGTCCAGGGCCGAGAGTGTTCGGCGGAGGTATTTCGTCTCGTCATGAACGTTAAAAACAAGAGATATGTCGATCGGTGCGCATGAACTCACTAGGGGCCCCTTTATGCCGTCGGCGTTGACGCAGCCGGTTTGCCGAGAAAAGCATCATGTCGGCGTCAACTCCCGGCGATGCTGTGAGGATCTGCCTGATCATGCATCGGGGAAAGTGCTCGTTCAACTCCCCGTACACTCATGGTGGCGAGAGCGTCGGGTTCGCCCCGGGTGGTCCCGCTCACGTGTTTCCGTTGGAGCGTCGTCGCACCCCATCCGCCGGACGGGCGGGGTCGCGCGCTGTCGGATGATCTCCGGCGCCGCGCGGACCGCCCTGCCCTCCTCGTCCGACCTGTTTTTCGCAGCCGGTGACGCGGCCTGGAATCGGCTTCGATCCCTCTCCGCGCGGGTGTCCGGCGCAGCGGCTTGACCGCGTCGAAGGCGGTCCGGGCCGTGCCGCCGACCGGCCGCGTCCGGCCGGCATCGCGGGCCGTCTCGGACCGGCGTAGGCTAGCCTTCTGACGCTGGTTCCGCGTCGCCGCGGCGCGCGGCGCCGCTGTTCTCACCGTCCGGGCCTGTCCGGCGCGAGGCCGATCGTTGCCGCGGATGCGCCGAATCGGCGGGCAGCCAGGCAGAGGGCGCCGACCCGATCTGCCGCTGCCGGCTGGGGCGGAGGGCCTCGTGCCGGTCCCGTGAGCGGGACCCATCGTCACACGGCGGCCGACGGGCGGCGCGGGATGGGGCCGGGGCATCCGGCGATCGCGTTCGCAGAACGCACCGCGTTCACCGCCCCCGCCCGAGACGCCCGGAGCGGCTGCCCGCATCGCCGGTCAGGCCGCCGCGCGCGGCGGCCATCCCGGAACGCTCTATCCCGCCATGGCGTCGGCCGCGGCCTTCAGCCCCCAGCTGACGAGATCCTGTGCCTCCCGCGCCGACTTGGCCTCGGCGTAGCATCGCAGTTCAGGCGCGTTGCCTGAGGCTCGGAAATGGATCGTCCGTCCGCCATCCAGCTCGATCCGGATCCCGTCCTGCTGGTCGACCGCGTGCGGCACACCGATCGGTCGCAGGAACTCGCCGCGGAAGGCCTCCGCGCGGAGCCGTTCCAGGAAGGCGCCGCTCCGCTCCGACGGCGTGTTGGGCAGCCGATCGCTCGCCATCTCCCCGGCGTCGAGCGAGACGACGAGTTCGGCCAGCGGCGTGCCGGCCGCGCGCACCGCCGCCAAGGTCGCCAGGATGGGCAGCATCGCGTCCCGCGTCGGCAGGGCGGTCAGGCGCTTGCCGTCGATGGTGACGTCCGATCCGAGAAGGAAGCCGCCGTTCGCTTCGAAGCCGGCGACGACCTGCGCCCCCGCCGCCCTCGCCTGCTCCATGCCGGCGATGACGAAGGGTGAGCCGACCTTGGTGCGCACAACGCTCTTGAAGCCGCCGGATCGCTCGAGAGCCGAACCGGCCGTGACCGGCACCACGGCCGTATCGGCGCCCAGGTAGCGGGCGGTGATGAGCCCGAGCACATCGCCCCGCACAATGCGCCCCGTCCCGTCGGCGATCAGCGGTCGGTCGGCGTCGCCGTCGGTCGTCACCAGCGCGTCGAAATTCCCGGACGCCATGACGTCGCGGATGTAGGCGATGTCCTCGGGGCGATGCGCCTCGGTATCGATGGGGACGAAGACATCGGACCGGCCGATCGTCGTCACGCGCGCGCCGAACGCGCCGAGCAGATCCGTCAGCAGGTCGCGCGCGACCGAGCTCTGCTGATACACGGCGATGCGCAACCCGTCCAAGATGTCGGGCGCGAAGGCGTCGCTGTAGCGCCGACGATAGCGCGTGACCGCGTCGGGCTCCCCGCGGGCCGGGACACGGTCGGTCACCGCCTCGCGGTCCGCGATCTCCTCAAGGGCCGCCAGGATGGCGACCTCGTCGGCCTTGGTGATCTCCCCATCGGGCCGATAGAATTTCAGACCGTTGCGATCCTCGGGAATGTGACTGCCCGTGACCATGACCGCGTAGGCATCGCGCCGCATCGCCTCGAGCGCGAGGGCAGGGGTCGGGAGCGCGCCGCAATCGATCGCCGTGAAGCCGGCCGCCGCCGCAGCGCTCGCCACGGTCTCGGCGAGTCCCGGGCTGCTGTCACGCAGGTCGCGCCCGATGACGACCGCGCGCGTGTGCCCGCCCGCCGAAACAGATCGGAAGAAGGCGCTGGCGTATGTGTAGCACGGGCTGCCCACGAGGTCCTTCACGAGACCCCGCAACCCGCTCGTACCGAATTTCAGACTGCTCACGGCGTTTGCATCGGCTCCGGCGCTGTGATGCGCTGCGGCCACTGATGCCGCGAATCGCGCGACGTCACAACATCCACGGCGCGAACGCGGGGTCTGTTGGAAATGCATCCCCGCGCCGCTCTGGCGCCCGAAACGTAATCCTCTCGCGCGTCGACAGGATCTCAGGCCTCCCGGACGCGCCGGCAAGCCCGCGAAATCCGGCCTGCTCGTCCGTCACCGCCACCCGGCTGTCCGCGTGCGAATCTCCCGGACCTGTGAGACCCTGTGCGGGCCGAAGCCCCGTGGGACAGCAGGGCGGGGAGTGGCTATCACGGGGTACCCATCCGACTCGCAACCCTTGATCGGCATCCAGCATAGGGCCTACAAGCCGCCACAAACCCAGACTCGAAGCATTCATGCTGCAGGGTTATGTCACGTCCCGGCCACAAGCTGTGCCCAGTCTTCATTCAAAGGCAGTCGCCACAATTATGATGCCTGCAGCGTGCCTTAGACTACCGAAGGCGAGAACTTAAATTTTGTGGATTGGCTGGCGCCAGAAGGGGAATGAGATTGTTAGCCCAGATTGCCAAGAAAATCAGAACTGTTCGAGACCGCGTTCTTCCCTGGACGAAAGATTACAGCAAATACCAGAGGGTGATCATCTCAAAGTCCCCCTTATTCGATCCAGAGTTCTACCGTAGATCTGCGCAACAAGCCGGCGTACCCGTCAAGAACAGCGACCCGATCGCGCACTACCTCTCGATCGGCGACAAGCGGCGCATCGCGACGCACCCGCTTTTCGACACGTTCTACTACCACGACCGCTACAGAGATGTTGAGCCGAGCGGGATGTCGGCGCTGTTCCATTATCTGCAATATGGCGCCCTGGAATTCCGAGATCCGCACCCGCTCCTGAACTCGAAGTTCATCGCGACGCAAATCAATCTCGGGTCAGAAAACCCGCTCATCGCGTATCTGCGACTGCCTCCCGGCACGGTCGATCCGCACCCAGATATTGACGAGGAATACCTGGCGGAACAGCTCAAGGAGAACGGGCTTCTCAAATCGAACGCCCTGGTCGATTTTCTCGAAGACCGCACCTATAGCGCCAATCCTTCCCGGAACTTCGATGTTCGCAGCTACGCGCGGTTCCATCCGGATGCGTGCAGCTATCACCCTTTCTATCACTTCGTCTGCTTCGGGCGATCCGAAGGCCGGCGGTACGAATCCCTCGAAGACGATGTGAGTGGCCTGCTGTCTCAAATCGACGAGATCAGCAGCCTCGACGTCGATATCATCCCTCCGCATACCGACGTGACCGATCTGCCCAAGGTTCGGTCAATCTCCGCCGCCCGGGAGGTGTCGTCTCTGCTGAAGGTCCTGCAAAAGATATCGGGCGGCTCCCGCATCAATCATCTCTTCTTCGTTCCGCATCTGGTGTTCGGGGGCGCGGAGAAGGTTCTCGTGAACATCGTCAGCGTCCTGTCGCGCGACCCGCGTGCGGAGGTGCTCATCATCATCACCGACAGCAGCGAGGAAGTCGCGATTAATTGGTTCCCAAAACGGGATAATATCAAGATCGCGAACATCTACCCATTTACAAAACATGTCGACCGTTTCGATATCCTGCAATGTCTCGGAATCTATCTGCAGACCGGCCGGTTCGACAACGTCTACAGCCTCAATTCAAAGATCGGATGGGATCTGTTCGAGCGCTACGGGCTCGCCCTCTCGCAATTGATGAAGATTCACGGGTTCGCGTTTTGCTACGATTTCGACATCTATGGACGGCGCGGCGGGTATGCGTGGACACACCTTCAGCACTGCATACGCTTCATGGAAACGGTGATCACCGACAACGATCCGATCGTGAAGGTTTTCGGTAAAGAGCTTCGCCTCGCGGACAGCGAGATCCGTAAGTTCAGGGTCCTGAGACAGCCCGTGGAGATCAAGGCCAATCATGTCTATGACATGCAGGGCTTCAGCCAGATCGACTCCCGGAGGACCAGGCCGACCGTGCTCTGGGCAGGTCGGTTCCACAAGCAGAAGAACGTCGATTGTGGCTTGAAGATCGCGGCCTTGCTGCCGCACATCGACTTTCTGTTCGCCGGCGGATCCTTCAACGACCTGCCCGACCCTTCCCCGGAAATCTCGGCGAATGTCACGTTTCTAGGGTTGTATGACCGCTTCGAATCGCTTCTCGACCGACGGATCGACCTGTTCTTGCACACGGCGGATTGGGACGGGCTGCCCAATGTCCTCCTCGAAGCGGCCTCACATGGGATACCGATCGTCGCGAGAGATGTCGGGGGCGTCTCCGACCTCGTCGATTCCGACACGGGCTGGCTTCTCCCCCAGAGCGCGGCCGAGGGAGATTTCGCGACCGTGGTCTCCAGCGCGCTGTCCGATCAGCAGGCCCTGAGAGGCAAGGTCGGGGCGATGACCGCCAAATTACACGCCACGCATACGTGGGATATTTTCAGCCGCGAGGTTGTGAAGGTCCTTTCAGAGCAAGAGATTTGAGATGTCCGGCATCGATGTCAGCGTAGTAATCAATCTGCATAAAGAGGGACGGATCGCTGAAGCGACGATCGAGAGTGTCAAGCAGGCGATGCGCTTCGCGTTGAAGCACGACATCAAGTCCGAACTTCTCTGTGTGCTCGACCGGGCTGATGAGCTCACGAAGACGACCTGCGAGGTCTTCTCGGAGGGGGCGGAGATTCACGAGACGACGTTTGGCGATCTATCGAAGGCCCGGAACTTCGGTGCCAGCAGGGCCGCGGGGCGGTACACGACCTTCATCGATGGGGATGATCTGTGGGGCCATCGGTGGATTTATGAATCGGTCCGTGAGGCTGAGAAGCTTCAGAACGAGGATATCATCATCCATCCTAAGATGAATCTGTATTTCGGCCGGCATCTGTCGCCTTATTATTGAGTGCATCCCGATATGCGGCGCGACAAGATCGAGCTGGTCGACATCGTCGCTTCGAATCGGTGGACGTCCCTCAGTTTCGCGCGCACGAAGACGTATCGGGATCACCCCTATGTCGAGAACGATATCGTGAACGGGTTCGGATACGAAGACTGGTTGTGGCATATCGAGACGATCCGCGCCGGCTTCATACACATCGTGCCCCCGCAGACGATTCATTTCATTCGGAGAAAAGCGTCCGGCAGCCTGATGGAAGAGTCCAACAAGCGGTTCGTGTTGCCGAAGATTTCAAAAGTGCTCGGTGGCGCCAATCTGTGACCCGTCCTTGATGCGCGCCGTCGCGAGGGGCGCCACCCTCTCCGCGCCGCACGCGCCGCGCTTGTGCGCGACGCCGGGAGGGTCGAGGGAAGGCGCGGGATCGAAGCCAAGCGGCCATCTGGCGCAGCGCTTCGCTGACCGGTCGGGCGCGCGGCTTCTGCCCTCAGGGCGGCCGAGCAGCAGGAGCGGTCGATGACGGTGCCGACGCGCGAGGCGGCCCCGCGGCCCGCTTCTCACCGCGGGTCGGACGGTTCGTTGACGCGCCTCGAGAGCGCCTCACCATAATAGTCGCGCATCAGGTCGCCGTATTCGGCGGCCTGGATCGGCCCGTGGGGCCGCCCGCTGGCGGCGATGTCGATGGCCAGCAGCCGGTCGTTGCAGGCGGCGGGGTCGCTGGCCAGCGCGTAGGGCAGCAGGTGGCCGTTGGAGTAAGTGCGCAGCCGCTCGCCCGGGGCGCCGAGGTCGAAGGCCGCCACCGGCAGGCCGGTGCGCAACGCCAGGGTCAGCGCGTACGCGTAGGTCTCGGGCCAGATCGCCGGGAGCAGGACCAGATCGGCCGAGATCCGGCCCACGAGGTCGAGGATCTCGTCGTCCTCCCAGTGGCGACCGGTCTCGGCGATCTGGAGGGCGGCGCGTGCCGGCCGGTCGAGGGTGGGATCGTCGGTGGCGTAGCACCCCGTCTCGGTGACCCCGGCCCGCTCCAGGCCGCCCGTGAGCGCCGGGTCGGAGAAGCCCGCGATCGCGAAGCGCAGCGGCAGGTTCCGCTTGCGCGCATCCGTCGCCAGCGCCTGCAGCACGAGACCGCCTTCGGGCATGCTGATGCCGCCCAGAACCGCCACCCGCCGCACGCGGCCCGGCCGCTGGAGGGTGGTGTCGCGCACGCCGCGTTCCGGCTCCAGGTGCGGCCGCACCGTCACCGGCAGGTCCG
>CAXDNE010000275.1:0-9980 GCA_963990595.1 uncultured Methylobacterium sp.
GATTGCCTCTTGTCTCGTGGGCTCGGAGATGTGTATAAGAGACAGGGCCATGTCGTCGTCGGCCTTGAACTTGTTCACGCCCACGATCGTCTGGCGGCCGGAATCGATCCGGGCCTGGGCGCGGGCCGCGGCCTCCTCGATCCGCAGCTTCGGGATGCCGGCCTCGATCGCCTTGGCCATGCCGCCGAGCCCGTCGACCTCGCGGATGTGCTCCCAGGCGCGGGCCACCATGTCGGCGGTGAGCTTCTCCACGTAGTAGGAGCCGCCCCAGGGATCGACGATCCGGGTGGTGCCGCTCTCCTGCTGCAGGAACAGCTGGGTGTTGCGGGCGATCCGGGCCGAGAAGTCGGTGGGCAGCGCCAGCGCCTCGTCCAGCGCGTTGGTGTGGAGCGACTGCGTGCCCCCCTGCGTCGCCGCCATCGCCTCGATGTTGGTGCGGGTGACGTTGTTGAACACGTCCTGGGCGGTGAGCGACCAGCCCGACGTCTGCGAGTGGGTGCGCAGGGCCAGCGACTTCTCCGACTTCGGGTCGAACCCCTTCACGAGCTTCGCCCAGATCAGGCGCGCGGCCCGCATCTTGGCGATCTCCATGAAGAAGTTGGTCGAGATCGCCCAGAAGAACGACAGGCGCGGGGCGAACTGGTCGATGGTCAGCCCGGCCGCGAGACCCGCCTTGATGTACTCGACGCCGTCGGCCAGCGTGTAGGCGAGCTCGAGGTCGTTCGTCGCCCCGGCCTCCTGCATGTGATAGCCGGAGATCGAGATCGAGTTGAACTTCGGCATATTCTTGGAAGTATAGGCGAAAATATCGGAGATGATCCGCATCGATCCCCTGGGGGGATAGATGTAGGTGTTGCGGACCATGAACTCCTTGAGGATGTCGTTCTGGATCGTGCCGGCGAGCTTCTGCGGCGGCACGCCCTGCTCCTCGGCGGCGACGATGTAGAGGGCGAGGATCGGCAGCACCGCACCGTTCATCGTCATCGACACGGTCATCTCGTCCAGCGGGATGCCGGAGAAGAGCGTGCGCATGTCGTAGATCGAGTCGATCGCCACGCCCGCCATGCCGACATCGCCCGAGACGCGCGGGTGGTCGGAATCGTAGCCGCGGTGGGTGGCGAGGTCGAAGGCCACCGACAGGCCCTTCTGCCCGGCCGCGAGGTTGCGGCGGTAGAAGGCGTTCGAATCCTCCGCCGTGGAGAAGCCGGCATATTGCCGGATCGTCCACGCTTGCGTGACGTACATGGTCGGGTAGGGGCCGCGCAGGAACGGCGCGATCCCCGGATAGGTATTCAGGAACTCGATGCCCTCCCGGTCCTCCGGCCCGTAGCGACCCTTCACCGGGATGCCCTCCGGCGTCATCCAGGGCTCGCCGAGCGCCGGCGCCGCGATCGCGAGGGATTCGCCGGCGAGCGGGATTTCGGCGAAGTTCGGGATGCGGGAGGTCATGGCGCTGACTCGTTGTGGCGTTTGTCACGCCATTATAGGGACCCGCTCGGAGCGGGCTACTCCCCCATCGGTCAGGCCTCCGAGCGGCCTCAGCGCGCCTCGGCGGCCCGGTCTCGCGGGCCGCGCCGCAGCAGGTAGACCACGGCGCCGGCCAGCATCAGCGCCATCCCGTACCACGTGATCGCGTAGACCAAGTGGTTGTTGGGGAAGGCGATCACCGTGAGGCCGCCCACCGGCAGGCCGCCGGGATTGGGCGTCGCATCCGCATCCACGAAGTAGGGGGCGACACCGGTCAGGTCCCGGGCCGCCGCGATGGCCGCCACATCGCGGGAATACCAGCGGTCGTCCTTCGGGGCGTTGGAGCGCAGGAAGGCGCCCTTGGGCTCGGTCAGCCGCAGCAGACCGGTGACCGTGGCCTCGCCCGCAACCTGGCCGGCCTCCCGGGTCGCCGGATCCCGCCGGTCGCCGGGCACGAAGCCGCGATTGACCAGCACGAGGCTGCCGTCGGCCCGGCGGAGCGGCGTCAGCACCCAGAAGCCGCCGCCCAACCCGGTGACGGCCTGCACCAGGGTCTCGCGATCGTGCAGGAAGGTGCCGGAGAGCCGCACGTGCCGATAGGCGTCGTCGGGGCCGACGCGCGGCCAGTCGGCGGGGCCGGGGGCCGGGACGGCCGGCGCGTGGACCCGGGCATCGACCCGGGCGATCAGGTCGAGCTTCCAGGCCCGGCGCTCCACCTGCCACGTGCCCAGCCCGAGGAGCACGACGAAGACGACGGCCGCGCCGACGCCGAACACGACGCGCCGCAGCAACGAAATCGGGGCCGGGGAGGGACCCGAGTCCCCCGCCGACCCCGTGGGCCTCATCTTTGGACGCGCGCTCAGCGGGCGTTGTTCATGACGTCGTGGGCATCCATCGGCATCATGTTGTGGTTGAGGTGGTACATCACCCACACCGAGCCGGCGAGCATGATCACCACGAGCGTGATGGTGAAGATCAGCGCCATGAAGGTCCAGCCGCTCTCCGACTTCGTGCTCATGTGCAGGAAGTAGATGACGTGCACGACCATCTGGACGCCCCCGAGCGCCAGGATGACCAGGCTGGTGACGAGGCTGTTGTCGAGCACGTTGCCCATCACCAGCCAGAACGGGATCACCGTCAGGATCACCGACAGGACGAAGCCCGTCATGTAGCTCTGGAAGGTGCCGTGCGCGCCCTCGCTGTGGGCGTGAGAGCCGTGGCCGTGCCCGGCGATGTCGTGAACGTCGGCGCTCATTCGAGCACTCCCATCAGGTAGACGACCGTGAAGACGCCGATCCAGATCAGGTCGAGGAAGTGCCAGAACATCGACAGGCACATCAGCCGGCGCTTGTTCTCGACGATGAGCCCGTGCTTGCGCACCTGAACCATCAGCACGATCAGCCACAGGATGCCCATGGAGACGTGGAGGCCGTGGGTCGAGACCAGGGTGTAGAACGAGGACAGGAAGGCGCTGCGCCAGGGCGGCGCGCCCTCATGGAACAGGTGAACGAATTCCCGGATCTCCAGGAACACGAAGGCCGCGCCGAACAGGCCGGTCACCGCGAGCCAGATCTGGGTCTGCCTGATGCGGTCCCGGTCCATCTCCAGCATGGCGAAGCCGTAGGTGATGGACGAGAACAGCAGCATGGCGGTGTTCACCGCGATGCCCGGCAGGTCGAACAGCTCCTTCGGGGTGGGCCCGGCCGCGTAGCTGCGCCCGAGCACCCCGTAGGTCGCGAACAGGGTCGCGAAGATGAGGCAGTCGCTCATCAGGTAGAGCCAGAACCCGAGCATGGTCGAGCCCTCGGAGTGGTGGCCCTCCTCGTCGATCTGGTAGAAGACCGGCGCCGCGGCGCCGGGGGGTGCGGTGTCTGCGTGCATCATCGGATCACGCCATCTCCAGTTCGCGCGTCCGCTGACCTTCCGTCCGACTGACGACGTCGGCGGGAATGTAGTAGTCGCGATTGTAATTAAAGGTGTGAGCGATCGCGACGACGAAGATCGCCACGAAGCTGAGGGCCGCCAGCCACCAGACGTACCAGATCATGGCGAGGCCGAAGGCGAAGTTCAGGCCTGCCAGGATCGCGCCGGTGGCGGTGTTCTTGGGCATGTGGATCGGCTTGTAGCCCTTCAGCGGACGGTCGAAGCCGCGGCTCTTCATGTCCCACCACGCGTCGGAATCGTGGACCACCGGCGTGAAGGCGAAGTTGTAGGCCGGCGGCGGCGAGGAGGTGGACCACTCGAGGGTCCGGCCGCCCCACGGGTCGCCGGTGAGGTCGCGCAGCCTGTCGCGGTTGCGGATCGAGACCACGAACATGACGATCTGCGAGGCGATGCCGCAGGCGATGAGCGCCGCGCCGATGGCGGCGATCACGAACCAGATCTGCAGCGACGGGTCGTCGAAATGCTGCATGCGCCGGGTCACGCCCATCAGGCCGAGCACGTAGAGCGGCATGAAGGCGACGTAGAACCCGGTCACCCAGAACCCGAGCGCCACCTTGCCCCAGAACTCGTCGAGCTTGAAGCCGAAGGCCTTGGGGAACCAGAAGGTCACGCCGGCGAACATGCCGAACAGCACGCCGCCGATGATCACGTTGTGGAAGTGCGCGATCAGGAACAGCGAGTTGTGCAGCACGAAGTCGGCCGGGGGCACCGCCAGCAGGACGCCGGTCATGCCGCCGATCACGAAGGTGACGATGAACGCCACCACCCACAGCATCGGCACCTCGAACCGGATCCGGCCGCGGTACATCGTGAACATCCAGTTGAAGATCTTCGCGCCCGTCGGGATCGAGATGATCATCGTCGTGATCCCGAAGAACGAGTTCACGTCCGCACCCGAGCCCATCGTGAAGAAGTGGTGCAACCACACGAGGTAAGACAGGATGGTGATCACCACCAGCGCGTAGACCATCGAGGTGTAGCCGAACAGGCGCTTGCCGCAGAAGGTCGAGGTGATCTCTGAGAACACGCCGAAGGCCGGCAGAACCAGGATGTAGACCTCCGGGTGACCCCAGATCCAGATCAGGTTGAAGTACAGCATGGCGTTGCCGCCGAGGTCGTTCGTGAAGAAATGCGTGCCGACATAGCGGTCGAGCGACAGCATCGCGAGAACGGCCGTGAGGATCGGGAAGGCGGCCACGATCAGGATGTTGGTGCAGAGCGACGACCAGACGAAGACCGGCAGCTTCATCATGGTCATGCCGGGCGCCCGCATCTTCACGATGGTGGCGATCAGGTTGATGCCCGAGAGCAGCGTGCCGATACCGGCGATCTGCAGCGCCCAGATGTAGTAGTCGACGCCGACGCCGGGGCTCATGGAAGCCTCCGAGAGCGGCGGGTAGGCGAGCCAGGTGGCCCGGGAGAACTCGCCGACGAACAGCGAGACCATCACGATCATGCCGCCGGCGACCGTCATCCAGAAGCTGAAATTGTTCAGGAACGGGAAGGCCACGTCGCGGGCGCCGATCTGCAGCGGCACGGCGAAGTTCATGAGACCCGTGACGAACGGCATCGCCACGAAGAAGATCATGATCACGCCGTGGGCGGTGAAGATCTGGTCATAGTGGTGCGGCGGCAGGAAGCCCTGCTCCGAACCGAAGGCGACCGCCTGCTGCGAGCGCATCAGGACCGCGTCGGCGAAGCCGCGCAGCAGCATGATGCCCGCGAAGATGCAGTACATGATGCCGATCTTCTTGTGGTCGATAGACGTGATCCAGTCACGCCACATCGGCCCCCAGAAGCGGTAGTAGGTGATGACGCCGAGCACCGCGAGACCGACCACCGCCACCCCGGCGAACGTCGCCTGCAGGATCGGCTCGTGGTAGGGGATCTGCTCGATCGTAAATCGCCCGAGGAGCAGCTGCTGTAGGTCCAGGTTTGCCAACATGGGATCGGCCCGTTCAGTGGGTTCGACGGCGACCGCCGGTCTTGTGTGTGGGTTCCGCTCTCATCACGAGCGGCTTCATTGGTTCAGTTGCTTGGGCGCGATCTGTCCGCCCTCGCTCTGGCCCTCACCGGGGCCCTTGCCCTGGCTGTCGGGCGATTTCTGCCCCCGGACGTCCGGGTTGCCCATATCGGGCCGCGGCTGCATGCCCTCCGGCTGCGTCTGGCCGTGCGGCCCCGTCTCCGAGGCCGGCGCCGTGGCGCCGGGCCCCTCGACGCCGCGCTCGGCGAGGCGGTTGTCGTATTGCAGCCGCTTGTAGTTCTCGGCGGCTTCCGCGCCCGACGCCCCCCCCTGCGCGTCGATCTTCACCATCTCGCCGACGCACATCTGGTCGGGCCGGGGGCACATGCCGATGATCCGGTCGTAGAGCCCCTTCATGTAGGACTTGTAGTAGCGCGCCGGCTCGGCCTCGCTCGGCTCCTCGAGCTTGAGGTAGGCTTCCTGGGTGAGTTCCCCGCCCGCGGCCTTGGCCTTGGCGATCCACTGGTCGAAGCCGTCGTTGGTCAGGCCATGGAACTTGAAGAACATGTTGGAGAAGCCGGCGCCGCTGTAATGCGCCGAGCGGCCCTCGTAGGCGCCCTCCCGGTTGACCACGGCGTGGAGCTGGGTCTGCATGCCCGGCATCGCGTAGACCATGCCGGCGAGGGTGGGCACGTAGAACGTGTTCATCACGTCGGTGGCGGTGATCTTGAGGCGGATCGGGCGGTCCACCGGGGCGGCGAGTTCGTTGACCGTGGCGATCCCGTATTGCGGGTAGAGGAACAGCCACTTCCAATCCATGGCCACCGCCTCGACCTCCAGCGGCTGGGTGCCGGCCGGGACATCGCGCTTCGCGTCGAGCTTGCTCAGCGGCCGGAACGGATCCAGCGTGTGGGACCCGATCCACGTGAGGGCGCCCAGCGCGATGATGATCATCAGCGGCGCCGTCCAGATCAGCACCTCGAGCTGCGTCGAGTGGTGCCATTCGGGATCGTAGACCGCGTCCTCGTTGGTGGCGCGGTAGCGCCACGCGAAGATCAGCGTGAAGGTGATCACCGGGACGATGATCAGGAGCATCAGCCCGGTGGCCGCGAGCACGAGGTTGCGCTGCTGCTCGGCCACGTAGCCTGCGGGATGCAGGACGACGAAGTTGCAGCCGCCCAGCATGGTCAGGAGCGGCAGGGTGAGGAGCGGCAGGAGGCGCCGCCCGCGACCGATCCGGCTTCGCGCGGTGTCGGTCCTGTCCGGTCGAGGAGTCGAAGAGGTCACAGCACGCGTCTCGTTATCCCATGCCGCTGCCGCGGCGCTTCTGCCGTGCCGCGCGAGGCGGCGTTCCTGTCAGCAACTGGAGGGTCGCGCGGCCGGCGCCGCGCGCCGCCGCCACTACATCTGACGCAGTTCCGAGCGGTCGGTGAACAGGGCCACCAGGCTGCAGACCGCGCCGGACAGGAGGTAGACCCCGATCATGGCCAGGCCGTAGCGCTGAGACAGGAACAGCGCCACGAGCGGTGCGAAGCCCGCACCGATAAGCCACGCGAAGTCGGAGGTGAGCGCGGCACCGGTGTAGCGGTAGCGGTTGCCGAGACGGGCCGTCACGGCACCGGCGGTCTGACCGTAGGCGAGCCCGAGCAGCATGAAGCCGATCGTGACGTAGATGGTCTGGCCGATGGCGCTCTCGCCGAACAGGAGCGGCGCGATGATGCTGCCGATGGCGAAGAAGCCGATCAGCGAGCTGCTCATGATCAGGGCTTTGCGGCGGCCGATCTGGTCGGCGATCAGCCCGGAGGCGGCCACCGCGCCGGCGCAGACGATGGCGCCGGAGAACTGCACGATCAGGAACTCGCCGGGCGAGCGCGAGGTGCTGTTGAGAGCCAGCCACGCGATCGGGAAGATCGTCACGAGGTGGAACAGCGCGAAGGCGGCCAGCGGCACGAAGGCGCCGCGGATGACGTCACCCGCGTGGTGGCGGAACAGCTCCAGCGCCGGCACCGGGCGCAGCCGGTCGAGATCCATCATCCGGGCGAACTCGTCGGTGGCGACGAGCCGCAGCCGGGCGAACAGGGCGACCACGTTGATGGTGAAGGCGCAGTAGAAGGGGAAGCGCCAGCCCCAGTCGATGAAGTCGGCCTCGTCGAGGTTGACGATGAAGAACGCGAACAGGGCGCTCGCCACCATGAAGCCCAGGGGCGCGCCGAGCTGCGGGATCATCGCGTACCAGCCGCGCCGCTCCCGCGGGGCGTTCATGGCGAGCAGCGAGGCGAGCCCGTCCCAGGCGCCGCCCAGCGCCAGGCCCTGCAGCACCCGCAGCCCCGCCAGGATGTAGACGGCCGAGATGCCGATGCTGTCGTAGCGCGGCAGGAAGCTCACCGCGGCGGTGGAGCCCCCGAGCAGGAACAGGGCGGTGGTGAGCTTGACGCTGCGCCCGTGGCGACGGTCGATCGCCATGAAGAGCACCGTGCCGATCGGGCGGGCGATGAAGGCGAGGGCGAAGATCGAGAAGGCGTAGAGCGTCCCCTTGAGCGGATCGACGAAGGGGAAGAACACCTTCGGGAAGACCAGCACGCAGGCGATGCCGAAGACGAAGAAGTCGAAGTATTCGGATGCGCGCCCGATCACCACGCCGATGGCGATCTCGTTCGGGTGGACCTTGTGGTCTCCCATCGCCTGCTGGGCGTCGCGCTCCAGGCCGGTAACCGTAGGTGTGTTCGCACTCATCTCTGGTTGTCGCCCTCGCCGCGCGCCCCCTGGGGCGCCTTGGCCGGAACCGCCTCATGCGGCATGTCCAGAGGTATCGCAACCGGCTCTGGACGCAAGTTCACCCACTGACGCATGCATAGCACCGCGTGGTCGCAGTCCAGTCCGGCGGCCCGCGCAGAGCCCGCCCGGCTCACACCCGGTAATGCGCCGAATTCCGTGACAGGTTGATGTTGTAGTAGGGGTCGGCGCGCAGCTCGGGCCCCCAGCGGTTCAGCATGGTCAGCACCTCGCCTTCGAAGCGCTTCTGCTTCTCCGGCGTGTCCTCCGCCCCGCGGCTCTTCGACTCGTGGTGGATCAGCTTGGCGAAGGGCGTCCAGATGATGCGGTAGCCGGCCCGGCGGATCTTCAGGCAGAGGTCGACGTCGTTGAAGGCGACCTTCAGGTCGACCGCGTCGAATCCGCCGACCTCGGCGAAGACCTGCGCCCGCATGGCGAGGCAGGCGCCCGTGACCGCCGAGACCTCGTGGGCGATCACCATGCGGCAGAAATAGCCCGGATCCTCCTCGGCGACGCCCAGATGGCTGTGCCCGGCGACGCCGCCGATCCCCAGCACGATGCCGCCATGCTGGATCGTCCGGTCGGGATAGAGGAGCTTCGCCCCGACGGCGCCGATCTCCGGCCGGACCGCGTGGCGGACCATCTCGGTGAGCCAGCCGGGCTCCAGCACCTCGATGTCGTTGTTGAGGAACAGGAGCACCGCGCCGGTGGCCGCCGCGGCGCCGCGATTTGACAGGTCGGAGAAGTTGAAGGCTCCCGGCACCGGCACGATGCGCACCCGCGGGTCGCCGCGGTAGCGGGCGAACAGGGACGCGGTCTCCGGCTCCCGGCTGTCGTTGTCGACGATGACCACCTCGATGTCGGGATAGTCGGTGGCCTCGAGCAGCCCGTCGAGGGTCACCGACAGGATCTCGGCCCGGTCCCGGGTCGGGATGACCGCCGAGACCCGCGGCGGCGGCTCCGGCAGGGGCCGGATCAGGCGGTTGAAGCCTCCGGGTCCGCGCTCGGCCCGTCCGCCCCAGGCAGACACCACCTCCTCCAGAGCGCGCAGGCGCGCGGCCTCCGCCCGGGCGAGCGCCCGGTCCGAGAAGGTGCCGGAGCCCTGCGCGGCGCGCCAGTGATAGAGCACGCGGGGGATATGGCGGATGCGGGCGGGGTCGAGGCCCTTCGTGAGCCGCAGCAGCAGGTCGTGGTCCTGGCTGCCCTCGAAGCCCGGCCGCAGGCCGCCGACCGCCCGCAGGGCCTCGGTCCGCACCACCATGAGATGGTTGATGTAGTTCTGCGCGTAGAGCAGTTCGGGGTCGAAGCCGGATTTGAAATGCGGGTCGAACCGGCGGCCGCGCCCGTCGATCTTGTCCTCGTCGCTGTAGATCAGGACCAGGTTCGGATCGCGGCGGAGCGCCCGGGCGACCTCGTAGAGGGCGTCCTCGGTGAGCGCGTCGTCGTGATCCATGAAGGCGCAGACCACGCCGCGGGCCAGCCCCAGCGCGTCGTTGGTCGCCCGGGCGATGTGGCCGTTCTCGGGCCGGGTGAGGACGCGGATGCGCGGATCGACCTCGGCCGCGCGGCTCAGGATCCTCGGGATCGCCGGCTGCGTGGAGGCGTCGTCCACGACGCAGAGTTCCCAATGGGGATAGAGCTGCGCCCGGAGCGAGGCGAGGGCGGCCCGCAGCACCTTCGGGTCGGGGTTGTGGACCGGCATCAGCACGGAGATCAGGGGCGGGTCGGCCCAGGCCGCGATCTCGGCGGCGATCCCGTCCCGCTCCGCGCGGCGCAGCACATGGGTGCCGAGCCAGGCCTCGTAGCCGGTCACGCGCCGGTGGCGCAGGGCCCG
>CAXDNE010000276.1:0-9931 GCA_963990595.1 uncultured Methylobacterium sp.
CCCTTCTCCTTGGCGAGCTCCTCCGAGATCTCCACGAAGGCCTCCGGCTGGAGGATCGCGTTGATCCGGGCGTGCTTGGTCCACCCGTGGAAGTGCTCGGTCAGGCGGTAGCTCGTCGCCGCGTAGGGGAATTCCTGCGCGTCGCCGAGATCGGCCAGGTCGTCCTTGAAGATGCGGGCCGCCGGGGCGCCCTTGATCTTCGGGAAGGCGACGTTCTGCACCGGGGACTCGAAGGGCTCGTAGTGCGTCGGGAACGGCCCGTCGCGCATCAGACCGCGGGTCCACAGGCGGGCGACGCCCTCCTGGTTGAGGATGAACGGGCCGACGCCCTTATCGGGCGCCACGGTCACGCCGTAGTCCGGCACGTCGAAGCCGATCCACTGCTTGCCGTTCCACTCGATGAGCTTCTTCTTCTCCGACCACGGGCGCCCGTCAGGGTCGCACGAGGCGCGGTTGTAGAGCACGCGCCGGTTGGCCGGCCACGCGAAGGCCCAGTTGGGCGCGATGCCGCGGTCGCCGGGATCGGTGTTGTCCCGGCGGGCCATCATGTTGCCCTTCTCGGTGTAGCAGCCCGAGTAGATCCAGCACGCGCAGGCCGTGGTGCCGTCGTCCTTGAGCTGGGCGAAGCCGTCGACCTGCTTGCCCGCCGGGATGACGGTGCCGTTGAGATCCGGCGTCGGCGCGAGCGTGTAGCCGTTGAGCTCGCGGGCGAGCTCGGTCGGCGTCGGCGACTCGGCGATCGCGTAATCCCACTTCAGATTGACGATCGGGTCCGGGAAGGCACCGCCGTCCTTCTTGTAGGCCTCGCGGATGCGGAGGAAGATCTCCGACATGATCTCGATGTCCGAGCGGCACTCGCCCGGCGCATCCTGGGCCTGCCAGTGCCACTGCAGCCAGCGGCTGGAGTTCGAGAGCGAGCCCTCCTCCTCCACGAACAGGGTGGTCGGGAGCTCGAACACCTCGGTCTGGATCTTGGACGGGTCGACGTCGTTGTACTCGCCGTGGTTCTCCCAGAACCGGGCCGTCTCGGTCTTGAGCGGATCCATCACCACCAAGAACTTCATCTTGGAGAAGGCTTCCGTCATCTTGGCGCGGTTGGGGAACGACAGCAGGGGGTTGAAGCCCTGGATGACGTAGCCGGTCATCTTGCCCTGCTTGGCGAGCTCGAACCCGCGCAGCACGTCATAGGTCGGCACGTCGAGCTTGGGCAGGTAATCGTAGGCCCAGTCGTTCTCCTTCTGCGCCTTGTCGCCCCACATCGCCTTCTGGAACGAGACGAAGAACTTGTTGTAGTTCTGCCAGTAGCTCGTCTGCCCCGGACGCAGCGGCTTGAACTGCCGCTTGGCGATGTAGCTCGCGTAGTCGGGCTCCTTCTCCACCGGGATGTTCAGATAGCCGGGGATGAGGTTGCTCATCAGCCCGATATCGGTCAGCCCCTGGATGTTGGAGTGGCCGCGCAGGGCGTTCATGCCGCCGCCCAGCATGCCGATGTTCCCGAGCAGCGTCTGCACGATGCACATCGAGCGGATGTTCTGCGAGCCCTTGGAATGGTGCGTCCAGCCGAGCGCGTAGAGCGACGTCATCACCCGGTCGGGCGCGGCCGTCGTGGCGATCAGCTCGCAGACCTTCAGGAAGGTCTCCTTGGGCGAGCCGCAGATCTTCTCGACCATCTCGGGCGTGTAGAGCGCGACGTGCTTCTTCAAGAGCTGCATGACGCAGCGCGGGTGCTGCAGCGTCTCGTCCACCACGGCGTAACCGTCGGGGCCGATCTCGTAGTCCCAGGTGGTCTTGTCGTAGTCGCGCTTGTCCGCGTCGTAGCCCGCGAACAGACCCTCGCTGAAGTCGTAGCCCTCGCGGACCACGTACCCGGCGTTGGTGTAGGCGGAGACGTAGCGGTGCTGCAGCTTATCGTTGTCGAGCAGGTACTTGGCCACGCCCGACAGGAACGCGATGTCGGTCCCCTGCCGGATCGGGCAGTAGAGATCGGCCACCGACGCCGTGCGGGTGAAGCGCGGGTCGACGACGATGAGCTTGGCGTTGTTATGGGCCTTCGCCTCGACGACCCACTTGAACCCGCACGGGTGCGCTTCGGCGGCGTTGCCGCCCATCACGGTGATCACGTCCGCGTGCTTGATGTCCATCCAGAGGTTGGTCATCGCACCGCGTCCGAAGGAGGGCGCCAAACTGGCGACCGACGGACCGTGTCAAACCCTGGCCTGATTGTCGAAGACCAGGGCCCCCATGCTTCGGACGG
Source organism: uncultured Methylobacterium sp. (assembly GCA_963990595.1). Classification (GTDB taxonomy): domain Bacteria; phylum Pseudomonadota; class Alphaproteobacteria; order Rhizobiales; family Beijerinckiaceae; genus Methylobacterium. Next base: position 2,255 of record CAXDNE010000276.1, read on the forward strand.
TCTTGTAGGTCAGCCAAGCCGTCTCGTTGGTGGTGGCCGAGGCCCCCAGGAACCCCGTCGTGGTCCAGCGGTTGACCGCGAGATCACCGTTCTTGGCGACGAAGTTCCGGTCCCGGTCCTCCTTCAGGAGGGCCGCGATCCGGTTGAGGGCGAAGTCCCAGGACACGCGCTTGAACTCCGAGGAGCCCGGCGCCCGGTGGAGCGGGTACTTGGTCCGGGTCTCGGCATGCACGAAGTCGAGCAGCGCCGAGCCCTTCGGGCAGAGCGTGCCGCGGTTGACCGGATGATCGGGGTCGCCCTCGATATGCATCACCGAGGAGCGCGCGTTCTTCGAACGGTCCCCGAGGCTGTACAGGATGACGCCGCACGCGACCGAGCAATACGGGCACGTGTTGCGGGTCTCGCGCATCTGCGCGAGCTTGAAGGGCCGCACAGCGGCGGCCATGGCGGGTTCGAGTCCCCCGAACCCGAGCGCGCCCAGCGAGCCGCCCGCGAGGCCGGCGCCGGCCCCTTTGAGCAGGCCACGCCTAGAGACCTGGACCGTCATCTCCGCTCCGAAAACCGATTTGGTATAATTCCAGGGTGTCCCAAAAAAGCGTGCGCGAGGCAAGTGCGGTCGCGTGACACAGCAAGTCATCCTGTCTCGGGCAAGCAGCACGTCTGCCCCAGACGGCATTATCCTGCCAGAGACCGGTTTTTTTACTTGCTCGGGATTGCGGGACTTGTGCCTGACGGGCTCGCCATGCGGTGATTCAACGGTGCCTGCGGCTCCGTCGCGGATGACCCGCCCGGATGGGCCTGCGGCACCGGGCGGTCGGCATTCTCCCGGGTCGCGTGGCCGCCTGGATCCGGCGCGTCCTTGGCGGCCGATTGCTCCCGGGGCACGGGGGCCTGGCTCCAGCCATCCTGGGCGCTCCGGGACTTGTCGCCCATCGCGTCCACGCCCTTGATCTCGCCGGGCTTCGTCTGCGCGCGGCAGGGCGCCCCGGCTGCCGCCACACCGAAGAGGACCAGCAGCGCCAGCGAGATCGAGCGGGACAAACGGCGACTCCGGGCAGCACGCGGGATCCGCGCCGGCAACGTGTCCCTCCCGCGGGCAGTTCCGCCGCGCGCCGTCGGCCGGCATGGAGGTGGTTCGGCAGGCCGGACCTGTAGCGACGGCAGTGACGGCTCCTTAACCAAGCCTTGCGAGTCTGGCGGCAGGTCGATGCGAGGGTCTTCCGGTCATGTCGAAGCCGCATCCAGAACGCCCGTCCGGGACCGGACCGGCGACGAGCACACCGCCGTTGAGCGCCGACACCCGCCGTCAGATCGGCCAGAACCTGCGCACGCTCTACGCCGACACGCTCTCGGCGCCGGTCGACCCGCGCCTCGAAGCCCTGATCGCCGAACTCGCGAAGCCGAAACGCTGAGCCGGGCCGCCGCCAGCCTTCGCCGATCGCTCCTCCGCCGGAACGCTGAGCCGGGACGCCCGCGTCCCGCGCGGCGTCGGGTCAGCACAGGAAGCCGTCCGAGCGACACGGCCCTGCGCGCGCCGTCGGCGCCCGAAGGCGATGTGCGCCAGCACACGGAAGATTGTTCGTTCTGAGAAACCCGACAACCTGTCGAATTTCTTCTACACGGGCTGCGCTCGGGAGAAGATCCATGCATTCTCGCGCGCTACACCCCTGAAATACCTTGCGTTACGCCGACTTCTGCCGATCTTGCCCCCGGCACCGCCCAGCGCGAGCCTGCGCCTGAGGCTTGACTTCGTTCGATAAAACGAACGAATTTCGAGCCGCGGAGTAGAGGCTGCGCCTGCAACGCAACCGCGGTTTGCTGGGGATCGGACGTGATGAAGAACGCTGCAGGCCGCGGCCGAAGGGCCCGGGTGATCGGGCTGTCGCTGCTGGCTGGCGCCGGCCTGTGGATCGGCGGGCTGCCGGCGGCGGCCGGGACCGCGCTCCTCAATGTCTCGTATGATCCGACCCGGGAACTCTACCGGGAGATCAACGCGGCCTTCGCGGACGAGTGGAAGGCCAAGACCGGCGAGACGATCACGGTGCGGGCCTCGCACGGGGGCTCGGGCGCGCAGGCGCGCACGGTGATCGACGGAGTCGACGCCGACGTGGTCACCCTCGGCATCCCGTCGGACATCGACGCCATCGCCAAGCTCACCCGCAAGATCCCGGAGGATTGGCGCAGCAAGCTGCCGAACGAGGCCGTCCCCTACACCTCGACGGTGGTGTTCCTCGTCCGCAAGGGCAACCCGAAAGGGATCAAGGACTGGGCCGACCTGATCAAGCCCGACGTGAAGGTGATCACCCCGAACCCGAAGACCTCGGCGGGCGGGCGCTGGAACTTCCTCGCCGCCTGGGGCTACGCCTACGGCCAGGACAAGGATGCCGCCAAGGCCGACGCCTTCGTCGGGCAGGTCTACAAGAACGTGCCGGTGCTCGACACCGGCGCGCGCGGCTCGACGGTGACCTTCGCGCAGCGCGGGCTGGGCGACGTGCTGCCCACCTGGGAGAACGAGGCCTATCTCGTGCTCCAGGAATTCGGCGCGGACAAGTTCGACATCGTCTCGCCGCCGAACTCGATCTACGCCGAGCCGCCGGTGGCCCTCGTGGCGGTCAATGCCGAGCGCAAGGGCACCACCAAGGCCGCGCAGGCCTATCTCGACTTCCTCTACACCGACCGCGCCCAGGCGATCTTCGCCAAGCACCATTACCGGCCGATCCGCCGGGAGGCGGCCGCCCAGGCCGATCTCGCCCAGCTGCCCGACATCAAGCTGTTCAAGATCGAGGATCTCCAGGGTTCCTGGGACGCGATCCAGAAGCGGAACTTCGACGCCGGCGGCCTGTTCGACCGGCTGAGCCGCGCCGGGCGCTGAGATCGGGACCATGGTCGAGACACCCCGTCCCAGGCGGAGCTTCCGCCGGCCGAGCGTGATCCCGGGCTTCGGGATCAGCTTCGGCTACACGCTGGCCTGCCTCGGCCTGATCGTGCTTCTGCCGCTCGCCGGTCTGGTGGTGAAGGCCTCGGGGCTCGGCCTGTCGGGCATCTGGGAGGTCGCCACCGATCCGCGGGTGGCGAGCGCCCTGCGGATCAGCTTCGGCGTCTCGGCGCTGGCCGCCCTCGTGGCCTCGGCCTTCGGCTTCCTCGTGGCTTGGGTGCTCACCCGCTACCGCTTCCCCGGCCGGAAGCTCGTCGACGCGGCCGTCGACCTGCCCTTCGCGCTGCCGACCGCGGTCGCCGGCATCGCGCTCGCCTCGCTCTACGCTCCGGACGGGCTCCTCGGCGCGCCGCTCGCCCGGCTCGGGATCCAGGCGGCCTACACGCCGGTGGGCATCTTCATCGCCATGGTGTTCATCGGCCTGCCCTTCGCGGTGCGGACCGTGCAACCGCTGATCGCCGAGATCGACAAGGAGATCGAGGAGGCCTCCGCGACCCTCGGGGCGACGCGCCTCGTCACCCTCACCCGGGTCGTGCTGCCGCCGCTGATCCCGGCGGTGCTGACCGGCTTCGCCCTCGCCTTCGCCCGGGGGGTCGGCGAGTACGGCTCGATCATCTTCATCGCCGGCAACCTGCCTTACGTGTCGGAGATCGCGCCGCTGCTCATCGTGATCAAGCTGTCCGAGTTCGACTACGGCGGCGCGGCCGCCATCGCCACGATCATGCTCGGGATCTCGTTCCTGACGCTGCTCGCCATCAACCTCATCCAAGCCTGGTCACGGCGGCGGTTCGGCTATGTCTGAGATCTTCTCGCCCGCCTTCGTGCCGGCCGCGAAGCCCGGTCCGGTCGCCTCGGAGGGGTCGGGCACCCGCGTGGTCCTGATCGGGATCGCCGTGGCCTTCCTGGCCCTGTTCCTGGTGCTGCCGCTGATCGCGGTGTTCACCCAGGCCTTCTCGCACGGGCTCGCCGCCTTCCTGGACGCGTTCCGGGAGCCCGATGCCTGGAGCGCGATCCGCCTGACCCTGACGGTGGCGGCGATCGCGGTGCCGTTCAACGTGGTGTTCGGGCTGGCGGCCTCCTGGGCGATCGCGAAGTTCGAGTTCCCCGGCAAGTCGCTGCTGATCACCCTGATCGACCTGCCGTTTTCGGTCTCGCCGGTGGTCTCCGGCCTGATCTACGTGCTGCTGTTCGGCTCCCAGGGCCTGTTCGGCTCCTGGCTGATCAACCACGGCATCCAGGTGCTGTTCGCGCTGCCCGGGATCGTGCTCGCCACGGTGTTCGTGACCTTCCCGTTCGTCGCCCGCGAGCTGATCCCGCTGATGCAGGAGCAGGGCACCGCCGAGGAGGAGGCGGCGCTGACGCTGGGCGCCTCGGGCCTGCACGCGTTCCGCACGGTGACGCTGCCCAACATCCGCTGGGGCCTGCTCTACAGCGTGCTCCTCTGCAATGCCCGGGCGATGGGCGAGTTCGGGGCGGTGTCGGTGGTGTCGGGCCACATCCGCGGCCTGACCAACACCATCCCGCTCCACGTGGAGATCCTCTACAATGAGTACAACTTCGTCGCCGCTTTCGCGGTCGCTTCGCTCCTCGCCGTCCTTGCCCTCATCACCCTCGTCCTCAAATCCGTCCTCGAATGGCGCTTCGCAGGGGAGCTCGCGGGCGGCCGGGCGCACTGACCGGCCCTCCACGGCGATCCGGGTCGAGAACGTCTCGAAGACCTTCGACACGGCGGCGGTGCTGCACGACCTCTCCCTGGACGTGCGCGCGGGCGAGCTGATCGGCCTGCTCGGGCCGTCGGGCTCGGGCAAGACGACGCTGTTGCGCATCATCGCCGGGCTCGACGCGCCGGACCGGGGCCGCATCCTGTTCGGGGACGACGACGCGACCGGGCTCGCCGTGCAGGAGCGGGCCGTGGGCTTCGTGTTCCAGCACTATGCCCTGTTCAAGCACATGACCGTCGCCGACAACATCGCCTACGGGCTGAACGCGCGGCGCCGCGCGGACCGTCCCGCCAGGGCCGAGATCCGCCGCCGGGTCGGCGACCTGCTCGACCTGATCCGGCTCTCCGGCTTCGGCGACCGCTACCCGTCGCAGCTCTCGGGCGGCCAGCGCCAGCGCGTGGCGCTGGCCCGGGCGCTCGCCGTCGAGCCGCGGGTGCTGCTGCTCGACGAGCCCTTCGGGGCGCTCGACGCCCAGGTCCGGAAGGACCTGCGCCGCTGGCTGCGCGAGATCCACGACCGCACCGGCCAGACCACGATCTTCGTGACCCACGACCAGGACGAGGCGCTGGAGCTGTCCGACCGCGTGGCGGTGCTCGACCGCGGCCGGCTTGAGCAGGTCGGCACCCCGGACGAGGTGCAGGAGCACCCGGCCTCCGCGACCGTGATGAAGTTCCTCGGCGATTCCGTCGAGGTCGAGGCCATCGCCGAGGGCGGCCGGGTTCTGGTGCGGGGCCGCGCGACGCCCGTGGTCGCGCCCGCCGGGATCATCGGCCCGGTCAAGCTCTACGTGCGGCCGTGGCAGCTGCAGCTCGCCGAACCCGAGGCCGCGCACCTCGCCGGCACCGTGCGCAGCTCGTACCGCAGCCAGGGGCGCCAGCGGATCGAGGTGGTCGATGCCGAGGGGCGCGTCCTGGCCGTGGAGGATTTCGACGGCGTCCGCTACGCCCCCGGGCACCCGGTGGGCCTGCGGATCAATGGCGGGCACGTGTTCGGGTAAGGCTCGTCAGCCGCCGCGCACCCGCCTAGGCTCTCGCCCATGACCGCATCGAATCGCACCGTCCTCCCGGATGTCCTGTCCGCCATCGGCCGAACGCCGCTGATCCGGCTGCGGCGGGCCTCCGAGGAGACCGGCTGCGAGATCCTCGGCAAGGCCGAGTTCCTGAACCCCGGTCTGTCCGTGAAGGACCGCGCCGCGCTCTCGATCGTGCGGGACGCGGAGGCGCGCGGCCTGATCCGGCCGGGCGGCACCATCGTGGAAGGCACCGCCGGCAATACCGGCATCGGCCTCGCCCTGGTGGCCTCCGTGCGCGGCTACCGGACGCTGATCGTCATCCCGGTCACCCAGTCCGAGGAGAAGAAGCAGACCCTGCGGCTCGCCGGCGCCCGGCTGGTCGAGGTCCCGGCCGTGCCCTTCGCCAATCCCAACAACTACGTCCATGTAGCCCGGCGGCTGGCGGAGACGCTCGCCGCCACGCGGCCGGAAGGCGCCTTCTTCGCCGACCAGTTCGACAACGTCGCCAACCGGCAGGCCCACGTGGAGGGGACCGGCCCCGAGATCTGGGACCAGACCGGCGGCCGGGTCGACGGATTCGTCTGCGCGGCCGGGACCGGCGGCACGCTGGCCGGCACCGCCGAGGCCCTGCGCGCCCGGAACCCGCAGGTGCGGATCGCGCTCTCCGATCCGGAGGGCTCGGCCCTCTACGCCCATTACACGACCGGCACCCTGAAGGCCGAGGGCTCCTCGATCACCGAGGGGATCGGCCAGGGCCGCATCACCCAGAACCTCGCGGGTTTCACGCCCGATCGCGCCTTCCGCATCCCCGACCCCGAGGCTCTCGCCATCGTCTTCGGCCTGATGCGCGAGGAGGGGCTGTCGCTGGGCGGCTCGTCCGGCATCAACGTCGCCGGGGCGATCCGGCTGGCCCGGGAACTGGGGCCCGGCCACACGGTGGTGACGATCCTGTGCGACGGGGCGGCGCGCTACGCCTCGAAGCTGTTCAACCCGGCCTTCCTCACCGAGCGCGGGTTGCCGGTGCCGAACTGGCTCACGGAGCCGGAGAGCGCGCTACCGGACTGGCACGCTTGAGGCCCGGGTGGCCATCCGTTCTTTTCCGCACAAAAGCGTGGCTTTGCGTTGAACGGAACGGATTGTCGCAGCGTTTGAACGGTCACGCTCGCACCAGCGCGACCGTTCGGAGAGCCGATCCATGTCCCTCGTCACCATTCTGCTCATCATCCTGATCATCCTGGCCTTCGGCGGCGGCGGCTTCCTCGGCGGCGGCGCGTATCGTGGACCCGGCTTCGGCCTGGGCGGCATCCTGCTCATCATCCTGATCGTGCTCCTGGTCACCGGCCGGCTGTAACCGTCGCCGGTCCTCTGAGCCGTGCCCGATCGCGTTGCCGTCGGGCACGGCGTCTCGGTCCGACCCACACCGGCAAGCCGGCCCGCGACGCGAGAGCGCGCTCTACCGGCATAGGATCCCGACGATGGCCGGCGCGACCGCCCCGGGCCCGCCATCCCGGAGCGGCTTCGCGTCGGCGACGTGCTGCGCGGCGAGGCGTTGCGCGGCGAGGAAGGCCGAGACCGCCGCCGCCGGCACCAGCGGCACGCGCAGCGGCGGCACGACGCCGGCGACCAGGCGCGGGCGCGTCGGGTATCGGGCGACGAGCCCGATGATCCGCCCCGACCGGTCGAGCACGGGCGCGCCGGCCGATCCTGGCTGAAGCGGTCCGACCACACCTTCCGACACCGCGCTCACCGGGGCGGCCGAGACATCCTCGCCGCCCGGCGCCAGGGCGATCAGGCCGTCCGCGTCCGTGACCGGCTCGGTCCGCGGCGGCGGCCGGACGGGGGCGGGGGCCGCGGGCGCCTCCAGGAGCGCCAGACCGGACGGGTCGCTGGCGAGGATCCGGGCCGGCGCGCCGCCGATCCGGGGCGCGGCGCAGCCCTCCAGCACGGAGGCGGCCGTGAGGACGCGGCCTGGCGCCACGGCGAGGCCGGTCCCCGCAGCCGGCGCGGGC
>CAXDNE010000277.1:0-9863 GCA_963990595.1 uncultured Methylobacterium sp.
GCGTCCCTCCATGCGGCATCAGTCGTACCACCACACAGTGGGACCGAACATCTAGGGCGCGAAGCGGCCGACGGCGTAGGGTGCCGGATCGATCGGGGCCGCGCGCTTCGCCAGGAGCGCGGCGACCAAGCGCCCGCTCGGCGGCCCGGCGGTCATGCCGTAGTGGCCGTGGCCGAACGCGAGGTGCAGACCGGGCCGGTGCGGGACCGGGCCGAGAACGGGCAGCGTGTCCGGGAGCGACGGTCGGAACCCCAGCCACAGCCGCGGTTCCCCGTGGGTGAGGCCGGGAAAGAGCGCGCGCGCGTGCTCGGCCAGGATCCGGGCCCGGGTCTCGTCCGGCGGGGCGTCCAGGCCCGCAAACTCCACCGTTCCGGCCGCGCGCAGACCGCCCTCCATCGGCGTCACGCCGAAGCCGCGCGACTTGTAGCTGATCGTGTAACGCGGCTCGATCGAGGGCGCGGGCAGCATGGCGTGATAGCCGCGCTCCGTCTCGAGCGGCACGCGCACGCCGAGCGGGTCGAGCAGCGTCTTCGACCACGCGCCACCCGCGACCACCACGTCGGTACCGACGCGGTTCGCGACGTTGGTCCAGACCGTGAAGCCGCCGCCCTCGCGCGGGATGAGTTTCAGGGCCCGCTCGGCCACGATCGTGCCGCCCTCCCCGCGCAGCCGTTCGGCCAGGGCTCCGACGAGCCGGGCGGGATTAAGTGTGTAGCCGTTGCCGGGCACGAGGAGCGCGCGTCGCACGGCGCGCGAGATGCCGGGTACCATCTGCTGCAGGTCGTCGGCCCCGAGCACCTGTGACTCGATGCCGTGCCGCTCCCGGATCTGCCGCTCGACGCGTGCGCCTGCGCTCTCGCCCTCCCCGTCCCAGACCTGGATCTGGCCGGTGCGCCGGACAAGCTCGCCGAACACCTGCGGTCCGATGAGGTCCTGCCAGCAGGCGAACGCGTCCTTGTGGAGAGCGCGCAGCGCGTCCGAGATCGCCAGGACGCGCTCCATCCGTCCCTCCTTGATCCAGCGCATCAGCCAGGGCAGCGCGGTAGGAAAATAGGACGGGTGGACGACGAGAGGACCCTTCTTGTCGCGAAGCCATCCGGGCACCTGGCGCAGCATGCCTGGCATCGCGATCGGCGAGGCCGTGTCGGCGCTGATCATGCCGGCATTGCCGTAGGAGGCGCCGCCGCCCGGCGGCAGCGGATCGATCACGGTGACGTCCCGGCCGGCGCGCCGGAGATAGAGCGCGGTAGACAGTCCGACCACGCCCGCTCCAAGGACGATCGCGGTGTTCTCATCGCTCATGCGGCGTCTCCGGCGGCCGAGGATAGGCGGTGGCCCAATCGTGATTGGGATGGCGAATCGCGTTCGGATCTCGCCGCGGCGATCGCGCACCGCGCGTGTCGTCCGCGCGGTGCGGGCGGGATAGTGGGAGCGGCGGGATCCAGTGCATGGGGTCAGGCGTCCCGGCGCCGGCGCAAGAGCGCGTCGGCGGCCAGGATGAGGCCGGTGACGCCGATCAGGAACGCGCTGACCGCCGCCACCGTCGGCTCCACCTGCATGTGCAGGCTGTTCCAGATGCGCACCGGCAGGGTCTGCGTGGCCGCGTTGGTCAGGAAGAGTGAGATGACGAGTTCGTCGAAGGAGGTCAGGAACGCGAACAGGGCGGCTGATGCGAGGCCGGGTGCGGCGAGCGGCACGACGACGGTGCGCAGCGTCCGGGCGCGGCTTGCACCCAGGCTCAGGGCCGCCTGCTCCAGGCGCAGGTCGACGGCTTGCAGCGCGGACAGCAGGATCAGCAGGACGACCGGGAAGGCGATCACCGCGTGGCAGAGACCGACCCAGACGACGCTCCCGACCAGCCCGAGGCGCGCGGACGCGTAGTACATGGCGATCGCCGTGACGACTGTCGGCGAGACGATCGGCAGGAGCGCGACGGCCAGGATCAGCCGCTTGGCCGGGAACGCGCCCCGCACGAGCGCGTAGGCCGCCAGGAACCCGACCCCGGTGGCGACCACGCAGGCCACGCCGCCGATCGCGAGGCTGGACCACAGCGCGGCGCGCCAGCCCGCGTCGCCGAGAAAAGCCGTGAACCAACGCAGCGACAGGGATTCGGGCGGGAAGCGCAGGAAGGTGCCGCCGCTGAACCCCAGCACCACGACGATGACGATCGGCAGGATCAGGAGCAGGCAGGCGCATCCGACCAACAGCGGCAGCGCGGCGCGCACGCTCAGGCCCCCATCATGCGGCGCAGATCCGTCACGCGAGCGTAGACCGCGAAGAGGATCAGGGTCGCGGCGAGCAGCACCACCGACATCACGGCCGCGCTCGGCCAGTCGATCAGGATCTCGACCGCCCGCTCGATGAGCATCGCGACTGTGACGTCGCCGGGCCCGCCCATCAGGGCTGGCGTGATGAAGAAGCCGAGCGCCAGGATGAGGACGATGAGCGAGCCCGACACGATCCCCGGGACTGACAGCGGGAGATAGACGCGCCGGAACAGGTAGAGGGGGCTCGCCCCGAGGGCGCGCCCGGCCCGCAGCAGGCTGGGGTCGATGGCCTTCATGGTCGCGTAGAGCGTCAGCACCATGTAGGGCAGCAGCACGTAGGTCATGCCGACCACGATCCCGAACGTGTTGTAGAGGAGCGTCAGCGGCGCCCCGATGAGCCCCGACGCGCCCAAGAGTTCGTTGATGAGCCCACTCCGGCCAAGCACCACGATCAGCGCGTAGGTCCGGACGATCACGCTGGTGAAGTACGGCACGATCACGCAGAACACGACGAGCGCGGCGCGCCAGCCGCGGCGATTGGCGAGGTAGAACGCGATCGGGTAGCCGATCGCCAGGGCCGCGAGCGTGACGAGGGCTGAGACCCAGAGCGTCGTGAGCGCGGCGATCTGCATCGGCCGTGCAGTGAGGACGTCGACGAAGAGCTCTGGCACCTCGGCAGGTGCCGTCTCGATGAATAGGGTCCGCGCCAGAAACCAAACGAGCGGCGCGAGGAAGAGCAGCGCGAGCAGGCTGAGCGCAGGCAGGAGCAGGAGCCATGTCCGGTCCCGCCCCATCAGGGCGCGTCCGGCGGCAGGATGACCGTATCGGCTGGGGACCACGCGAGGGCGACGCGCTCGCCGGGCTCGGGATGGTGATGCGCCGCCACGTTCGGGGCATCGGCCGTCACGAGCGTGCCGCTGCCCGTCTCGACCGCGTAACGCACGATGTTGCCGAGGAAGGACGCGCGTCGCACCGTGCCGCTCAGGCGGTTGACACCGTCGCGCGGCGGATCGGCCGCCGGGTGCAGGGTCAGCTTCTCCGGCCGCACGAACAGCTGTCCGTCGCCCCCCGCCCTGCACGTCGACGGTTCGTCCGCGTGCAGCAGCGTCCCGTCCCTGAGCTGGAACGCGATGCGACCCGGGCCGGCCGTCACGACCGTGCCCGGCAGAAGATTCGCCTCACCAAGGAAGCGGGCGGTAAAGGCGTTAGCCGGGCGCTCGTAGACGTCGCGGGGTGCGCCGATCTGCTCGACGCGGCCGCGGCTCATGATCGCCACGCGATCGGACAGGTTCATCGCCTCCTCTTGGTCGTGGGTGACGTAGAGGATGGTCATGCCGAGCCGCCGCTGGATCTCCTTGATCTCGACCTGCAGGTCGTAGCGGAGGTTTTTGTCGAGGGCGCCGAGCGGCTCGTCCATGAGCACGACGGGCGGCTGGAACACGATCGCCCGGGCGATCGCCACGCGCTGCTGCTGCCCACCCGAGAGCTGGCGCGCATAGCGGTCGGACAGATGCCCGAGCCGGACGAGATCGAGCGCGGACGCCACCCGCTCGCGCACGAGCGCTTTCGACATCCCGCGCGCCCGGAGCGGGAATGCCACGTTCTCGAACACGTCCATGTGCGGGAAGATCGCGTAGTTCTGGAAGACCATCCCGAAGCCGCGCCGCTCGGGGGGCACGGCCGCGAGATCGGCCCCGTCGACCAGGAGGCGCCCGGCGTCGATCGGCGCAAATCCGGCGACCATCATCAGGGTTGTGGTCTTGCCCGAGCCGGACGGGCCGAGTAGCGAGAAGAACTCGCCGGCCTCGATGCGCGTCTCGAAGCGATCCACGACGGTCTCGGAGCCGTAGATCTTGGTGAGGCCCTGAAGTTCCAGCGCCTTGCCGGCCGGTCCCATCACTGCGGCCGCCGCGCGCTCGCGCTGGCGAGCGACGCCGACGGCGCCCGGCACGATCGCGTCCTGTCCGATCACAGCACCCAGTTCGACCAAGCGCGGCTCACTTTGGTTCGGTTGGCCGACCACCAGTTGATGTCGTTTTTAAAGCCCTTCGAGACGGTCCAGGGCGTGCCGGTCGCGGGATCGAGCAAAAGCTTCGACGTGTGCGGGTAGACCTTAGTGTTGACCGGGATCGCCTTGTACTCGGCGAGCCAGCGCTTCTGCACGTCCTCGCTGATCGAGTAGTCGATGAACTTGAGCGCGGCCTCGGGCGCCTTGGCCCCCTTGGGTATGGCGTAGGACTGCACCAGGACTTGGTTCTGGTTCCACTGGATGCCGAGCGGTGCGCCGCCGTCGATGGAGGCCTGGGCGCGGGTATTCCAGAGCACGCCGAGCACGGCCTCCTTGTCGGCCATCATCTGCGCCGACAGCGCGCCGGTGTCCCAGAACTTGGGAACGCTGGACTTGATCCGGCCCATCGACTTAAGCGCGCGATCGATGTCGACAGGGTAGACCTTATCCATCGCCACGCCGTCGGCGAGGAGCGCGATCTCGAGGTTCGGGGCCCCGGACTCGATCCCGGCCAGTGTGCGCGGCCCGGGGAACGCCTTCGTGTCCCAGAACTCGGCCCAGGATTTCGGCTCGGAGCCGGGTTTGAACACGTCCGTCCGGTAGCAGAGCACGAACGCGTACACGAACGAGCCGACCTGATAGGTGAGCTTCAGGCTCGGATCGATGTCGTCGAGCTTCGTGTACCGAAATGAACCGTAGTCGATCGGGACGAGCGCACCCGCCTCCTCCAGCATAAGGTTGGCGTCGTTGCCGGTGTCGATGCAGTCGATCTCGACCTGTCCGGCCTTGTACATGGCGAGCAGCTTGCCCACCGTGCTCGGGACGGGCACGATCTCGATGCCGGTCTCCTTCAGGAATGGCTCGTAGACGGTCCTGCGCTTGATCTCGTCGAATGAGCCGCCGGGCGTCCTCACCCGCAGTTGCGTGGCAGCTCGGGCGGGGCTCGTGATCACGGCCGGCATAGCGAGCAACGCCGCGCTTCCCACCATGAGGCCGCGCCGAGTCGGGGTCGTGGACAGCTTCGGCACCGCGTGCTCCCATCACCTCGGTCCGGAGTGTAGGCACAGGGAATACTGTCCGGCTAGAGGAAATCACGGGCATCCCCGATCGCATTTGCGGCGTCTCGCACACGCCGAGGGCTGTCGGGGCATCGGCGATCGAGCCCCGCGCTTGCATCTTCACACCGGAGGCCGGACCGTGGTCTCGCGAGGCGTCGAAGGGGCCGTCCATGATCAAGAGCGAGCCGTACTGGTGGCAGGCGGCACCTCTCGCCGACTCCGACCCTATGCCCGTGCGCGACAGCTCCGACGTGGTCATCGTCGGCGCGGGCTACACGGGACTGTCGGCGGCGCTGACGCTGGCGCGGGCCGGCCGCAGCGTTCAGGTCTTCGACCGGCAGAAGCCCGGCGAGGGCGCCTCCTCCCGCAACGGCGGCATCACGAGCGGGAACCTGCGCCCATCATTCGCCGAGCTGACGCGACGGTTCGGCGCCGAGCGCGCGGTTGCCCTCGTGGCTGAGGCCAAGGCGGCGCGCGAGGACCTGTACCGGTTCATCGCCGACGAGGAGATCGACTGCGACTTTCAGCTTGTCGGCCGCTTCGCCGGCGCCTCCCGCGCCGCCGATTACGATCGCCTGGCACGGGAGGCCGATCACCTGCGCAGCGCATTCGGCATCGAGGCTTACCCGGTCGCGCGCGGCGAGCAGCGAAGCTACATCGGCTCGGCGTACTATCACGGCGGCAACGTCCGCATGGACATCGGCGGCCTTCATCCGGCAAAACTGCACGCTGCGATGCTCCGCCTCGCTCGAGACGCGGGTGCCGTCGTGCACGGCGAGACCGCTGTGCTTGGCATCCGGGGTGAGGTCGGCGGCTACGAGGTCCTGACCGCGCGCGGGCCGGTCCGAGCCAGCCACGTGATCGTTGGCACCAACGGCTACACGGATCGGTTCGATCGGTGGCTGCGCAGTCGTCTCGTGCCCGTGCGCAGCCGCATCATCGCGACCGTGCCGCTCTCGGCCAACCTCATGGGCGAATTGATGCCGAGCCGCATGATGTATTCGGAGACGCGCAAGCTCCACTACTATTACCGGCCCTCGCCCGACGGGACGCGCATCCTGTTCGGCGGCCGCGACGGGACGATCGCCGGCGACGCAGAGTGGCCCACCGCCAGCCTGCGGCGCGCGCTCGCGGACATCTTCCCGCAGCTCGATGGTATTGCGATCGAGCACACCTGGTACGGCAACGTCGCCATGAACCGCGATATGATCCCCCGCATCTTCGCACGATCCGGCCGGCGCTACGCGGCGGGCTACTGCGGATCGGGCGTGGTGTGGGCGCGATGGGCCGGCCAGAAGGCGGCGCTCCAGGTTCTGAACGATCAGGACGGACGCTCTGCGCTCGACTTCCGCCCTCCGCGGTGGGTGCCGCTGTTGTCCGGCAAGGCCTGGTTCATGCCGGTCGTATTCGGCTGGTTGCGCTTTCAGGACAGGTTAGGCGCGCGACGGTAAGGGCTCTGTCCGTATGCTCGGCCTCAAGCGGGCCCCTACGGGCTCTCTGCCGTTACCGTCCGCGCCGTCTCATATCGGCGGAAGTCTCACACTTGATCACCAATGCCTTCTAGCCTTCTAGCGATATGGGAGACGCGCGCTTTCTTAATCGACCATGACGCTCAAAATAGAACAAGCAGTGGCCTGTTTATGAATTTGTGTTCATGATTTGTTCTTGGTATTGGGATGAGATTGATCGGCATCAAGTGACTGTAAATATTATGGAATTTAATCTCGAAACTCTTCCTCGTATGCTCCTATCACAAGATCCCAGATTTCATCGATGCTGAGTTAGTGAGCGACCGCATTCTCATGGCTGTGGCACGCGCCCGTATCGAGGCCGTCGACGAGGAGACCGTCCCGATAATACAGGGTCGGCGTCCGGGATTGCGCCCAGGTGACCCAACACCTGCGCATCCAAGATGCATCGAAACGTAGGGCCTCGCGCATTGGCGCAGCGGCAGGAACCAAGCCGTCACGCGAGAACTCCGGTAGTGCTAATGCGGCACCGCGATCTTCATGCGCGGCGACAGCCCGCCGCCGTCTGAGCTCGGCTCGCCAGCGCGCACGGTCGCGAAACTCGACGAGTTCCCAGCCACACCCGAGAAACGCCCACGCCTCGTCCCCGAACGGTGAGAGCGGGCCAAGGCCGCATTCGCATTCGCGCCGCTGTGCGCCGGGACCGATCGCCCGGGCAAGGTGGACGCGCCGCCCGCCGTCGATCGGTCTTGAACGGCCGCGCAGGCGCGGCTTGATGCCGATGAGGTCGACCAGAGAGCGGCGGCGAAAGTCTGCGTCGTACCCGAGCAGGGTCGGGTCCAGATCGCGGCAGAGCATGCGCAGGAGCTGTGTGTGGCGGCGATGCGCCCGCGTGCGTGCCGCTGCCGCTTCGCTCGTCTCTCGCGGCAGCTCATGCACGCCGTGATGCCGTAACCGGACAGCAGCGGCATCGACGACCACACCGCATTTGTTCGGGAGAAAGCTGCCGAAGAGCCAGTGACGCAAGTCGCGTCGCCAGATCGACGGAACGTGCGCGACAACGTCGCTGATGAGGCTCCCGCCCGGTGAAGCTTCATGCACGCAGATCCAGCGCAGAGGCCGGGCCGCTGTCGTTCGCGCCTCCCAGCCTCTTGCGTCGGGCCAGCGCTTCATCGCCATGCTCAGCTCATGCAGGAAGTGCCCGACCAGGTCGGCACCGGCCGCGTCGGTCAACCGGTCCAGGCGCGAGTGGTCGAACCGCACCCAGACGTTCAGGGCTTGATCGTATTCACGGGCCAAGAAGGAGCCAGCATCCCAGATCCGACGCGCCTCGTCCTTCGTCAGATAGTGGGCCGCCGCAGCGGCTTCCTCGCTGCCCTCTATGGTCCTGGCGCGGGAGCGTCGCCCGCGGAGCGGACGTGCTCCCGGCGCAACCAGGCGCGGGGCGCCTGGAGCGGAGTTTAGCAGGTCCGGGTTCATCCACGTGTTGAAGCGGATCACCCGTTCCGACAGTGCCTCCCGGGCGACCAGCCGCGGGTCGATCGTCCAGCGGGAGATCGCCTCCTCCCACAACGATCGCGGGCCGACACCACGTACCGCTGCGCGCCGTGCAAATCCCGCAACGATCGCCATGCGCCGGGCTTCGGGTAGGCCGACCAGCGTCCGGTCCGGGCGATGCACGGCCATGACGTCGTTCAAGTATACGAAAGTCAGGAGGCGATGGATTGCGGCCAGTTTCGCGCGCGGCTCGACGAGCCACCCGTCGAGGGCGCTCAGCTGAGCACTGAGATCGCCCGACAGGACGGCGTCGAGATAGTTTGCGAGGGTCGCGGCGTGGCCTAGGTCGAATTGGCGGCGCACGGCGTCGAGCGCGATGCGCCCGTCCTGCGCCACCACCGCGTCGATGCTCGTAATCAGCGTGCGGGCATGACCCTCGGCGAGCTCGACCAGAATCCCGAGAGCGCCCTCCTCGACGACGAACCCCTTCTCGCGACAGATCCTGCGAGCGTAGGTCTCGGCTGCCTCGGTATCGAGGAGTGCGGTGCGCACGGCCGTGCAACGATCCCGCACGGATTTCTCGATGCGATCGCGCGCCGAGGTGACGAGGAGGAACGTCGCGTGTTCCGGCGTGAGAGCGAGCACCTCGCGCAGGGTGGCGGAGGCGGCGGGTTTGAGCTCCTGGGCCTCGTCAAGCACGACGACGGCCCGCTGACCGGCGATCGGCGGGTGGTACCGGCTCCACTCGATGATGCTGCGGATCGTGGCGACGTCGCCGTCGATACCGCAGTCGCAGTACCGCAGGCGCGCATGACGATCGATGTCGCTCGCGAACGCGGCGTCGGCCTCCCGACAATCCTCGCACGCGTTGCACGGCGAGGCAAAGCAGGATGCTCGCCCATCACCCGCCGAGCGGCGCTGGCACAGGAGCGCCTTGGCCGTAATGCGCGCCAGCGACGTCTTACCCGATCCGAGCGGACCCCAGAGCAGAAACCGCCCGCGTCGGCCGCCCGCGGCGACATAGTCAGACATCGTGCGTGCGGCGTCCTCCTGACCGATAAGATCCTCGAAGCGCCCCAGCGGGAAGTCGTCGATCAGTTGCGTCACTGGCCACCCTGACGGATTCGCAGCATCGGCGTTCTTCCCTGCGCGCGTTTGGGCCCGCGACGCGTATATACTTTTCGGCGGGGCGCTGCGCCCGACGGCCAGCCTTTGTGAGGAACTCACCCGTGGACGAACACGCGGCCGGCCAGATCGAGCCCTTGAGCGAGTACGACGACCCGGACGAACCCGAGAGCGATCGGACGATCTTCGATCCCGGCGCCTGGGCGGCCATGGAGCGCCTGCACGCGCGCTGGCGCGCAGCGCCCACAGCCGCCCTGCCCTCGCCCGCATATGGCTTCGCTCAGACTGGCCGCTACAGCTTCAAGATAAGGATCGCGGATCTCGCGGACGCCATTGCCGCTCTCAAGCTCAAACAAAAGCCGGTCCCGATGCGGTTCGAGCTGCAGCCAGATCGACTGCGCCTGTCTCTTATACACATCTGACGCTGCCGACGAAGAGG
>CAXDNE010000278.1:0-9842 GCA_963990595.1 uncultured Methylobacterium sp.
AGAGTGCCTCTTGTCTCGTGGGCTCGGAGATGTGTATAAGAGACAGGGCGAGGCGGCGTAGGTCGAGGCGGGGGCGCTGGGCCATGGCGACGCCCTAGCAAGGCGGGGCTTGCCAGGGCGTGCAGCCGATCGCGCGAATGCCGGGGGCGACGGCAAGCCGACGTTAAGGTCCGGCAGCGGACGGCAGGCTACGGCTGAGGACGGCAGCGATACGGTAGCGTGTACGGCAAGGGGAGGGGTATCACACCACACGCACTGAAGTGGTGAAGCGTTAACCGCGCGGCCATGCGAGCCTCGCCAGGCCGTCGCGACCGTGCCAGGGCTGCCGTCCGGATCCGCACGCAGCAGGTACGCCGATGGCCGATCAGGTCAAGCTCACGATCACGCTGGAGGCATCCCTCGCCGCCCGGTTGAGCGCCGCCGCGGCCGAGCGCGGCTGGGCCTCCGAGAGCCTGGCGGCCGACTGCGTCGCTCAAGCCCTGGAGGTGGCGATCCGCCACCGTGTCCTGATCGAGCGCATGGAACAGGTCGACGCCGCGATCCTCGACATGGCACAGGCCGTCGGTGAGCTCGGGGCCCCGTCGACCGGCATCGACCTGTCCCAGATCTGCCGCTATCGCAAGGGCACTGGCGGCCCGGATCTGGCCTGATGACCGCCTCGCTGCACCGCCTCGGCGCCGGGGCCGAGGCCGGGCTATACTACACCAATGACAGCGAGCGCGAAGCCAGGCCGGACCGGCGCGACGAGTACTACCTCGCGGACGGCGGCGGGGTGTGGTGGAGCAGCGGTGAGAGCGTCGTGCGCCACGGCGCGGCGATCGACGCGAGCTCGTTCCGCGACCTGTGCGCGGGGTTCCATCCCGGAACCGGCAAGCCGCTGGTCCGCGGCGCCGGTCCAGGCCACTGGGCCGGACAGGATTGCACCCTGACCCCCGGGAAATCCGTCTCCGTCCTCTGGATGGCCGGCACGCCCGAGCAGCGCGCCGCGATCGAGGCCGCCCACCGCGCCGCCGTCGAGCGGGCGCTCGCCTTCGTGGCGGCGGAGGGACTGGTCACCGTCCGAACCGGTGCGGGCGGCGTCGAACGGCACCGGCCGAGTGACATCATCGTCGGCCGCTTCGATCATTACACGACCCGAGAAGGCGATCCAAATATCCATACGCACTGTGTCTTCATCAACGCTGCCGGTGCGCCGCCTAAATCTGGATCCGGACGTTACAAATCACAGACACATCTGACCATCGAGGTCGAACAACTCTACGCTTACCAGATTTGCGTGGGTGCCGCGTATCGCGCTGCCTTGGCCGAGGACCTGCATCGCCGTTTCGGCCTGCGCTACCGCGAGGCCGGGCGCGGGCAGTGGGAGATCGCCGGCCCGCCCGAGGCGGTGCTGGCGGCCTTCTCCAAACGCTCGGAGCAGATCCTCAACTACGCCGGGGCCGGCGCCACCAGCGCCCAGCGCGAGATCGCCGCGCTCGCCACGCGCCGCGGCAAGCACGAGCTGCCGACCGGCGCCGAGCTGGAGGCGCGCTGGCGCGAGGAGCTCGCCGTCTGCGCGCTCGATCCGTGGGATGCCGCGCGCCATCCCGAGCGCGACCCCGCCATCGCGATGGCCGCCGCGCGTGAGACGGAACGCGACCCCCCGTTCGATCAGCCCGAGATCCCCGGCGACAGCCCGGTCACGCGCGCCGCCTCGGCGTTGTTTCGGCACGAGAGTGTGGTGACGCGCAAGGACCTGCTCCAGCGCGCTCTGGAGCTCGCTGGCGTGCAGGGACTCGGGGTCGATGCCGTGGAGGCGGAGCTCGCCCGCCTGGAGCGGGACGGCACGCTGCTGCCACTGAGCGCCGCCGAGAGGGTGCCGGGCGCCCACGCGTGCTGGACCAGCCCGGGCATCGCCGCCTGCGAGGCCGCGATGCTGCGCGCCGCCGACCGCCCGCTGGAGCGGATCTGGATCACCCCCGAGGCGGTCGAAGCGGCCCTTGCGCGGGCGGGCCATCTCAGCCCCGAACAGGGCGAGGCCGTGCGCCATGCTGCCGGTCCGGATGGGGTGTCTCTGCTCCAGGCCGGCGCGGGCACAGGTAAGACGACCACGGCCGCAGCCCTGGTGGCCGCGGCCCACGACTCTGGATTGCGCGTCGTCGGCTTGGCACCATCCTGGGTCGCCGCCGACGAGCTCGCGCGCTCCACCGGGATCCTGGCGCAGGCGATCGCGCGCTGGCGCCACGATCGGACTCGGGCGACGGATCCGGACCCCGCGCCTCACCCCGATCCCTCGCCGGCATTCGGCGCCGACACCCTGGTGCTGGTCGACGAGGCCGGGATGGTATCAACCCGTGACCTGGAAGCCGTGCTGAGCGCGGCGCAGGCGGCCGGGGCCAAAGTGGTGCTGATCGGCGACCGGCGTCAGCTCGCCTCGGTCGGGGGCGCCAGCGCGCTGCGGGCGGTCGCCGAGGTGGTCGGACGCTCGGCCGTGCTCGAACACGTCCGCCGGCAGACGGTGGATTGGCAGCGTGCCGCCTCGGTGGTGATGGCGCGCGGCGATGCCGAGGCGGGTCTGCGCGCCTACGCCGCCAACGACCGGGTCGAGCTGATCTCCGGAGCCGAGGCGGCTCACGCCCGGGTGATCGCGCTCTGGTCCGAGCAGCGCGTGGTCCATAAAGGCGACGCGCTGATTGTGACCCGGCGCAATGCCGATGCGGCGGCGCTGAACGCGCGGGCGCGGGCCGTGCTGCGGGCGGAAGGACAGCTCGGACCCGACGTAGTCGCGCTGCCGTCGCGCAACCGCGCCGATGAGGTCGTACCGCTGGCGCTCGCGATCGGCGACGTCCTGCGGTTCGGCGAGAGCCTGCCGCACTTGGGCCTGCGCAACGGCAACCGCGCCCGGGTTGAGGCGATCACCACCGATCCGGACGCGGGACCGCGCCTACGGCTGCGGCTGGAGGACGGGCGCGCGCTCGACACGGCCTGGGAGCAGCTGACGCGGGAGCCACGCTTCGGCCGCCGATCATCACAACCCAAGATCGTACACGCCTACGCAGGTACAACTTACGCGGCGCAGGGCCGAACCTGTTGCGCGGCGGTGGTGTACCTCGGGGCCAGCACGGACGCGCGCGAGGTGTATGTCGGGCTGACCCGCCACCGGCACGATGCGCGGGTGGTGGTCGAGCGCGACCGGCTCGACGCCCTGTGTCGGCAGCGGCAGGCGGATGCGCGCGTGCCGGCGACCGACACGCTGGTGCTGGAACGGCTGTTCCGGGAGGCACGGACCTACCGCGAGAAGGCCAACGTGGTCGACTACACCGCTGACCGGGTGGCGTTCGTGCGCGACGGGCTGCTCGGACTGACAGAGCGGGTCAGCCCGGGCGTCGACGTGCGCCGAGCGATCCGCGCGGCCCGGGCTCTGCGCGAGGCCGTGGCGTGGCTCGGGGTGGATTGCCTGATTGTGCCCGCTTGGCGCTTGGTCGACGCCTGCGGGCGCCGCCTGAGCCGCGCGTCGGCGCCGGTGACGCGCGCCCTGGTCATGCGGTTCGCCCGCCACCTCGGCCGCCCCAGCTCGGTGCCGCCGCGCGATCGCGACGTCGGTATCGAGCGATGAGCTCCATTCCTGTGGTCCGCGACCGATCCGGATCCGTGCCGCACTGATCCAGGCCGCCTGCGCTCAGGCGTAGGGTCCGCGGAACAGGTCGCCGAGCGCCTTGCGGCGAAACAGGGTCGTCCAGCGGCGTCGGCGGTGTTCGGGCCGATCGTGGATGATATGGCAGCGCTGGCAGAAGGCGGCGAGATTGGCATCGGCGTTGTTGGCGGTGTCGTGGTCGCGATGGGCCGCGGCCAGAACCACCCGGGTCCGGCGCACGGTCCTGAGGACGTCCACAGCACCGGGCTGGACGCGCACCCGCCGCCCGCGCCTGTCGCGCCAGGAGGCCGCGTCCGCATCCCACCATCGCCCGTCGCCGAGGTGGACTACCGTCCGCCCGTGCGGTCGCCCGCAGCCCTCGCAGCGTCCCTGAGCGCGCCCGAACCGGATTACGGCCGAGAGCTGGGGCCAGTCGATCGGGTAGAAGAAGCGGTGCTCGGGCCGGATCGGCATGGGGATCGGGATACGGGATCGAAGCGTGACCGTAGAGCGAGACGGGTCGTCCGCACAGGGGTCTGGGCGGGGATGGCATTCGGTCGGTGGGGGCCTGATGGGCTTGAGGCCGAAGAAGCCCTGCCCGTCTCCCGAGGAGAGGGCGGCGTTCGTTAGACCGCACGAGCTCAGACCCTCAGCGCATGGCTCGGCCCGTGCCACGACCCGCGCGGATTCGCGTGTGCCCGCTCCGGTCGAGGTCGACCGCTGCCCCCCGACAGCCCTTCGACGGTTCCGTTTTCCCCGATTCTGACAGGATGAGAACTCCAGTACTCGTGCGCTTCGCGGATTTGCACCCTCCCCCATCGCTCAGCGTGGCCCGGTGATCCTCAGCACCCGAGAGTTCTCTGCCCGGCTTGCGCGCCAGCCGCATCCACGCCTGCCACTCGGGCGAGACGATGCGCACGACGTTGGTGTCGTTCCTGAAGCCCGTCACCCGCCGCTCCTCGACGGTGACGAGCCCGAGTCTCTTGGCCTCGCGCAGGGCGTTGCGGACGGTAGTCTCGGCCACGCCCGCGATCGCCGCGAGCTGCCCCACGGCCAGTCGGCAATCGCCTCGTTTTGAGGTTTCCGTGGCCACCAGGGCCAGCACCGCCTGCTCGGCCAGGGTGAACTGGGCCGCTAACCCCGGCGGCAGCCTTCCCGAAGCCGCCCAGCGGCGGCGGCGCTCCAGCGAGGCCTCCGTGCGCGGGCGTGAGCCGACGGCCCTCCTGGGTGCTCCTGCGCCGTCCTGGAACGTGGGCGCGATTGCAGCCTCAGGGCTGGGTCGTAGACCCGCCGGTAGCCGACGAGCCGCGGGCGCGTCCGTGCGCGCCTCGATCAGCCCGGACAGGGTCTCGGCCTCGGTCTCCGTGACGTGCCCTTCGCCGTAAGCGCGCCAGAGCAGCGCCGTCACGGACGGAAGGGTGATTCGGTCAGCCGCCTCGATCGCGCAGCGGATTTTTTCGGCAAACACGTGTCTTGGCCCTTTTCCATAGGGCCACAGGGGGACGTTTGGCGGCGCAAGCTGTGCGCTCCGTTCAAGACAAGCCGATATCGTTGCCGGAACCGGGGTTCCGACTTGACGCCTGAGGGCGCTTTATGGCTTGTGAGGGATGCTGTTGTGCCTCACAGGCCATCTCGATTTCGAAGGCCTCACCCTTGCCGGGGTGGGGCCTTTGGCTTTTCAGGGTCCTACTGCGGCGATTGCTCTCCTGAATGGCTGGCTCACGACTCGCTTGGGCGAGCACGGCCATGACAGCCCATGTCGACCGGGCGGCACGGCTAAGTCAACGTTGCGGGTGGCTGATGACCTTTTTCCTGCCGTCCTGAACCACCCCATATTCCGGTAGGCACTTCTCCTTATTCGATGAACGTAGCGCGCGTGCCCCTCCGGCGAGGCGAGAGCACGCGGCCAGGCGGTGACCGCCGCGACGGTTTTGGCGGTGGCGCGCACCATCTCGGCCGAAAATTCGGCCCGGTTGAGCCGGGGAATAAGACTCGCTCGCTTTGTAGGACAAAACGGCCAAGGTTTAGTATTTAGTGGAAACCAATCAGCTGTCTGACAGCTGTCTGATACCCTCATACGAATACCGGGGAGGGCGCCTAGCGCCGTTCAGTCAGACATACGCCAGGATCCAGACAGCTTTCCGAAAGAGAATGGCTATCTGACAGCTTTCTGGTTATAAACAGGGTGTCGCCGGGTTAAGGTGGCTTTTACCGCAGAGCTGGAAGCTTCCCGGAACCGGATGGCTTTCCGACAGCTTCCCGGCACCTAACGGCTGCCCGGCAGCTTCCCGGTGCCTGACAGCTTCTAACGAGGTGTCTATGCCTGTCATCACGTTCTCATCGCCTAAGGGCGGTGCCGGCAAAACCACGGCTGCCTGCATCCTCGCCAGCATGCTGGCGGAGCAGGGAGCGACCGTAACCATCATCGACGCCGACCCCAATCAGTTCGTCCAAGAATGGGCGCAGCTGCCGGGCCTGCCCGCCACCCTTCAGGTCGTAGGCGGCGCGACGGAAGAGACGATCATGGACAAGATCGAGGAGGCGGCCAGCATGACCGCCTTCGTGATCGTGGATCTGGAGGGCTTGGCGAGCCTCATGGTCAGCCACGCAATCTCGATGTCCGACCTAGTTGTGATCCCCGTCCAAGGCTCGCAGTTCGACGCCTCGCAGGCTGCCCGTCAGATCGGGCTCATCAAGCGGACGGAGAAGCGCGGGGGGAGGGCCATTCCCTACACGGTGCTGATCACGCGCACGAATCCCGCGATCATGCCCCACACCCTCAAGCACATCTTGCAGAGCTTCGACGAGCGCGCGATCCCGGTCCTGAAAACCCGCTTGTGCGACCGTGAGGCCTACCGTGCCATGTTCTCCTATGGTGGCACGCTGCAGGGCCTAGCAGGGAAGGGGGTCGCCAACACGACCGTGGCGATCAACAACGCGGCCGAGTACGCCGCGGAGATTGTGCAGCGCCTGCGCGACAAGCGCGAGCAGGCCAAGGAGGTTGCGTGATGCCCGGCCAGCCCAAGCCTGAACGCACCGATCCGCTCGGCAAGCTCGACCTCGGTGGACTGGACGACTTCAAGCCCACGCCACGCGCTGCCCAGCAGCCGAAGCCGCCGGTCGAGGCAATTCGTGCCGTCTCCGAAGCGGAAGGTTTCCCCAGCCGCGAGTCCGCCCCACGCGAGAAGGCGAAGCCGGCATTGGCCAAGGTCGAACAGCGCCGCTACCGCACCGGCCGCAACAAACAGCTCAGCCTCAAGGTGACGGAAGAGACCGCCCAGCGCTTCACCCGCCTAGCCGACGAACACCGCTTGGTGCTTGGCGAGCTGCTGGAAAGAGCGCTTGAAGCCTACGAGGCCGCCCACAAAAGGAAATGACCTTCTCAAAAGCCTATCGGGCACCGAATAGGAAGCCAAAAGAAACCAGACAGCTGCCAGGAAGACCCACGGCGCCTCCCACACAGGGCACAATCAAGGTCTGGAAGGCCAAGCCAAGCTGGTTCGTCGTCATGCGCATAAGGGCAGCTTACGGAGCGTTGAGCTCTCAAGCGTGAGATCGTGGTGATGGCCAAACGAGCATGGCCAATTTCGCCACCTGCTGGAGCTTCGCGCGGCTCCCGCCGTCGCGCGCCAGGGTGGACAGTCCCTGGATCGCCGTTATGACGAAAGCTGCCAGCGCCGTCGGATCCGCCGTGCCCGGGACGTCTCCCGCGTCGATGCCGGCGGCGATCTTGTCGCGCAACGCGGCTTCGATCTCCCGACGGATCGCGGCCAATTCCTCTTTGACATCCTCAGCCTCGGCCGAGACCGCGATCGCCGAGCTGGCCAGCAGGCACCCCGCCGGCGTGTCCGTGCGGGTGAACGCCATCGCTGCGCCGTTAATCAGCGTGCGCGCGGCTGCCTCGGCGGTGGGTGCCTCCGCGATCACGTCAATGGGCGACTGCGGCTGCGCCAATTAGCGCCGGACCGCAGATCGGAACAGCCCCTTCTTGTCGCCGTAGGCGACGTAGATGCTCGGCGGTGTAACCCCCATCGCCCGCGTAAGCTCGGCAAGGGAGGTGGCCTCATAGCCGTAGCGCCAGAACAGCAGCATGGCCGGGAGCAGGGCAGCATCTGGGTCGAATGAAAGCGGGCGGCCGGTCTTGCGCCTGGATGTTGGGTCGATTGGTTTCATATCAAACAATACGAAAATTTAAGCAATGTAGCTGACCGACAACCGCACCTTGGGCCGCTCTGACCTCGCCGTGAGCCCCCTCGCGCTGAGCACGATGACCTTCGGCACTGCGCCTTGGGGCTCGAACGAGGCAGACAGCCGGGCGGTGTTCGACGCCTACGTGGACGCGGGTGGCAACTTCGTCGACACTGCCGATGTCTATGTGTGAAAGAGCCTCAAAGGCTGACCGCTCTCTCAGGTCACTTTAAGTCATTGCTCTTAAATTAAAATTTGTACCGAAGGTGGGGCACGATCGTGCCCCACCTTCGGTACAAATTTCTTAGCTTCCATAATGGATTACATCTGCTTTGCGCGGCTTCATCCTTCGACGCCTATCTACACCACAGTCAACTTCAGTTAGATGTCGACTTCCAAAACTCTTGGCGGGGAGCATCTGAACAGTGACGCCAACCTCGTAAGGAAGACCCCGGAGGAGCGCAACCGCGTCCTGACAACTCTCTTAATACATCTCGCTGAGGCAATGATACATGAAATTATTTAATTGATATTGAGTGTTTTTTGAACAACGATGCCTCTTGGAGTTATTATTCAAATTACAAAATACTTACGTCATTTAAGTCAAGTACGAATGAATGATCTCGATCAATTCCTCGCCGGCGTCCTCGCGCGTCTCCTCGGGCAAGTTGGCCTGCGGGATCAGATACTCACGGACATGTTCCTCCAGAACCTCGGCCATCAGACCATTGATCGCACCCCGTGCGGCGGTGATGCGCTGCAGAAGATCGGAGCAGCTCGACTCGCCCTGCAAGGCGCGCTCGATGGCGTCGACCTGACCGCGCAGGCGCCGCACCCGGTTCACCAACCCGCGCTTGTCCCGCAGTACGTGCGTGTCACTCCGAGCCTGTGATCCCGCGTCGACACTGTCATCCCGTCTCGCCATCGAATTCGTCCGACCTGCCAGTTTTAGAACTTTTCCAAAGAACCCGGCTTGACAGCCGTCAGCCTCGTCACCATACCCGGTCAGGTATCCGGCCGTGCGCCGGGTCCGATGTCAACGCCTCGGGACCGATGAACCCTCGATCTAGACCCTCATCCTCCATCGGTGAAGGCCGCGCACCGTCCGGTGCGGGCTCGCGCCGGCGGGGGATGGTCGACCCGCGCGGAGCGGAGCGCCATCATCTGACGGTCTGAGCCGGCAAGACCTCGTCTCGCCAGCTTCGTCAGCTGGCGCTCAAACCTCCTCTCGGGTCGCATCCGCAACCACCCGACGAACAGGAGGTGACCATGGCTTTCGTCCACGCCCTCGCGCCCGCGCTGCCCTACGCGCTGCGGTCCGGGCTCTTCCCTCAGCGGCGCAGCGGCGCCAGCCCGGCCGCTCCCACATCGACGCGTCCCGTCACCGGTGACACGTTGGCACCGGCCAAGTGGGCGGGCGATCACGTCGTCGCCGTCTGGCGACGCGACGAAGCGGATCGTCTCGTCTGCGCCTGGCAACTCGCACCCCGCTGATCCGACAAGCCGCCGATACCCGCTGAGGTATCGGCGGCTCCGCGCTGTGAAAGCACCATGACAGGCCGATCTTCATCCACTGTGGAGCCTCCCAGTCGCGCGCGCGACCGACGGATCTCCCACACCCGCCCCGGCTCGGATCGCGAGCACGGCGTCATCTGGCGCGACAACCTCTCCTCGCGAGCGGCCTGAACCGCACCGGAATGCCTTGCCCGAGCCCAGCCGGTCGCACGCGACCCAAGCTCGGAGTCATCATGCATGGTTTCTCTCGTCCGCGATCCCCTGCCGCCGCGTCGCGGCGTGCCGTCCTTTGCGGCGGCGGATGACGATGCCGACCCGGGAGGCCGGCTTGCTCCGTCCTGTCCCGGCGCGCCCGAGGGTGTCCGCGCGACAGGGCCCGATGAGATCGCCAGGCTCTACGCCGCGCTCGATCTGGTCTCCCCGCAGACCAATCCGCGCACGGCGCGACTGCTCGCGGCCGGCGCCAAGCGCATGGCGCAGAAGCTGATCGAGGAGGCGGGCGAGGTCGCACTCGAGGCGTCGCGCC
>CAXDNE010000279.1:0-9841 GCA_963990595.1 uncultured Methylobacterium sp.
CGGCTGCGCGCGGCCGGGCAGCGGCGTCACCAGCCTGGCGATCGCATCCCAGAGCCGGGTCTCGCCTGCGGTGAGGCGACGCCCGCGGCGCGGCGACCTCACGGCGCGCCCTCCCGGCCCGGAGCGCGCTTGGGCAGCAGGACCACGAAGCCGATCGCGTCGCGCAGGTTCCCCGCCGCGGCGCCGGCCTGGGCGCCGGTCCCGACGAACAGGTCGCCCCGGGCCGGCCCGACGATCGCCGAGCCCGTATCGGCGGCGATGACGAGGCGCCCGGCCTCGCCCGCGCGCCCGCCCGGCAGCGGGCCCGTGAGCCAGAAGGGCAGGCCGTAGCGCCACAAGGTCGCGTCCACCGCGAGGCTGCGGCCGGGGCTGAGGGGCGCGTTCGCGGCGCCGGGCGGCCCGAGGCCGGGATCGGCGACGTCGGCCAAGCGGAAGAAGATGTAGGAGGCGTTCGCCCGGATCAGACGCCGGGCGGCCTCCGGATTGTCGCGCAGCCACGCCGTCCAGCGGGCGAGCGTCAGGCCTTCGAGGGGCAGGTGCCCCTCCTGCACGATCAGCTTGGCCACGGCCGTGTAGGGCTGCCCGTTGCGGCCGTCATACAGGACCCGGACCGCGCGCCCGTCGGGCAGGCGGACGCGCCCGGAGCCCTGAACCTGCAGGACCAGCAGGTCCACCGCGTCGCGCAGCCACAGGATCGGCCGGGCATGGGCGCCGAGGGCGCCGTCCTCGATCGCGGCGCGGTCGGGATAGGGGGCAAACCCATCCGCGGTGGCCCGGGCGGCGCGCAGGGCCGGATCGAGACCGGGGCGGGTCTCGCCGGGACCGAGGGAGACCAGATCGTCGGGGCGCGCGAGAACCGGCGTCGGGAAACCCGGTCCGGGCTCCAGCGAACCCGTGAGTTCCGGCTCGAAATAGCCGGTGAGGAAGCCGGGGCGCTGATCCGCGGGCCGCTCGACCCGGAAGGCCGCGAACCGGTCCCGGAAGAAGGCGGTCGCATCCGGCACGTCGCCCGCCGCGGCCGTGCAGGCTTCGGCCAGGGCCGCCGGATCGCCCGCCACGCCCGCAGGTTGCGGCAGGGCGGGGGGCGGGGCGGCGCAGACCCGGCGGAAGGCGTCGAGGGCGGCGGTCTGGTCGGAACCCGTGAAGCCCGGCAGGGCCTCCAGGTCGACGGGCGTCAGGACCGCGCCGCCGACCGTCTCCGGTGCCGCGGATGCGGTGCCGGCCAGGACCGTCGCGAGGAGGGCGGCCGGGGCTCGTCCGGACCAGGCACGCAGGATCGGCACGGCAACGCTGTCACGAAATCAGGCGCCGGCCTCGGTGGCCACGAGCTGCCAGTTCGGGTCCCGCGAACCCAGGGTGCGGGAGAAGGTCCACACGTCGGGCACCTCGACCACGGTCTCGGCGCTGCCATCCACCACCTTGCCGTCCGCGCTGCGGGTGGCGGTGATCAGGTTGGACAGGAAGCGCACGGTGATGTGGGCCACGCGGTTGCGCACCTCGACGGCGACGATCTCGGCCTTGTCGATGGAGACGAAGGTGGTCTCGAGGGTCTGACGGTTGCGCTCGCGCTCGACGATCGCCCGCTCGAACGCTTCGCCGACCTCCTTCGAGAGAAGCCCCCGCAGGGTCTTCCGATCGCCTTTGGCGAAGGCGATCATGATGGCCTCGTAGGCGGATTTCGCGCCCTCCAGGAAGGCGCGCGGGTCAAAGCCGGGCTCCGCCTGGAGACAGGCGTCGAGGCCGCGGGCGACCTCGGATCCAGGCTCGGTGATCCCGCGCCAGTCGCGCGGCGCGGCGGCGGCGGGCGGTGCGGGTTGCACCCGGTCGGCGCCGGGCAGGCGGACGACGTTGTCGCCGTCGGCGCGCGCCTGCGGCTCGGTGCGGCTGCGGTCGACGGGCTTGAACGGCGAGCGCTCCGCGCCGGTCTTCTGGCCGAGGACGGAGCGCAGACGCCAGATCACGAAGACCGCCAGCGCGAGGAAGATGATCGTCGTAACGTCGAGACTGTCCTGCATCACCGATCCGATGGTGGCCGCGGCGCGACCCTGTGCCCCTTGCTCAACCCATGCGCGGTGCGGCGCCGGCAAGGCGCGCCAAGGTCTTGGCGACTCATATCCGACCAACGCGCCAGGAGCGAGCCGGTTGTCCTGTGCGCAACCCGATCCCGCTGTTGAATGCGATATGGGTTGCGAAGTCCATGACCGCCAGCGCCGCGCCAGCTCGCTTGTTCATGCCGGGCGACCGTGTTAGCGGCCGTGCCGTTTGGGCAGTTCCGCGGCATGGTCAGCGGCTCCCGCCGCAACAACCCGCGCCGGCCCTGCCGGCCCATCGAGAAGGATGATCCGCATGGCCGACTCCCCGGCAGCCAACGGCAATGGCGGCGGCATGCCGCAGGGCGACGTGCCGACGATCAACGCCCTGGCGCAGTACACGAAGGATCTCTCGTTCGAGAACCCGAACGCGCCGCGCTCGCTGCAGCCCAAGGAGGGCCAGGGGCCGCAGATCAACATCCAGGTCAACGTCAACGCGCAGCAGCTCGCCGAGACCGATTTCGAGGTCGAGCTGAAGCTCGAGGGCGACGCCAAGGTCCAGAACGAGGTGCTGTTCGCCTTCGAGGTGACCTATGCGGGCGTCTTCCGCCTGCTGAACATCCCGGCCGAGCAGATCCATCCGGCCGTGATGATCGAGTGCCCGCGTCTGCTCTTCCCCTTCGCCCGCCAGATCGTGGCCGAGGCGGTGCGCAACGGCGGTTTCCCGCCCCTGTACATCGACCCGATCGATTTCGTCAGCCTCTACCGGCAGAAGATGATGGAGCAGCAGGGCGCGCAGGGCCCGCTCGCCTCCTGAGCCAGCGGCCGGCGGCCCCTCAATGGCCGCCGGGACCACGATAGGCCGCCGCCAGCGTGCGCAGGGCCTCCGCGGGGCGGCCGTCCAGGCGACGGGCGCGCAGCACGGTCCAGGTGCGCGGCAGTTCGGGCAGGCCGAGCCGGGCGCCGACATCCGTCGCGCCCGCCGGGGCGGTGCTCGGTGCCAGGGCCGCCACCGCGAGCCCCGCCGTCACGGCCGCCCCGACCGCCAGCACGCCGCCCCCGACGAACACCTCGGTCCAGGGCAGGGCCGCCGCGTCGAGCGCCCGCATCGCCGCCCCGCGCACGTTGCAGGGGCCCGCGAGGCCGGCCAGCCGCAGGGGCTCGCCCGGGCGCGGCGCGGGAAAGTCCGGCGCGGCGAACCAGCCCAGGCGCTCCTCCGCCAGAACCGTCTCGCCGCGCGCGAGAGGCTCCTCGGTCCGGAGGAGAACGGCGTCGAAGCCCCCCTCGCCGGGTGCCTCGAACGCCGCCGCGAGATCGCGCGAGGGCACGATCCGGACCTCCGTGACGAGACCCGCCCGGTCGAGGCCCAGCCGCCGCAGCAGCGCGGGCAGATCCGGCCCGGCGACGTGATCGCTGATGCCGAGGCTCAGCCGCGCCGGCGCCGCACCCGCCACCTCGGCCAGAGCGCCATCATGCGCCTCGAGGAGGCGCCGCGCCGCCGGCAAGAATATCTCACCCTGGCGGGTCACCCCCACGTGACGGGGTGTCCGGTCGAGCAGGCGCGTGCCGAGCCTGTCCTCCAGCCGCTTCAGACGCAGGCTGATCGCCGCCTGCGACGTGGCGAGCGCCTCGGCAGCCCGCGTGAAGCTTCCGAGATCGACCACCCGCACGAAGGCGAGAACGCCGTCGATATCGAGGGCCCGCGGCGACATCATAACGATCCCTTATGATAGTTATCGACAGCGATATCTCGCTGTTATCTGCGGCGCGTGCAACCTGTCTCTGGAGACAGGGAGTGCCCGATGCTGATCGCCCGATACCGCCACCGTCTGCCGGCCGACTACACCATGGACCGGATCCGAAGCCGCGTCGCCGAACGGGCGCCGGCCTGGGAGCGTTTGCCGGGCCTCATCTTCAAGGCTGTGCTCATCGCCGAGCAGGCGCGGGGTGCACCGGCCAACGCCTACAGCTCGCTCTACCTCTGGCGGGACGCCGATGCGGCCGCCGATTTCCTGGCGGGCCCGGCGTTCCGGGCCGTGGTGGAGAGCTTCGGGCGGCCCCGCGTCGAGACCTGGCTGCCCAACGCCGTCGCGTTCGGCGGCGCGACGAGCGCCGTGGTCCTCGCGGAGGAGACGCGTCTCGTCGCGCCGCAGGAGGATCTCGCGGCTTTGCGCGAGACGGAGCGGGCCTGGGGGCGGGACATGGCGGGCCAGCGCGACGTCCTCGCCGCCGCGGCCGGTCTCGCCCCTGACGGCTGGCGGGTGACGCGCTTCACCCTTCAGTCGGCGCCGGTCGCCGCGGCAGCCGGCGTCGCGATCGCGCATCTCGCATCCCCCGGTCTCGCCGCCCTGCGCGGCCTCTGATCGACCAGCCCAGCGTGGAGCGAAACCATGCCCCTGACCCGGATATCCCTGCGCGCAGGAACGACGGAATCCTACCGCGCGGCCCTCATCGCGGGCGTCTACGCCGCGATGCGCGAGACCTTCGCGGTGCCCGAGGGCGACCTCTTCGCCCTCGTTCACGAACATGCGGCGCCGGATTTCGCCTTCGGGCCCGACTATCTCGGCGTGTGCCGCAGCGACGGCCTCGTGATCATCCAGATCACCGCCAACGCCACCCGCGGGACGGAGCAGAAGCGGGCCCTCTATGCCGCCATAACCCGTCATCTCGGCCGCGATCCCGGCGTGCCGCCGGCCGACGTCCTCATCACCCTCGTCGAGGTCTCGCCTGAGAATTGGTCGCTCGGTGACGGTCTGATGCAGTACGGGCCGCCCCATCCATGACAGGGCGGGCGGGGCGCGCCGCGCTGACGAACCGTCGCCCGGAGCGCGGTGCGGCGACGCCGCCAGCGGTCTGGGCTTGACCGTCCACGGGGGCAAGTCCAGGTCCCGGGCCCGAAGCGGCTTCAGGATCGCATGGCACCCACCGCTCACCTCGCCCTGATCAACCTGTTCACCGGCGACATCCAGGGCGGCCTCGGACCCTTTCTGGGAACCTGGCTGGCGCAGGCGGCCTCGTGGAGCCCGGCGCGGGTCGGGTTCGTCATCACGCTCGTCGGAATCGGGACCCTCTTCCTGAGTGGCCCCTTCGGCGCCCTGGTCGATCGTTTCCCGCGGCCGCGCCTGCTGGTGGCCCTCGCCTGCGCGGCGATTCTCGCCGGCACGCTGCTGCTCCTGCCGGCGCGCAGCTTCCCGGCGGTGCTGTGCGCCCAGCTTCTCGCCGCAGCCGGCGGCACCCTGCTGTTGCCCGCCGTCGCGTCCCTCACCCTCGGGATCGTCGGAAAGGACCGGTTTCCCAAGCAGCAGGGCCGCAATCAGGCCTTCAACCATCTCGGCATCCTGATCGCGGCGGGCGGCATCAGCCTCGGCACCGGCTATTTCGGCCCCGCGATCGCCTTCTGGGTCCTGGGCGGCATGGCGGTCGCGGCGATCGCCGCGACGCTGACGACGCCGGGGGCGGCCTGGAACCGCCGCCGGGCGGTCGGCTGGAAGGAGGACGAGGAGAGCGAGCCGGAACGCAGCGGCATCCGGCAGGTCCTGAGCAATCGCCGCCTGCTGGTGCTCACGGTGGCGCTGACGCTCTTCAACCTCGGCAATGGCGGCATGCTGTCCCTGCTCGGCCAGAAGCTCGTGGCCACCGCCGCCGACGCCACCACCTGGACGGCCCGCTACGTGATGGTCGCGCAGCTCGTGATGGTCCCGGTCGCGCTCTTCGCCGGGTCTCTGGCGGACCGGCGCGGGCGGCGCCAGCTCCTGATGATCGCCTTCGCGGTACTGCCGGTCCGGGCCCTCATGTCGGGCCTGATCGACGATCCGGTCTGGCTCATCGCCGCGGAGGTCCTCGACGGCGTAGCCTCGGGCATCGTCGGGGTCGCGGTTCCGGTGGTCGTGGCAGACCTCACCTGGGGGTCCGGACGCACCCAGACGGCGCTCGGCAGCGTCAACGCGGTGCAGGGGGTCGGCGGCGCGCTGTCGGGCTGGTACGGCGGCCTGTCCTACGGCCTGTTCGGCTGGACCGGCGCGTTCCTCGCCCTCGGGGTGCCGGCGCTGGCAGCCCTCGCCCTCGTGGTCTGGCTCGACGCGACCCCCGAACCCGGCCGGCGCCGGCGCCGTCAGGAGCAGCGCAGCGCCGCGATCCAGGGCGCCTGAGCGCTGATCGCGCGACGCGCACGCGAAAGCCCGACCAGAGGCCGGGCTTCGGGGGGGCGGCCTCAGGGGCCGGCCTGCGCGGTTCGATCAGCCGATATGCGGGCTGCCGGTGGCCGCCGGGAACCGGTCGGCCAGGGCGCGGCGCAGCTTCTCCAGGGCGCGATTCTCGATCTGCCGGACGCGCTCCTTCGAGATGCCCAGGCGCTGCCCCAGCGCTTCCAGGGTCGCCTGATCCTCGGCGAGCCGACGCTCGCGCAGGATGCGCAGTTCGCGCTCGGAGAGCACCGTCAGGGCCTGCTGGAGCCAGCTCAGGCGCCGCTCGCCGTCGACCGTGGCGCTCACGGTCTCATCCGGCAGGTCGGCACCGTCGACCAGGAAGTCCATCCGCTCCGAGGAGGCGTCGCTATCCTCGCCCACGGGTGCGTTGAGCGACATGTCGGGACCGGACAGGCGCGCATCCATCAGGGCCACGTCGTCGCGCGAGACACCGATCGCGCTGGCGATCCGGCGGTGGATCTCGTCGCCGACATGCTCCTCGGTGGATTGCATCAGCCGGGCGCGGAGCCGGCGCAGGTTGAAGAACAGCGCCTTCTGGGCCGAGGAGGTCCCGCCGCGCACGATTGACCAGTTGCGCAGGATGTAGTCCTGGATCGAAGCCCGGATCCACCACGTCGCGTAGGTCGAGAACCGGACGTCCCGCTCCGGCTCGAACCGGGCGGCGGCCTCCATCAGGCCGACATGCCCTTCCTGGACGAGATCCGCCATCGGCAGGCCGTAATGACGGAAACGCCCCGCCAGGGCGATGACGAGGCGCATATGAGCCGAGATCAGACGGTGGAGGGCGCGCTCGTCGCGGTCGTCCTTCCAGCGGACGGCGAGGCCGCGTTCCTCCTCCCGGGCCAGGAAGGGTGCCTCCATGGCAGTCCGTATGAACTGCCGTCGAATTCCCGCGATCTCAGCCATCCGCCTGCCTCTTGTTGTCGAGTGCTGTTGCGGCGCCGGACCTGCTGCCCGGCGCGCAGGCGTCACCGAAAAGGCGACGCCAGGCCAGCGACAACGGAAGGCCAAAAGGGAAAGTTCCGCGTCGGTGCCCCAGAATGCGACGACCGAGCGGCCACGATTTCGTGTTCCGTTAAGGGGAGATGGGTTCCGCCGCGGTCCTGTCCAGCCCCCGGCCTCGCGAAAATGCCGCACCGGCCGGGCTGGGCGGCCGGCCGGGCGCATAAAAAAACCCGGCCGCGAGGCCGGGTCTGGTGGTGCCGCCGCTGGCAGGACGACCTCAGGCCGCCTCCTCCTGCAGATCGTCGCCCTCGCTCTCACCCTCGGCCTCGGGCTCCGCCTCGCTCTTCGCCCGACGGGGCGACTTCGCGAGACTCTGCTCGATGAGCTTCAGGGCCTCGGTCTCGGTGATGCGGTTCACCGAGGAGATCTCGCGCACGATCCGGTCGAGGGCGGCCTCGTAGAGCTGGCGCTCGGAATAGGATTGCTCGGGCTGGGCCTCGGAGCGGTACAGGTCCCGCACGACCTCGGTGACGGCGAGCAGATCGCCCGAGTTGATCTTGGCCTCGTATTCCTGCGCGCGGCGCGACCACATGGTGCGCTTGATCCGGGCGCGGCCGGTCAGCAGGTCGAGAGCCTTCTTCACCAGTTCCGGCTCGGCGAGCTTGCGCATGCCGACACTGTTGGCCTTCGCGGTCGGGACCCGCAGGACCATCTTGTCCTTCTCGAACGAGACGACGAACAGCTCAAGCTTGTAGCCCGCGATCTCCTGCTCCTCGATCGCCGTGATGCGACCGACGCCGTGGGCCGGATACACGACAGCCTCGCCGGTCTTGAAGCCCTGCCGGCCTGCGGTCGTCGTCTTCTTGGCTGTGGTCATGCGAGAAGGGCCTCCACTGGCGCGCAGCATTCGACACCGCGCGAAACCGTGTTCTTCCGGGCGGGATACCCGGTTTGCCTCGCCGCTCCCGAGACTCTCGCCAGATGCGAGACCCCGGGCATTCCCCGGCGCGGCCGTGCAAACGCCTGGAGCGTCCGCCGAAGTGACCTTCGACGGCCGATCACATGCACTCCTAACCCACGAAAGTCGAAGGCGTTTCAGCTGGAGGGAGCACGTCAGGCGCAAGCGACGGCAGGCAGATTGTCTACCACAATCCGGCGCGCAGATCAAAGCATCCCTGAAGACGCGCGCAGGCGACGCGCGGCGCCGGAGAGTTTTACACCGGGGCAGCGGGACAGAAATGATCTAATTGCGCATCAGGGCTTCGCTTGACGCAGGCCAACCGTTGCCTTGAGCCCTGGAGAGCCGCCAACAGATCTTTTCTCAAGCCGGCGGCCGGGGCGCGGCCGCGCGTCAGATCCTGTGGACGAGCGACCCTGCTCAGTCGCCGGAGCCAGGGTTGGGCGAGAAATGCGCCTCAAACTTTCCGGGCTTTCCGTCCCACTCCTTGGCGTCGGCCGGAGCCTCTTTCTTCTGCGTGATGTTGGGCCAGCTCTTGGCGTAGTCGGCGTTCAGCTTCAGCCACGTGTCGAGATTCGACTCCGTATCCGGCTTGATCGCCTCGGCCGGGCATTCCGGCTCGCACACGCCGCAATCGATGCACTCATCCGGATGGATGACGAGCATATTCTCGCCTTCATAGAAGCAATCGACCGGACAGACCTCGACGCAGTCCGTGTACTTGCACTTGATGCAATTGTCGGTGACGACGTAGGTCATCGGATGTCTTCGTCCTAAACACGACTTGGCCCGGGCGGAGCCTGGACGGCCCGCACGCCCGGGTGGCGCTTCGAGGGGGGCGCCGTGAAGCCCGGCGCGGAGCCGGGCCTCGGAGGCCAACGGCTCTAGACCCTGCCTTCCGGGCTGACAAGCGCGCGGGCGCCGCATGTCGACATTGCCCGCTCGCTCTCCGGGCCGCTGTGGCCCGTCCTCATCACCCGGGCGCCGCATCGGGCGCCGCGTCGGGCGCCTCGTTCGGCCCTGCGCCGGCCGACAGGTCCTCGTAGAGGAGCCGTGCTTCCGGGGCCGGTCCCCGCCGCTCGCCGAGGCCCAGCACCCGCACGGCCAGCGTGGCGTGCGGGGCCGCCACCGTCACCACGTCGCCGATGCCGATCCCCTTCGCGGGGTTCTCGGCCCGGGCTCCGTTCACCCGGACGAACCCGTCCGCGGCGAGCCGGGCGGCCAGGGACCGGGTCCGCGCGAATCGCGCGAACCACAGCCACTTGTCGAGCCGCTGCCGGTCCTCCCGCATCTGCGGGGGTCAGCGCTTCCCGCCGTCGCCGGCCTCGAGCTGCGCCTTGAGCGCGGCCAGCTTGGCGAAGGGCGAATCCGGATCGGGCGCCCGCTCGCGACGGGGCGGCCGCTGGTCGGGCCGCGGACCGGAATGGCGCTGCTCGGCGTTGCGCTGGTCGTCCCGGCGCTCCGGCCGGCCTCCTTCGAAACGGTCGCGGCGGGGGCCGCGATCCCGCCCGTTGCGGGGGGCGCCCTCGCCACCCTCGGCGCGGCGATGCTCCGGACGGCCGCCTTCCGGACGCCCCGGGCCCTGGTGCTGCCCCGGCTGACCGCCCTCGCGGCCGCGACCGGCACCGCGCGGCCGGTTCTGCGGACGCTGGTGGGCCTGTCTCTTATACACATCTGACGCTGCCGACGAAGAGGATAGTGTA
>CAXDNE010000280.1:0-9827 GCA_963990595.1 uncultured Methylobacterium sp.
GCTTGCCCGGATAGGCCACCAGCGGGCGCTCGCCGTTCCCGAACGGCAGCGTCGCGGTATCGCCCGCCCGGGCGCGCGGCACGCCCCCGAGCGCGGCGAGGGCGCCGAGCGCGGTCAACCGCATGAAGTCCCGTTTTCCGCGATCGGTCATCGCGCACTCCCATCCTGGCTGTCGCAGCCGAATTCCGTTACGGCGCGCCGCAGCCCCACCGGGCGGGCGTCTCGCCGGAGAAGGTCCCGGTCAGCGCAGGACCGAGAGGTAGTGGATGTCCTGCGTCAGACAGGTCGAGAGGCGCCACTCGACCGGCCGCTCCTCCAGATCGATGGCGACGCGGTCGATCTCGAGGGCCGGGGTCCCGACAGGCACCTGGAGCAGCTCCGCCTCGCGGGTCCCGATCGCCACGGCCTTCAGGCGCTCGTTGGCGGTGGCGATCGTGATGCCGAAACGGGTGGCGTAGAGGCTGTAGAGGGTGTTGGGCAGCTCGATCCCGGCGATGCCGGGGAACAGGCTCGCGGGCACGCTGATCGTCTCGGCCACGCACAGCTTCGCGTCGACGGCGCGCACGCGCTCGATCCGCACCACCCGGGCGGCGCGCACGAGGTCGAGGCGCCCGCGCTCGTCGGCGCTGGCGGCGGCCTCCGCGATCGCCGTCACCTGACTGGTCGGCATGCCGACCCCGTCATTGTCCGGACGCAGCTTCAGGAAGCGGAAGACGCTCTGCTTGTCGTCGTGGTCGGCCACGAAGGTGCCGCGGCCCTGGCGGCGCACCAGCAGGCTGTCGGCGGTGAGCGCGTCGAGCGCCTTGCGCACCGTCCCCTGGCTGACCCCGAGCTCGACGGCGAGCTGCCCCTCGCTCGGCAGCATCTGGCCGGGCTGCCAGACCGCGTCGGCGAGGCGCTTCAGCAGCGTGTCGTAGACCTGCCGGTAGAGCGGTCGGAAGCCGACGCCGACGACGCGTCCAGAACCTGCCTGCCCGTCCCCTGACCGTTCCATTGTCTGACGACGCTGAGTCCCAGCCGTGGGTAGAGCGTCGAAGGATGTGTCCAGCACCTCTCCCTCCTCTCGCTTACGTCGCCCTGCCGACCGGGGCAATCACAGGTTTCTTCTCCGCACAGGCGATCCGCGTCAGAGCGCCCGGATCTCGGCCACGAGGGCGTCCGGCAGGGCGAGGCCGGCCTCGGCGGCCCGGTGGCGGAGCGCCAGCCGGCGGCTGCCCGGGAGCCGGGCGCCGTCCTGCGACTCGATCGCCGCGGCGAGGGCCGCGAAGCGCTCCGGCGCGTCCGGGCTGAGCGCGGTGGCGTCGAGGGCCAGGATCAGCTGCCCGGTTCCCGGCGGGTCGCCCGCGGCGTCGAGGAAGGAGGAGGCCTCCCCGGCGAAGCGCGCGCCGACGAGCCCGGCGGCGAGCAGCTCGACCATCAGGGCGAGGGCCGTGCCCTTGGCGTCGCCCAGCGGCACCATCGTGCCGTCGAGGGCGGCCTTGGCATCCGTGGTCGGGCGCCCCTCGGCGTCGAGAGCCCAGCCCTCGGGGATCGGCTCGCCGCGCTTGGCCGCCCCGACGATGTTGGCGCGGGCCACCTTCGAGAGGGCGAGGTCGACCACGATCGGCGCCCGTCCCGGCAGCGGGCAGGCGAAGGCCAGCGGGTTGGTGCCGAACACCGCCTGGCGCCCGCCCCAGGGGGCCATGGCGGCCGGCGTGTTGGCGAAGAGCAGCGCGACGCAGCCCTGCTCGGCCAGGGCCTCCACCGGCCGCCCCGCGGCGCCGCAATGGTGCGAGCGGCGGATGCCGGCCGCCGCCACGCCTTGCTGGCGGGCGAGCCCGGGCAGCGCCTCCAGGGCGAGAGCGAGCGCCGGGTAGGCGAAGCCGTGGGCGGCGGCGACCGCGAGCAGGCCCGGCCGCGGGCGCTCCGCCCGCGGGACCGCGGCGCCCACGACCTTGCCGGCGCGCACCTGCGCTCCGTAGGGCGCGACCCGCGAGAGGCCGTGGCCCTTCAGGCCGTCCGCCTCGGCGCCGACCAGGGCGCGGGCGACGCTCCGCGCGGCGGTCTCGGCCGTGCCGCAGCGGATGAGGGCTTCCTCGGCGAGGGTTTCGGCCTCCGAGAGGGTGAGGTTCGGCATCGGATCAGCGCTCCGTGAGGTGGCGGCGCACGGCCCGCGCCGTGACGGCCGAGACGCGCACGTTCGATTCCAGGGTCACCCCGGCGATGTGCGGCGTCAGGATCAGGTTCGGCGCGTCCGCGAACCGGGCGCCGGCTTCCGCGTCGAGGGGCTCGCGGTCGAAGACGTCGAGCGCCGCGCCGCCGAGATGGCCCGCGCGCAGGGAGGCCGCGACCGCCGCCTCGTCCACGACGCCGCCCCGGGCCGCGTTGATCAGGATCGCCCCGCGGGGCATCCGGGCGAGGGCGGCCGCGTCGATCAGGCCGCGGGTCTGATCGGTGAGCGGCACGTGCAGGGAGAGCACGTCGCTCTCGGCGATCAGCGCGTCGAGGTCCCGGTTCCGGACCGGGCCCTCGGGCGGGTTCCAGGCGGGATCCGCGGGCGTCACGAAGGGGTCGTGGGCGGCGATCGTCATCCCGAGGGCGGCCGCCCGGCGGGCGGTCTCGCGGGCGATCGCGCCAAAGCCCACGAGGCCGAGGCGCTTGCCGCCGATCTCGCGTCCCATCAGCGCGTTGCGCGGCCACGTGCCGGCGGCGACGCTGGCGGTCGCCCCGTAGGCGCCGCGCAGCAGCAGCATCGCGGTGGCCACGACATACTCGGCGACCGCGCTGTCATTGGCGCCCGTGGCCGGATAGACCGCGATGCCGCGCGCCGCGCAGGCCGCGCCGTCGATGTTGTCGAGGCCGACGCCCAGGCGCCCGACCACCTTGAGGTCCCGGGCGGCGGCGAGCAGGCCGCCGCGCACCTGGGTCCGGTTGCGCACGATCAGGGCGTCGGCCTCCGCCACGGCGGCGGCCAGCGCCTCGGGCCGGTCCACGAGGCCGGGATCGTACAGCGTGTCGAAGCCGGCGAGTTCGGCCGCGATCGCCGCCTCGTCCATGAACTCGCTGATGACGACCTTGGGCATGGTGCGGTCCTTCTTCAGGTCGCCGGCACGGCGGCCGGCAGGGGACGGTGGAGCGCCGCAGCCGGCTCGCGGGCCGGGAACTCGGCCGCGGTCTCCTCGTCGTCCAGGGTATCCAGGTTCGGCGTGATGCGGCCGTCGAGCACCGCGCGGGCGTGGGCGAGATCGATCTTGCCCTCCCAGCGGGCGATCACCAGGGTCGCCACCATGTTGCCGATCGCGTTCGTAATGCAGCGCAGCTCGTTCAGGATGCGGTCCACCCCGATGATCAGGGCGATGCCCGCCACCGGGAGGAGCTGCGAGGCCTGCAGCGTCGCAGCCAGCACGAACAGGATGGCGCCGGCCACGCCCGCGACGCCCTTCGAGGTGACGAGCGCGATGGCCAGGATGCCGAGTTCCTGCTCCCAGGTCAGCGGCACGTTGAGGGCCTGGGCGATGAAGCCGATCGCCATGGTCAGGTAGATGCACGAGCCGTCCATGTTGAAGGAGAGCCCGGCCGGCATCACCAGGCCGGTGACGCTCTTGTCGACGCCGAGCCCGTTCAGCTTGGCCATGATCCGGGGCAGGACCGATTCCGTGCTCGTGGTGCCCAGCAGGATGAACAGCTCCTCGCGGGCGTAGCGGAACAGCTTCCACAGGCTCAGGCCGACGTAGAAGCGCATCACCCCGCCGAGGAAGACCGCGATGAACACGAAGAAGGTCAGGTAGAGCGAGACGATCAGCAGCCCGTACTGGGCCAGGATGCCGAGCCCGAACTTGCCGATGGTGAAGGCCATCGCCCCGAAGGCGCCGAACGGCGCGAAGTGCATGATCAGGCCGACGACCTTCATCAGCACGTCCCCGAAGGCATGGACCACCTTCAGCGGGAACTCGCCCTTCCGGCCCAGCATCGCCAGCCCCATGCCGACGAGCACCGAGAAGAACATCACCTGGATCAGGTCGCCCTTGGCGAAGGCGTCGACCGCGCTGTGCGGGATGATGTTGGCGATGATCTCCATCGGGCCCTGCGCGTGCGCCTTGCCGGCGATGCCGGCCACGAGCTTCGCGTCGAGGCTGTCGACGGTGGCATTCACCCCGTCGCCTGGCCGCAGCAGGTTGACGAACAGAAGGCCCGCCCCGAGCGCAACCGTCGTGGCGACCTCGAAATACACGATGGTCTTCAAGCCCATCCGCCCGACGGTCTTCATGTCGCCGACATGCGCGATGCCGACCACGACCGTGCAGAAGATGACGGGGGCCACGATCATCTTGATCAGGTTGATGAACATGTCGCCGAGGACTTTGCAGCCGACGGCGAATTCGGGGGCAACCACGCCGACGGCGACACCGAGCGCGATGCCGAGCAGAACCTGGCCGTAGATCGACCGCAGCAACCTCATACGTTCCTCCACTGTGACGGGACGGAGACCGCCGCGATGTATCCCGCGGTCGTGCTCCCCTCGTGGGCCGGACCCCGTGGCGGCGGGGCGGCGCCCGCGGAAACCGATCCGCGGGCGCCGGACAAGCGCGTCAGGCGCTGCGGTAGAGCTTCGTCATCACGAATTCCCGGTGGCCGAGGGACTCGGCCGCCGTGAGCCGGCCGTTGGCGGTGCGCACCACCATGTCGATCAGCGCGTCGCCGGCCTGCGGGATGGTCATCTCGCGGCTGAGCACGCCCGACACGTCGACGTCGATATGCTCACCCATGGTGCGCACGGTCCGGGGGTTGCCGCTGATCTTGATCACCGGGACGATCGGGTTGCCGATCACGTTGCCCTGGCCGGTCGGGAAGGTGTGGACCACGTAGCCGGCCGCCGCCATCAGGGTGACGCACTCGGCCGCCGCCGAGGACGTGTCCATGAAGTAGAGGCCGGGCCCCTTGGCGGGCGCCTCCGCGGGCTGCAGCGCGTCGATGAACCGGCACTCGTGGCCGATCTTCTCGAGGTTGCCGAGCGCCTTCTCCTCGATCGTGGTGAGGCCGCCCGCGATGTTGCCCTTGGTCGGCTGCGAGTCCGAGAGATCGTCGGTCTTGTGGGCCTCGATCACGTCGTCCTGGTAGGCCTTCCACATGGTGAACCACTTGTCGGCGATTTCGGGGCTGGCCGCCCGCTCGCGACAGAGGTGCTCGGCGCCGGTGATCTCCGAGGTCTCGCCGAAGACGCCGTAGATCCCGTGCGGGATCAGCTTGTCGTACATGTTGCCGACGGTGGGGCAGGAGGCGAGGCCCGTGGTGGTGTCGGACTCGCCGCACTTGGTCGAGACCCAGAGGTCCGAGATCGGGCATTCCTCGCGCTGCAGCTCGGTCGCCCACTGCACGAAGCGCTTGGCCTGGTAGCTCGCCTTGGCGACGGTGGCGATGTCGCCGTGGCCCTCGATGCCGAAGCCGACGACCGGCTTGCCGGTCTTGGCGATGCCCGCGACCACGCGGTTGGTCCACTGGTCCTCGATGCCGATGACCACGACGGCCGCGACGTTCGGGTTCGAGCCGATGCCGATGAGCGTGCGGAAGTGCAGCTCAAGGTCCTCGCCGAACTGGAGTCGGCCGTAGGCGTGGGGCAGCGCCATCGTGCCCTTCACGTTGTTGGCGACCGCCTCGCAGGCGGCGTTGGAGAGATCGTCCAGCGGCAGGAGCACGACGTGGTTGCGCACGCCGACCCGGCCGTTCTCCCGGCGCCAGCCCATGAAGGTGGCGGCCTCGTAGTTCTGCGACGCGCGGGCGGTCGACAGCGCCTTGGTGGCGAATTGATCGGGCGCACCGCCGACGAAGGGCGTGGCGATCTCGTGTTCGAGCTGAGCGGCTTCCTTGAACATCGTCACCTCACCAGCGCTTCGTCTTGACGTTGTGGACGTGGACGTGCTCGCCCTTGGCGACGTCCTTGATGACCTTGCCGATATCCTGGCCGTACTTGATGGCCGTATCGCCCGCCTTCAGATCGGTGAGCGCGACCTTGTGGCCGATCGGGATGTCGTGGCGGACATGCACCGCGAAGGTGGTATCGTTCTCGGTGATCACCCCGAAAGCGTCAGTGTTGGCGCTCAGGCCCTCGATCACCGCGACGGCGACGTTGTCCTGGGGGGAATGGGCGAGAAGATGCGGCTTGCGGCGCCCCTCGCCGGACGCGGCGTGGCTGCTCATGCGGTCCTCCTGATCTCTGTCGTCGGCTTCTTGGCGGCGACTGGTCTTATATAAGACCTATTAGTTGGCGGGCGTCAACGGTCGATCGCGCGGCGGCGACGATTTCGTTGGTTCGGGGGCGGTCGCCGCCATCTGGCGAGGCCGGCTTTGCGGATTCCCTCTGTTCCAGGACGAGAGCGATCGGACTCGCGCGTCTCCCTCTCTCGCAGAGCTATGATGTACACGCATCTGCTCGTGGGAGGCGCGACGCGCCCCTCTCCCGTGCGGGAGAGGGTTGGGGTGAGGGACGAGAAGCTTCAGAGTTGTGCGCGCCGTCGTCGCGTGTCGAATGACGAGCCCCTTCCGGACGAACCTAGCCCCTCACCCTGTCCCTCTCCCGCGCGGGAGAGGGGGGGCGCGCTCCATCCTGGGCCGTATCGCCCGACATGATGCGTGATTCCGCGAGCCCGCAGAGGGGGGAGGGAGGGCGCTTGGTGGATCCGGATGGTCGGTCCCATCGAGCGGCCACAGCAACCAGCAAACATTCTCTCGATCCGTCCCTCGAGCGTGGATCTCGTCGCCCGCCGCGCGATCCCGCGCCTTGTCCCACGTGCCAAGTCTTATATAAGATATATTCAAAAGTGCGCCCGTCCGTGCGGGCCGCGGCTGGGAGGACAGGGATGGCGGTTGAGCGCGCGCAGGGCATCGGCCGGGCCGGGTGCCGGCGGTGAACGAGACGCTCCTCCTCCTCCTGTGCGTCGGGTGCGTCGGTCTGATCTCGGGGCTGACGGGCTTCGCCTTCGCGCTGATCGCCTCCGGCACGCTGCTCTCGATCCGCACGCCGGTCGAGGCGACCGCCCTGGTGCTCGTCTGCAGCATCCTCTCGCAGGCGGTCTCGATCCTGCGCCTGCGGGCCTGGCCGCCGCGGGGGACCGCCTTCGCGATGATCCTGCCCGGCCTCATCGGGGCGCCGATCGGCATCCACCTGCTGCACGACCTCGACCCGCGCGTCGTGAAGGCCGCGATCGGCATCTTCCTGATCCTGTACAGCGGCGGCGTCGCGCTGCTGCGGGCCGATTTCCGGGTGCGGTTCGGCAATCCCTGGAGCGACGGGGCAATCGGCTTCCTGGGCGGCATCCTGGGTGGCATCGCGGGTCTGTCGGGCGCCCTGCCGACGGCCTGGAGCCTCGTGCGCGGCTGGGACCCGCGCACCCAGCGCGCGGTCTATCAGTCCTTCACCCTGGTGATGCAGAGCTGGGCCCTGTCCATCCTCGTCTACGTCGATCCGCTTCCCCCCGAACTCCTCGGCGACCTCGTTCTCGCGGTGCCGGTGTTGCTGGTGAGCGTGCTGGCCGGGCTCGCGCTGTTCGCGCGGATCGACCAGC
This sequence comes from uncultured Methylobacterium sp., assembly GCA_963990595.1. Classification (GTDB taxonomy): domain Bacteria; phylum Pseudomonadota; class Alphaproteobacteria; order Rhizobiales; family Beijerinckiaceae; genus Methylobacterium. The sequence goes on from CAXDNE010000280.1 coordinate 7,539, forward strand.
GCCGCTTCCGCACCCTCGTCCTCGCGCTGCTCGCGGCGATCGGGCTGACCACCACGGCCCTGGCGCTCCCCGGCCTGCTGCAGGGCTGAGCGCGGCCGGTCTGTCGACGGGCTGCCGGGGTGCGGATCCCGATCGCCCCTTCATCCTGAGGTGCCCGCATCGGCGGGCCTCGCAGGAGCGCTCCAGGGATCGCGCGGCGAGCCGGAGATCGCCTTCGCGGCCTGCGCTGCGCTTGGGCATCTCAGGACGAGGGGGGTGAATGGGAGTTCCGTTCAACTCCCGTCCTTGCCGTGGACCCCCGCGAAGAACAGGTCCTTCCAGCTCTCCGGCCGGCGGCGGATCGTGCCGGTGCGGGCCATGAAGTCCGCGACCTTGCCGATCGCCCGGGGCGTCGCCGTGAACGACACCTGCGGGTCGTTCAGGATCTCGGTGATGAGGCCGACATCGCTCGTGTCGCGGGCGAGCCGCACATAGGCGCGCGCCGCTTCCGCCCGGTCGGCCGCGATCGCGGCGAGCGCCTCGTCCAGGGCGGCGCCGAACGCCTCGAACACCCGGGGGTTCGCGCTCGCGAAGGCCGCCGAGGCCCAGACCACGTTGAAGGTCGAGGGCTCGCCCAGCACGTCGAAGCTGTTGAGCACCGTGCGGATCCCGGGCTTGCGCAGCTCCAGCTCCTGGATCGGCGCGGCGGTGAAGTGCGCCGTCACCTCGCTGCCCCCGAGGAGTGCCGCCATCCCGTCGGGATGCGACAGGGTGACGGTGAGCCGGTCGAGGTCGTTGCGGTGGGCCGCGCCGAGTTCCTTCTCGGCCGCCATCTGCAGGAACATCGCCTGGACCGAGACCTTCACGGCGGGGAGCGCGATCTTGTCCCGGTCGGTGAAGTCCGCGAGCCTGTGCACCGCCGGGTTGCTGGTGTTCATCAGGAGCGGCATGCTGTTCATCGCCGCCACGCCCTTCACGGCCATCGCGGTGCCCTGCGTCTTCGACCAGAGCAGCACGAGGGGCGGCACGCCGCCGGCCGCGAACTGGATCTGCCCGGAGAGCAGGGCGTCGTTCATGGCGGCCCCGCCCGCCAGGGTGAGGTAGCGGGCCTGGAGCCCCGCCACGCCGCGGGCGGCCGCCGCCTTCTGCAGCAGGCCCTGCTCCTCCATCAGCATCAGCGGCAGGTGGCCGAGGCTCGGCTGGCGGGCGATGGCCACCGCGCCGACCTCCTCGGCCCGCCCCGGGGCGGGGCTCGCGAGGAGCACGGCGGCTCCGGCCAGAACGTCGCGTCTGCGCATGATCCCCCCTCCCTGAACCCACGGTCCGCGACCATCGCGCCGACGCGCATGGCGGGCGCGACCTGCCCCCTCTCCCGTGCGGGAGAGGGAATCCGCGCCCCGTTCGGCAGAGACGGCGTCACGGTCGTGCCGTGCCCCGAGCCGCTCCCCTCAGCCGGGGCGGCGGATCATGGGCGCCGGCACGCTCTCGATCATCACGTTGACGCAGGCCGGCAGGCCGCTGGCCTGGGCCGCCTCCAGCGCCGCCGGGAGGTCGGCGGCCTCAGTCACCAGCGCGCCGAAGCCGCCGAGCGCCTGGACCACCGCGTCGTAGCGGGTCGGGAGCAGGTCGCAGTGGCGCGTCCGCGCGGGGCCGTAGCTGCGCAGCTGGATCTGGTGCTCGGCGTTCCAGCGCGCGTCGTTGCCGACCACCGCGATGAACGGGATTCGATAGCGCACGGCCGTGTCGAACTCGGCCATGTGGAAGCCGAAGGTGCCGTCGCCCAGCACCGCGACCACAGGGGCGCCGGGGCGCTCCAGGGCGGCGGCGATCGCGAAGGGGATCGACGCGCCGATCGTGCCCGAGACGCCGTTGATCAGCCGGCGCCCGGCCGGGACCAGGGCCTGCGGCCATTGCCCGATCTCGCCGCCGTCGCAGATCAGCGTGCCGTCCGGGTGGTTCTCCAGGAAGGCGGCGACCGCCCGGCACAGCTCCACCGGGTGCAGACGCCCGTCGCTCCCGCGCAGCGCCGACCATTCGGGCGGCCGGTAGGCGAGGGCCGCCCGCGCCTCCCGGTGCCACGCATCCCCGCGGGGGAGGGCGGTGCCGCGCGCGGTCAGCGCCGCCAGAACCGGGCGCGGATCGGCGAGGCCCGAGACCACGAGGCGGTCCGCCGGGGCGCGGGCGAGGAGCGCCGGATCGGGATCGACGAGGGCGAAGCGGGCGTCGGGCGCGAGGGCGGGCGCGGCGCCGAAGCGCAGGGTGAAGTCTGTCTCTTATACACATCTCCGAGCCCACGAGACAAGAGGCAAT
>CAXDNE010000281.1:0-9799 GCA_963990595.1 uncultured Methylobacterium sp.
TCTTCGTCGGCAGCGTCAGATGTGTATAAGAGACAGGGCCCAGACCGCCCCCGCCGCGGCGGTCACCCTCCCCGAACTCAGCGTGGTCGGCAGCGCCACGTCCACCGGCCCGCGGCCGGGGGAAGCGCGCGGGTCCCTCTCGGTCCCGAGCGTCGACAGCCAGCGCGCGGCGCTCTACGGCACCGTCGGATCGGTGGCCTTCGTGGATGCCGCCACGATCCAGGATCGCTACGCCAACACGATCCGCGACGTTCTCAAGGACGTCCCCGGCGTCTACGTCCAGGAGCGCTACGGCCAGGAGTTGCGCCTGTCGGTGCGCGGCTCGGGCGTCGCTCGCGCGTTTCACCTGCGCGGCATCGAGCTGCTGCAGGACGGCATCCCGTTCAATCTCGCGGATGGCAGCGGCGATTTTTACCAGATCGACCCGCTCGCCCTGCGCTCGGTCGAGGTCTACAAGGGCGGCAACGCCCTGACCTTCGGGGCGACGACCCTGGGCGGCGCGATCAATTCCGTCACGCCGACCGCCTACACGGCGCTCGCGCCCAACATCCTGCGGATCGACGGCGGCAGCTTCGGCACTCTCCGCGAGCAGGCGCAGATGTCCCGCATCGACGGGCCGCTCGACGTGATGGTCAACGCGACGCTGACCAATTCCGACGGGTTCCGCGCCCACGAGGCCCAGGCGACCAAGAACTTCAACGCCAATATCGGCTATCGGATCGCGCCCGACATCGAGACGCGCTTCTATCTCGGCACCTATCTCACCGACCAGAAGCTGCCCGGTACCCTGACCCTCGGCCAGAGCCTCACCACCCCGACGCTGGCCAATCCCACCGCCATCACGGGCAACCAGTCGCGCAAGGTCGAGACGGAGCGGATCGCCAACCGCACCTCGTTCCTGCTCGACATGGGCAAGCTCGACGTGGACAGCTGGGCGATCCACAAGAGCCTGTATCACCCGATCTTCCAGGCCCTCGACCAGGACGGCTGGACCTACGGGATCAGCCCGCATTGGAGCGCGACCCTCGATCTCGGCGGCTTCCGCGACGACGTCGTTCTGGGCCTGCGCGCCTTGGCGGGCCAGAATTCGGCGCTGCAATTCGTCAACATCCGCGGCCAGCGGGGGGCCCCGACGCTGAATTCGCTCCAGAGCGCATCGAGCTACGAGGCCTATGGCGAGAACCGCTTCTGGTTCCTGCCGGATGTGGCGCTGATGACGGGCGCGAAGGCGTTCTCGTCGAATCGGACCTACAGCGACAAGGGCGGCCTTCCCGGGGATGTGCGCCCGCGCTTCGCCGACCTGACCTATTCCGGCCTCAACCCGAAGATCGGCCTGCTCTGGCAGCCGCGGCCCGACCTGCAGGTCTTCGGCGACGTGACCCGGTCCCGCGACGTGCCGGACTTCACCGACCTCGTGCAGCAGAACCTCCTGAACACCACCTTCGTCCCCCTGCAGGCCCAGCGCGCCTGGACCTACGAGGCCGGCGCCCGCGGCCGGATCGACCGCCTCGCCTTCGACGTGACGCTCTACCGGTCGGACCTGCGTGAGGAGCTGATCAACTTCTCCACCAATCCCGGCCTCAACATTCCGGCCGCGACCTTCAACACCCCCCGCTCGCTCCACCAAGGCGTCGAAGCGGCCGTCACGATCGATCTCGCCCGCGATCTCACCGGGGCGGGCGACGGCCTGAGCCTGACCCAGATCTGGACCCACAACGATTTCCGCTTCGTGCGCGACCCGGTCTTCGGCAACAACCGCATCGCCGGCATCCCGGCGGACGTTCTGCGCACCGTCCTGAGCTACCGGCTCTCGAGCGGAGTCCACATCGCGCCGGCCCTCGACTGGGTTCCGCAGGGCGCCTTCGCCGATCACGCCAACACCCTGCGGGTGCCGGGCTACGCGCTGCTCGGCCTTGAGGCCGGGATCGACTTCGCCAACGGCGTCTCGCTGTTCGTGGACGCGCGGAACCTCGCGGATACGCGCTACGTGTCGGACATCGCGGTGGTCGCCAATGCCGCCGCGACGGTCGGCGGACCCGCGGCGCTGGCCGCGTTCTACCCCGGGTCCGGCCGGAGCGTATTCGGCGGCGTCCGCGCCTCCTTCTGAGCGCTGGCCTCCGATTCCACAGGCCTTGCGTGAAGCCGGCGGCCACCCATTAAGGTTAAAGAAGGATGAACCCTGATGACGCCGCCGATCGGCGCTATGATTGCTGCGTCGTCGGAAAGCCACGGACGGAGTGTCCCAGATCCGGACGGATAGGGCCGTCGGACGGCGCAGGAGAGGCAGAATGAACGGCTTCGATGTCACGTTCCGGGACGATCAGGACTGGGTCGATTTCGGCAGGTCCTATGTCAATTCGGAAGCCTTCAAGACGCTCTTTCGCGACGGGATGACGCTCGTCGAGGAGACGGCCGCCTATCTCGACGGCGAGGGCCGCGACGAGTCGCGCCTGATCTCCCGGGACGCCACGCTGAGCTACGCGGCCGAGAGCATGCGCCTCACCACGCTGCTGATGCAGATCGCGTCGTGGCTGCTGGTGCAGCGCGCGGTCGCCGAGGGTGAGATGACCCCGGCCGAAGCCCTCCTCGAGAAGCACCGGGTCAAGCTCGGCTCCTCCGAGCCGCCGAAGCCGCAGGATTTCACCCTGCTGCCGGTGCGTCTCCAGCAGCTGATCGTTCGGGCGCGGCGCCTGCACACCCGCATCCTGCACCTCGATTCGCTGATCGCCGAGGACCGGCCGACTCCCGCCCCGGTCGAGAGCCCGGTGGCGGCGCAGCAGGGCATGCTGCGGATGGCGTTCCGGATGAGCGAGGGCTGATCGCTTCGGCGGTCAGGTGGCGAAGCGGAAGGTGTTCCGACCCTCGGCTTTCGCGCGGTAGAGCGCGCGATCCGCACGCGTGTAGATCGTCCGGGGATCGTCGCCGCAGGAAGGCGCCAGGGCGATCCCGATGCTGAGACCGACCGACAGGCTGTGCCCCTCGACGGCGATCGGCTCCCGGACCGCGGCGATCAGGCGCTCGGCCAGAATCGCCGCGCGCTCCGCCTGATCGGACCCGGTCTGGATGAGCACGAACTCGTCGCCGCCGATCCGGGCCAGCGTGTCCTCGGCGCGGATCGCGGTCCGGATCCGGTCGGCCACGAACCGGAGCAGCGCGTCGCCGATCAGGTGACCGTGGCTGTCATTCACGGCCTTGAACCGGTCGAGGTCCAGGCAGAACAGCGCGAATGCGTCGCCGTGCCGGCGCAGGCGGGCGATCTCCTCGTCGAGGCGGGCGTGGAACAGCGTCCGGTTGGCGAGGCCGGTCAGGGGGTCGTGACAGGCCAAGTGGGCGATCTTGGCCTCGGCCTCCTTGCGGGCGGTGATATCCAGGCTGAGGCCCACGACCCCGATCGCGTCTCCGGCGGCGTCGGTCTCGACCTGCCCCAGGCCGGTGATCCAGCGCACTCCGCCGTCCGGCAGAAGGACGCGGAAATCCGTCGCGAATTTCGCCCGCGCGGCGACAGCTTCTTGCAGGTCGCTCAAGGTCCGCTCGGCATCCTCGGGATGGACGCGCGGACGCCAGTCCCGCTCGACGTCGATCTCGATGGGCTCGTCCCCGAAGCCGTGGTGGCTCGCCATTCGCCCCGATAGCTGAGCCCGTCCGGTCCGCACGCAGTAGCGCCAGGTCCCCGCATCGGCGGCCTGAAGGGCGAGATCCAGAAGCAGCGTCTTCTCGGCCAAGCGCTCATGGGCGACGCGCAGCTCGGTCTCGCGCTGCAATTCGCCGAGCAGCCTCCGCTCCGATTCGGCCAGCACGACGTTGGCCCGCCTCGACCGCTGCATCCTGTGAATCAGGAGGATGTTGATGCTGACGACCGCGGCGTACAGGCCCAGGGCGACGGCGCTCGAGCATGCGCCGGTCACCGGAAGGTTCGACGGCAACACGAGGGACCACGCGGCGAGTCCCGACAGGATCGCGGAGACGAGGGCCGGACCTGGACCGCAGAGATAGGCGGTCAGAATGACGGCCGGGTAGAACGTGATGAACGGGAGTCCGACCGGGAGGACAGCCCGCGCCGCCAGAGCGACGAGGATTGCGGCGACAGCCACGGCATAGCCGTATCGGGACGTCTTCAGATTAGACAGCCTGAACGGGACGCTGGGCGCGACACCGGTGCGGTCGACATGACCGGCCGACAGACCCCCGTTCATCGCCGAAACCGCCCCTCGACGCCGCGATCCTGCCCAGGGCGGCGACCGTGCGCTACGGCGCCGCCTGCGCGCCCGACATCAGTACTATTTCATTGTATAAAACTCATTAATCTCGAAGTCTAACCGCCGAAAACAACTTGCCCGCGAGTATTTAGCTCGGCAAAACTTCCATGCGAGAAATCTACGCCTTTCTTAGCTCGGCGGCCTTGCCGCCGGGGCGCGCGACGGACTGCGCACACGAAAACGGGCGGCCCCGTGAGGAGACCGCCCGCTTGGTTGCCGTACGTTGCGCGAAAAGGCGCGCGTTCAGCGCTTGCCGAGATTGCCGAACCGCGAGTTGAAGCGCGAGACGCGGCCGCCGCGGTCGAGCATCTTCTGCTCGCCGCCGGTCCAGGCCGGGTGGGTGAGCGGATCGATGTCGAGGTTGAGGGTGTCACCCTCTTTCCCGTAGGTCGAACGGGTCTGGTACTCGGTACCATCCGTCATCACGACCTTGATGAAGTGGTAATCGGGGTGTTCAGTCCCCTTGGCCTTCGCGGCCGCGTCCTTCGCCATGACCTGTGGTCCCTGATCTGGCACGCCGGCGGGAAGCGCAGGAGGCGCCGCCCGGCCCGGAATGCGGAAGATATCACCGGTTGCACCGAACCGTGGGTTCGTGGCAACGGCACGTCCAAGCCGACCGTGGTGGCGGCCCGCGGCCATTGAACACACGCAATCGGATGAGCGGCGGCGTATACCGCAGGCTCTTCCCGGTCACAAGCGCCGCGGACCGGGAGAACGACTGACACGTGAGGCGTGATGGCCCGTAAGACCAAGGCGGCCGCGGAAGCCCGGCCCAAAGCCCCGCTGAGCGCGCTCCGGCCGCTGCTCCCCTTCGCGCTGCGCTATCGGGTGCGGATCGTCGCCGGGCTGATCGCCCTCATCTGCGCCTCGGCCTCGACGCTCGTCGTCCCGATCGCCATGCGCCGGGTCATCGACCACGGTTTCACGGCCGACGGCTCCGGCGTGATCGACGCCTATTTCCTCGCCCTGCTCGGCGTCGTCGCAGCCTTCGCGCTCTCGAGCGCGGCCCGCGTCTACACGGTGGTGACGCTGGGCGAGCGCGTGGTGGCGGACCTGCGCAGCGCCGTCTTCGCCCGGCTCACGATCCTCGACCCGGCCTTCTTCGACCGGGCGCAATCCGGCGAGATCGTCTCCCGACTCACCGCGGACGCGACGCAGATCAAGTCGGCCTTCGGCGTCTCGGTCTCGATCCTGCTGCGGAACCTGTTCCTGTTCGTAGGTGCCACCGCCATGATGGTGGTCACCAGCCCGCGCCTCTCCGTGATGGTGCTGGCCGCGATCCCGGTCATCGTCTTCCCGCTCATCATCTCCGGCCGCGGCGTGCGTCGGCGCTCCCGGGCGGCCCAGGACCGGCTGGCGGACGCCTCCGCCTACGCGGCCGAAGCGGTCGGGGCGGTGCGGACCATGCAGGCCTTCGGACGATCGGCCGCGACGGCGGCGCGGTTCGCGGCGGCCTCCGAGGGCGCCTACGCGGCCGCGCGCGCCTCGGTCCGGGCGCGGGCCCTCCTCACCGGCGTCGCGATCTTCCTGATCTCCGCCTCGGTGGTCGGGGTGATGTGGTACGGCGCCCAGGGTGTCCTCAACCACACCATGACCGGCGGCGAGCTCTCGCAATTCGTGCTCTACGCCGTCTTCGGCGCGGGAGCCCTCGGCCAGCTCTCCGAGGTCTACGGCGACCTCGCCATGTCGGCCGGCGCGGCCGAGCGGCTCACCGAGATCCTCGCGGCGGAGCCCGCGATCCGCGCGCCGTCGCCGGCCCTGCCGCTGCCCGAGCCCGCGCAGGGTGCGGTCAGCTTCGAGGCCGTTCACTTCGCCTACCCGACCCGTCCCGGCCACGCCGCCCTCGACGGGCTGACCTTCGCGGCCGCGCCCGGGGAGCGCATCGCCATCGTGGGCCCGTCCGGCGCCGGCAAGTCGACGGTGTTCCAGCTGCTCCTGCGCTTCTACGATCCGCAGAGCGGCCAGATCCTGGTCGACGGCGCCGACATCGTGCAGGTCGATCCCGAGCGCCTGCGGGCGCGCATCGCCCTGGTTCCACAGGACCCGGTGGTGTTCTCCGGGACCGTCGCCGAGAATATCCGCTACGGGCGTCCCGAGGCCGGCGAGGCGGAGGTCCGGCGCGCGGCCGAGCTCGCCAACGCACACACGTTCATCACGGCGCTGCCGCAGGGCTACGCGACCCAGGTCGGCGAGCGCGGCGTCACCCTCTCCGGCGGCCAGCGCCAGCGCATCGCCATCGCCCGGGCGATCCTGAAGGACGCGCCGATCCTGCTCCTCGACGAGGCGACCTCGGCGCTGGACGCCGAATCGGAGCGCGCCGTCCAGGCCGCCCTCGCCACGCTGATGCAGGGGCGCACCACCCTGGTGATCGCCCACCGGCTCGCCACGATCCGCGCGGCGGACCGTATCCTGGTCCTCGACGATGGCCGGATCGTCGAGACCGGGACCCACGAGAGCCTGCTGGCACAGGGCGCCCTCTACGCGCAGCTCGCGAACCTGCAATTCACCGACGCGCTGGACGAGACCGCCCGCGGCAAGGAGCCCCGGATCCGCGGCGAGCGGCTGCCGGCTGCGGAGTGAGGCACGCGACACCGCGACAGGCGCGGCTCCGCCGTGTACGAAGGCCGCGATGCCGACACTCGACCTCGCCCGCTTCCCGCGCCTGCCGCTGCTGACGCAGCCGACCGCGATCGAGCCCCTGGACGGGCTGGCGCGCCACCTCGGCGACGCGCTCAACGGCGTGCGGATCTACGTGAAGCGCGACGACGTGGCGGGGATCGGACTCGGCGGCAACAAGCTGCGCAAGCTCGAGTACCTGCTCGGCGCGGCCCGCGCGGAGGGTGCCGACACGGTCGTCACGGTCGGCGCCATCCAGTCGAACCATGCGCGGCTCACCGCGGCCGCCTCGGCGCAGGCGGGCCTCGCCTGCGAGCTGTTCCTGACCCGCAGCGTCCCGCGCCAGGACCCGGACTATACCGGAAACGGCAACCGCCTGCTCGACGACCTGTTCGGGGCCACCGTCCACGAGTTGCCGGGCGACGCGGATTCGCTGACCGCCGCCGAGGCGCGGGCGGCCGAGCTCCGCGAGCAGGGCCGCCGGGTCTACACCTTCCCCTCCGGCGGCTCGAGCCCGACCGGATGCCTGGGATACGCGAACTGCGCCGCGGAGATCCTGGCCCAGGCCGACCAGATGGGCCTGACCTTCGCGCAGATCATCACCGCCAACGGCAGCGCCGGCACCCATGCCGGCCTCGTGGCGGGCCTTGCCGCGCTGGATCTCGACCCGAGGCTGGCGAAATCCTTCGCGGTGCTCGCCGAGGAAGGCCGCGCCCGGGCGGAGGTGCTCGAGAAGGCCAACGCCACGCTGGCGCTGATCGGCGTGGAGCGGCGCGTGTCGCCGCAGGAGGTCAATCTGGACGGCAGCCACCGCGGGCCGGGCTACGGCATCCCGACGGCGGGCATGCTCGAGGCCGTGCGGCTGATGGCGCGGCAGGAGGGCAAGCTTCTCGACCCGGTCTACAGCGGCAAGGCCTTTGCCGGCCTGCTGCACGACGTCCGGGCCGGCCTCTACCCGGCCGGCGCGTCGGTGCTGTTCCTGATGACGGGCGGAACGCCCGGCCTGTTCGCCTACAAGGAGGCGCTCGCGGGCTAGGCGCGGCCGACCCGCGGGTCAGGCCGCAGGGGCTTCCGCCTGCGCGCGGCGGTCCGCGGCGGCCGCATCCCGGGCCCGCTCGGTCGCAGCCTGAACCAGGCCGACCTGGGACACGAGCGTATCCGTGGCCCGGGCCATCTGCCCGGCCAGATCCCTCACCTCCGCGGCGGCGGCCGCGAAGCCCCGCCCCGTCCCGCCGCTGCGGGCCGCCTGGATCGACGCCCTGAGGGCCATCAGGCTCGTCTGCCCGGCGATGGCGGCCAGCAGGCCGGTCACGTCCTCGCCCCCGGCCGCGCCGGGATCCGGAGCGGCCGCGCCCGTGGTGTGGTGCCGAAGGCGCGTCAGCCCCTCCTCGAAGACCCGCATCGCCGCCGCGATCGCGCCGGCCTCCTCGCCCGATTCGGTGAGGGCCGGGACAGCGTCCGAAAGGCAGCCCTCCGGCCGGTTCTCCGTCGCGGCAGCGCCGACCGCCGGACCTGACGGGCCGATGGCCCCGCAAGGACGCATGGACACGTTGAGCTTCGACATCGACCGCAGCCTCCTCGGATCGGCGGCACCATGCGGCGTCAAGGATAATGTCGGGTTAATCGGCCGCGAACCCAGACGCATCCCAGCATGGCGTCCATGCGGCGCAATGCTCACCAATAAATCCGCAGATCCGGCGCGGAGGCATGAAACTCTCCAATCGAGAGGATCGGCGACAAAACTTATACAAAGGCCCCGGACACCGCCCTGAACGACTGTCGCGAGCGGGCCGTCACCGCTCGGTGAGCTTCATCTCGATTCGCCGGTTCCGAGCGTAAGCCTCCTCGGTGGTGCCGGTGTCGAGCGGCTGGAATTCGCCGAAGGCGCCAGCCAGGAGATGCTGGGGCGCGATCCCCTTCCCCGCCAGATACTGCACCACCGCGATGGCGCGGGCGGCCGAGAGCGCCCAATTCGACGGGAATTGCGACGTGTTGATCGGCCGCGCATCGGTATGGCCATCGACCCGCAGGACCCAGGGCAGGTCGGCCGGGATCTGTTTGGCGAGGTCGGCGATGGCGCCGGCGATCCGGTCGAGCTCGGGGCCGGCCTCGGGCTTGAGCGTCGCCGATCCCGCCGGGAACAGCACCTCGGATTGCAGCACGAACCGGTCGCCGACCACGCGGATGTCGGGGCGGTTGCCGAGGATCTGGCGCAGGCGCCCGAAGAAGTCGGAGCGATAGCGGGCGAGTTCCTGGACCTTCTGCGCCAGCGCGACGTTCAGACGGCTGCCGAGCTCGGCGATCCGGGCCTGGGATTCCCGGTCGCGGCTCTCGGACGCCGCGAGGGCGTCCTCCAGGGCCGCAAGCTGGCGGCGCATGGCGCTGATCTGCTCGTTCAGGAGATCGATCTGGGACAGCGCCCGCTTGGTCGCGCCGCGCTCGGCCTCGAGCTGTTTGTCGAGCGCGCCGGCGGCGCCCTGACTGACCGTCGCGGCCTCGGCCTGGGTCTTCGCCTGATCGCGCTCGGCCTCGACCCCGGCCAATGTCGTGCGCAGGTTGCGGACCTCGTCCTCTTGGGTGCGGCGATTCGAGCGCTCCAGGGCGAGCAGGTCGGTGAGGTCGGCGATCTGGCGGTTGAGCTTGGCCAGAGTCTCGTCCCGGCCGGTGAGTTCCTGCGACAGGAAGAACTGGCCGACCACGAAGACCGTGAGCAGGAACACCACCGACAGGAGCAGCGTCGCGAGCGCGTCGACGTAGCCGGGCCAGACATTGAGGGTGCGCCGGGACCGCGCCGCCGTGGAGGCCACTACACGCGCTCCCGTCCGAGCCGGTCGAGCGCCTGCTTCAGCTCGCGCTCGCGGCTCGCCTGCGCCTCGACCCAGTCGCGGATCATCTGCTGCTCGGCGCGCATGTGCTGCACGAGGCCC
>CAXDNE010000282.1:0-9750 GCA_963990595.1 uncultured Methylobacterium sp.
TACACTATCCTCTTCGTCGGCAGCGTCAGATGTGTATAAGAGACAGGGGCGCCGTCGGGCGCCCGCAGCAGCCTCCCGCTCACGCTCGATCCCGCGACGGTCCCGGTGAGGGCAGCGACAGGGTCGTTCCCGTCCCGGGACAGCGTGGCGGTCAGGTCGGCCGGCCAGGCACCGGGCCGCAGGCTCACGGCCCCGGCCAGCGTCAGGAACGGGGCGAGGTCGGGCGTGTCGGCTCGGAACGCGCCCCCGACCGGCATGGCGTCGGCGCCGACCAGGATCGGCCGGCCCGTCGCGACCCGAAGGCCCGCCACCGTCCCGATGACCGTGAGGGCAAGGCCCTTCTCGTCCGGCCGTTCGGCATTCAGGTGCAGCTCGGCCGGCTGCTGCAGGCCGGCGATGTCGGTCCGCCCGAACCAGACGCCCGCCCGCGGGGTGGTCAGGGTGGCGGTCCCGGCCTCGATCCGCGTCCCGCGGCTCGAGAGCGTCAGGTCGAGGGTACCGCCGCCGGCGCTGCCCTTCGCCTGGGTGCGCAGGGCTTCGGCGCTGCCGCCCTCCCGGTCGAGGGTGACGGCGAGATCGAGGGGGGCCTTCCGCAGGAAGGCCGGCAGCAGGCGGATCTCGCCGACCCAGACCCGTTCGAGCAGGCCGAGCAGCGGCGCCGCCACCGGCGCCTTCAGGCGGCCGGAGACGCGGCCGGTCCCGTCCGCGCCGATCCGGCCGGACAGCATGGCGCTCGCGCCCGCGAGGTCGGTCACGTCGAGGCTGTCGACCACGAGGGCCGAGCCGTCCGACTGGATGCGCGCCGCGATGGTCCCGGTCCCGGAACTCGCCGCCCCGAACCGCACATCCCGCGCCTCCAGGGTCAGGGCGAGGTCGAGATCGCGCAAGGTACCCAGCGTCGTCCCGAGGGGCGGCAGGCCGGCGATGTCGATGCCGTTCGCGCGCAGCTGGGCCTCGAAATGTCCGCGCGCACCGGCCTCCGCGGCGGTGTAGCGGGCGTTGCCGGTGATCCGCGCCGGCCCGAGGCCGAGCCGGAGGTTGCGCAGGGACAGGCTCGCGGCGGCGGCCGACAGGTCGGCGGCGGCCTCGATCCGGCGTCCGTCGAGGAGCGCGGTCAGGGGTCCCTCCACGCCCAGGCGGCGCAGGTAGCGGCCGAGCGCCTCGGAATCCGGGGCGCTCAGCGCCACCGGACCGCTCAGGCGGAACGGCCCCGTCTCGATCTGCCCGCTCAGGCTGACGCTCGAATCCGCCGGCCCCGTCGCCGAGAGGCGGCGCAGCAGCAGGCCGCCCGCCCGCTCGATTGTGCCGGTGAGGGCGAGGTTCGACCACTCCTCGCCCCCGAGCACGGCGGTGCCCACCGCGAGATCGAGGTCGAGCATGGCCGGCAGGCCCCCGGCCCAGCTCGGCGGGCCGCGGGCGATCAGGCTCTGCCCCTCGGGCGAGGCCAGGAAGGCGTCCAGATCGAGACGCCGGGCCTCGAGGTTCAGGCCAGCACGCCACTGACGCAGGTCGAGGCGGCCGGTGCCGCCGAGCCGAAGCGCGCGGCCGCCCGGATCGATCGTGAGATCGACGCCTTCGAACCGCACCTGGGTGCCGCGGGCCTTGAAGGTGCCGCCGAGGGAGAACGGCAGGTAGGCGCCCGCCGCCTGACTCGGCGGGCCGACCACGAGACGGGTGGAACCCTCGGCCTCGATCAGGATCGCCCGTCCGGCCTCCGTCGGGACGAGGCCGAACCGCGCATCCGCCTCGAATCGCGGATGCGCGTCGCCGCCGCCCGAGATCTTCACGGCGAGCCGCCCATCCGGCCCGGGCGTGCCGCTGACGGCCCGGAACGGGAGGCCGCCGCTCGTCCCCTCGACACGCCAGGGACCCACGAGGGCCGGCGCCTGCAGGTGCAGATCCTGCACGTAGAGCTGGTCGGTCCGGCCCGTGGCCGTCACCTGGGTGGTGACCAGGAATTGCTGGATCTGCAGGTTCTCGATCGCGAGATCGCGCGCGCGCAGGGCCTCGCCGACATCCGTCGGCAGCTTCAGGGCCTCGGGGCCGGCGAGCGGGAGCTTGATCTCCGCCCGGCCGATCCGGGTCTCGGTGAAGCGGAATTCGCCCTTCAGGAGCGGCGCCAGGGCGATCTCGGCCTTGACGAACCGGGCGTCGAGGGTCGGCCGGTCCGGGTCGGCCCCGAGATGCAGGCGGTCGACGCGCAGACGGGGCGAGGGCAGGAGGCGGACTTCGATCCGGCCGTCGGTCCGGGCCGGGACTCCCAGGGAACGGGCGAGCGCCTGGTCGACGAGGGCGCGATGGGCCTGCCAATCGACGAAGGGCGGGACGGCGAGCGCCGCCACGAGAACCAGGATGACGGCGCCCGCCAGCGCGGTCAGAAGATCACGCAATGGTCCTGTTCCGCACCTTCCCGCGCGCGACAACGACATCGTGATGCCGCCGCCCCGCGTGCCCCCGCGGGCAAGCCGTCAGGCCATAGCACGATCGGGCGTGCAGGGCGCCAGCGGCGATCGGATGTTCCGGCGCGGCTCTCGTGGCGGCTCTCGTGGCGGCTCTCGTGCGGGGTCCCGGACCGGTGCAGCGTCGCGGGACCTGATCCGGGATCCGGGTGGGAACGCGCCGCGCAAGCGGCGCCGGAAACGCGGGTCCGGCCGTCGCGCACGCGCGCTCCGGATCATATCCGGTCCGAACCACCTCGACGCCGTTCGCGATTTGGTCCAGGGAAGCAGGATGCAGAACCGCCCGCACGCGCAACCCGCCGGGGACGGCGCTCCCGCCTCTTCCATCGCCGCCCGCGCCATGGGGGCGCTCCGCCGCGAGGCCGCCGGCTACCTCGAAGGGCTCAACCCGGAGCAGCGCCGCGCCGTCGAGACGACGGAGGGGCCGATCCTCGTGCTGGCCGGCGCCGGCACCGGCAAGACCCGGGTGCTCACCACCCGCATCGCCCACCTGATCGCCACCGGCCGGGCGCGTCCGTTCGACATCCTGGCGGTGACCTTCACCAACAAGGCCGCCCGGGAGATGAAGCACCGGATCGGCAGCCTGATCGGCCCCGCCGGCGAGGGCATGCCCTGGCTCGGCACCTTCCACGCCATCGGCACCAAGATCCTGCGCCGCCATGCCGAGCTCGTCGGGCTGAAATCCGATTTCACGATCCTCGGCACCGACGACCAGCTCCGGCTGATGAAGCAGGTTCTCATCGACCAGAACGTCGACGAGAAGCGCTGGCCGGCCCGGGCCTTGTCCCACGCCATCGACGGCTGGAAGAACCGCGGCCTCGGGCCCGAGCAGGTCCCGCCGGGCGAGGCCTCGGCCTTCGCGTTCGGCAAGGGGGGTGCCCTCTACACCGCCTATCAGGCCCGGCTCGCGACGTTGAACGCCGTCGATTTCGGCGATCTCCTGCTCCTTTGCCTCAAGCTCTGGCGCGAGAACCCGGACATCCTGGCCAACTATCAGGACCGATTCCGCTACATCCTGGTCGACGAGTATCAGGACACCAACGTCGCGCAGTACCTGTGGCTGCGGCTGCTCGCGCAATCCCGCAAGAACATCGCCTGCGTGGGCGACGACGACCAGTCGATCTACGGCTGGCGCGGCGCCGAGGTCGACAACATCCTGCGCTTCGAGCACGATTTCCCCGGCGCCGTGGTGGTGCGGCTGGAGCGCAACTACCGCTCCACCGGCCACATCCTGGCGGCCGCCTCGGGGCTGATCGCCCGGAACGAGAGCCGCCTCGGCAAGACCCTGCGCACCGACGACGAGCCGGGCGAGCGCGTCACCGTGACCGGCGCCTGGGATTCCGAGGAGGAGGCGCGGCTGCTCGCCGAGGCGATCGAGTCGCTCCAGTCGAAGAAGCATCCCCTCTCCGAGATCGCCGTGCTGGTGCGCATCTCCGCGCAGATGCGCGAGATCGAGGACCGGTTCGTCCAGCTCGGCCTGCCCTACCGGGTCATCGGCGGCCCGCGCTTCTACGAGCGGGCCGAGATCCGCGACGCGCTGGCCTATCTGCGCGCCACCGTGAATGTTAGCGACGACCTCGCCTTCGAGCGGATCGTGAACACGCCGAAGCGGGGCCTCGGCGACGCCACGCTCCAGCAGCTCCACACCTACGGCCGGGCCAACCGGGTGCCCCTGCGGATCGCGGCCCAGCGCCTGTGCGAGACCGATGAGCTGAAGCCCCGGGTCCGCTCCACCCTGCGGGCGCTCACCGAGAGCTTTTCGCGCTGGGCCCGGCTCGTGGAGTCCCAGCCGCACAGCGAGGTCGCGCAGACCATCCTTGAAGAATCCGGCTACACCGAGATGTGGCAGAAGGACCGCTCCGCGGATGCGGCCGGGCGCCTGGAGAACCTGAAGGAATTCGTCCGCTCCATGGAGGAATTCCCCGATCTGGCGGCCTTCCTGGAGCACGTCTCCCTGGTGATGGAGGCCTCCGAGGCCGAGGGTGCCGAGCGCGTCTCCCTGATGACGCTCCACGCCGCCAAGGGGCTCGAGTTCGACACCGTGTTCCTGCCCGGCTGGGAGGACGGCCTGTTCCCGAACCAGCGGGCGCTCGACGAGAGCGGCCGGGCGGGCCTCGAGGAGGAACGCCGCCTCGCCCATGTCGGCCTGACCCGGGCGCGCAAGCGGGCCAAGCTCTCCTTCGCGGTGAACCGGCGCATCCACGGGCTCTGGTCCTCGACCATCCCGTCCCGGTTCATCGATGAATTGCCGGAATCGGCGGTCGACGTGGTCGAGGCGCCCGCCCATTTCTCCGCCGGGGCCTCGCGGTTCGACCGCAACCCGGCCCCGTTCGGATCGAGCTACGGGACGCCGGGCTGGCAGCGGGCGCAGGCCAACACCGCGCAGGGCCAGGGCGGCCGGAACGCCGGCGGCGGATTCGGGGCGGCGCCGGGCGGCCGGGCCGGCGGCCCGCGCCAGATCGAGGGCGAACTGATCGCCAAGTCGACGGGCGCGCCGTCCGCGTTCCAGAACGGTCAGCGGGTCTTCCACACCAAGTTCGGCCCAGGAACAGTCGCAGGTGTCGACGGCAACAAGCTGACCGTTGACTTCGACAAGGCCGGCCGGAAGATGGTTCTCGACAGTTTCATCCAGGCTGGATGAACCTAGTCCCGCCGATCAAGCCCGGACGTCTCGGGGCGGCAGGATCGGCCGGCTTCGCCCGTGCGGGCGGGGAGGACAGAGGTCGTGCAGGATGCCACGTCATCCCGTTCCACCCGTGATACCCCTGATGCGTCGGCGCCAGCATCGCGATTTTTCCAGAGGCGCCGCACCTACCGTCACCCCTTAGTCACACCCCGCACGCAAACGTCGGGCGCGAATCACGCTGGTGCGGCAGTTGCATCGCGTATTCGGCCGCGCGCGGGACGTCGTGACGCTCTCCACAGGCGGACGAGCGCGGGGCGGAACCTTCGGCTAGGGGCCGTATTTAGTTCCGCAAGACGAGTAGAGCCGGGAGCAAGCAGGTAAACGGCAGTTCAGCGACAGATCCAGGTTGGCAAGTCCCGTTGGAGTATACATCCATGAAGAGACGCCGCGCACGACTTGAACTGGTTGAAGACCGCACGTCCCGCATTCACCGCACACGCTTCGACGAAGAACGCAATCTCAGCCCGATCCAGCCCCTCACCGAACGCCAAGCCGAGTATCTCGACGCTCTCGCACGCTCCCCGCAGGTCATCGTTCTCGGGCCCGCCGGCACCGGCAAGACCTTCATCGCCGGCACCCGCGCCGCGGACCAGCTCCGCCAGCGCCGCATCGCCAAAGTCGTCATCACCCGCCCGAACGTGCCGTCGGGCCGCTCGCTGGGCTACTTCCCCGGAACGCTCGAAGAGAAGATCGCGCCCTGGGTCGCCCCACTGACGGAAGCCATGAAGGAGCGGATGGGCGCGGCCGCCTTCGAGATCGCCCTCAAGACCGGCGATATCGAGATCGTCCCCTTCGAGGTGATGCGCGGTCGGACCTTCAAGAACTGCCTCGTGATCCTCGACGAGGCTCAGAACACCACGATCAACGAGATCAAGATGTTCCTGACCCGGATCGGCGACGATTGCCAGGTCATCATCAACGGCGACGTCTCGCAGACCGATCTGCGCGAGACCTCGGGCCTGCGCACGGTCATGCACTTGGTCAAGAGCCGGATGATGCCCATCCCGGTGGTCGAGTTCACCCGCAACGACATCGTCCGCTCGGGCATCTGCGCCGAATGGGTGAAGGCGTTCGAGGAAACGAATCTCTGATCGAGAAGTTGACGGCGGCGGGTCCTCGACGACCCGCCGTGCCGTCCCCCGGCACGAGACGATTCTCCGAACCTCCCGTCCGGGAGGATGAACCGGGCTCCGGCCCGGACATCCGAGAACATGGAGTCTCCTCGTGAGGAAACTGACCTTCGCCTTCGCGGTTCTGGCAACGCTCGGCGGCGGCGCCCTCGTTCAGCCCGCCTCCGCGGCCCCCGGCATGCCGGGCGCGATCGCCGCGCCGGATGCGGTCACGCAGGTCCGGACGACGCCCATGGAGCATCGGATGATGCACCGCCGGATGGAGCGTCGGATGATGCGTCACCGCATGCACCGGCGCATGGACCGCCGGATGCACAGGCATATGCACCGGCGGATGCACCGCCACATGATGCGCCACATGTGAGTCCCTGCGGCGGAGCGGGCGCGGTCGGCCCCGCTCCGCCCGATCGGCCGTTGCTCGCCACCTCGAAGATTCCTATCTCGTCCTCTCGAATCGCGCAGTCAGGCGGCCGTCGCGGCAGCCGGCCGATCCGGGAGACCAGGATGCCCCCCTCCAACCGACTGTTCGACGATCTCGCCCGCCTGATGACCGACGCGGCCGGCGCCGCGCAGGGCGTACGCCGGGAAGCCGAGACCGTGGTCAAGGCGCAGCTCGAGCGCGTCATCCGCGATCTCGACGTCGCCTCGCGCGAGGAACTCGACGTGCTGCGCGATCTGGTGACCCATCTCCAGGCGCAGAACGAGGCCCTCTCGGCCCGCGTCGCGGCGCTGGAGGCCAAATCCGGCGGTGCCGGAGCGGGCGCGGCGGGCCTGAGCGAGGCGGTCTGAGTCCGCGCGGCAACGCTGGGGGCTTTTACACAGGAAGCGGCGGCGTCGATCCCGTTTCCTGTTCACTGGAGGTGACCAGCACTTTGTGTCGCGAGTCACGGCCGGTCTATAGTCGGTCATAGGGTGATTCGGGGGCTGCGGGGCGATCTCCGCGAAGCTTTGACAGTCGATCGCATCACCTCCGGCATAGATCTGCCGGCCGTTCCAGTTCTCGGAGTGTTCTCGCGCTCCGGTTTCGCGCCACCGTCACGTCGGACCGGAACCCGTCCGGTTCGTCCTTTTGGATCGTCATGCCGCTTCTCAACGTCGACTTCCAAGACCTGGACCGGAACGAGCATCCGCTCGACGTCGTCGAGCGTTTGGCGTCCCTGCGCGACTGGATCTTCGACCGGGCCGAGACCGACGAGATGTCGATCACGAGCCCCGGCCGGTGGACCGACTACAACGTGGCCTTCACGTGGATCGAGGACGTGGAGGCCCTGCACGTGGCCTGCGCCTTCGATCTCAAGGTGCCGGAGCGGCAGCGCACCGAGGTGATGCGCCTGATCGCGCTGATCAACGAGCAGCTCTGGGTCGGCCATTTCGACCTCTGGTCGAGCGACAGCGTGGTGATGTTCCGCCACGCGCTCCTGCTGACGGGCGGGGCGGCCCCGACCCATCCGCAATGCGCGACCATGATGAAGACGGCCGTCGACGCCTGCGAGCGCTACTTCCAGGCGTTCCAGTTCGTGCTCTGGGCCGGCAAGAGCGCCCGCGAGGCGCTGGACGCCGTCCTGTTCGAGACCGAAGGCGAGGCGTGACGGGGGCGTCCTCCACCGCGTCGCGGATGCCGGATTCCCTGGTCCTGGCCGGGGCCGGCAGGATGGGCGGCGCGATGCTGGCGGGCTGGCTCGATGCGGGCCTCGATCCCCGCCGTACCACGATCATCGACCCTGTGCCCGCCCGGGAGATCGCGGATCTCTGCGCGCGGCGCGGCATCGCCCTCAATCCGCCGGATCCCGAACCCGGCGCCGTGCTGGTCCTGGCGATTAAGCCCCAGGGTCTGGACGCGGCCGCATCCGGACTCGACCGGCTGATCGGGCGCGACACGCTCCTCGTCTCGATCCTGGCGGGCAAGACCATCGCGGACCTGCGGGGGCGGCTCCCGCGGGCGCGCGCCGTGGTCCGGGCGATGCCGAACCTGCCGGCCAGCATCGGGCGCGGGGCCACCGGCGCCTGCGCGAATGCCGAAGCGACGGCCGCCCAGAAGGCGGCGGCCGGGGCGCTGTTCGCCGCGAACGGGACGGTGGCGTGGCTCGCCGACGAAGCCCAGATCGATGCCGTGACGGCGGTCTCGGGCTCCGGGCCGGCCTATGTCTTCCTCCTCGTCGAGACGCTGGCCGAGGCCGGGATTGCGGCGGGGCTCGCCCCCGACGTGGCGCGGGATCTCGCCCGGGCCACGGTGACGGGCGCCGGCGCGCTCCTCGACGCGAGCCCGGCGGAGGCCGCCGAGCTGCGCCGCAACGTCACCTCGCCCGGCGGCACGACGGCGGCGGCGCTCGACGTGCTGATGCGCCCGGACGGCCTCGCGCGGTTGATGCGGGACGCGGTGGCGGCCGCCCGCAGGCGGGCGGAGGAGCTGTCCGGCTGACATTTCCGGCTGACATCCGGCCGGCGCCTGTGCGGCATCGTCGCGCGATCGCCCTGCCCTTCGCCGCCGACCTGCCTACATGAGGCGTGACGACCGACAGATAGCGGGCGACAGACCCATGACCGAGAGCAAAGCCCCCTCGAAGCGCCCCCGCAAGGCCGCGCCCCCCGCCGGGGCGAGCGGCGCGCAGGAGAGCGTCGCGCAGGCGAGCGTTGCACAGGAGGCTTCCGCCCAGGACAGCCCGGCGCAGAGCGGGGCCGCGCCGAAGCTTCCGCCCCGGGAGGCCGCCGTCGAGGCGCTGATGCGGCTCGCCGCGGAACAGCCCTGGAACGACATCGAGATCAGCGACGTCGCCCTGGAGGCCGGCCTGACGCTCGCCGAATTGCGCGACCTGTTCCCCTCGAAGGGCGCCATCCTCGGCGGCCTCGCCCGGATCATCGACCGGAAGGTCCTGGAAGGCGACAGCACAGGCCTGGAGGACGAGCCGACCCGCGAGCGGCTGTTCGACGTGCTGATGCGCCGCCTCGACGCCATGACGCCCTACAAGCCGGCCCTGCGCCGGATCGCCTACGCGCTGCGGGGCGAGCCGCTGTCGATGCTGGCGCTGAACAGTGTCATGCTGAACTCGCACCGCTACATGCTGGCGGCGGCCGGGATCGACACCGAAGGGCCTCTGGGCCAGCTCAAGCTCCAGGGCGTGGTGATCGCCTTCGCGCGGGTGACCCAGGTCTGGCTCGAGGACGACGATCCGGCGCTCGCCCGGACCATGGCCCGGCTCGACAAGGAGATCCGCAACGGCGAGCGCTTCATGGAGCGGGCCCAGGACGTGCGCCGTCTGACGGCGCCGCTGCGCGCGCTGGGGCGGTCCTTCCTGGATCGGCGCCCGCGCGACCGCCGCGGGCGGGACGGCGACGAGACGGATCCCGCCGCCGCGATCTAGACCGCCGGCGGCGGTCGCGCCGGCCGTTCCCCGTCAGGCGGCCCGGATGTCGTGCAGGAAGCTGTCCACCTCCCGCTTGACGCTGAGCGCCTGGCTGGCGAGTTCGGAGGCCGCGT
>CAXDNE010000283.1:0-9713 GCA_963990595.1 uncultured Methylobacterium sp.
ACACTATCCTCTTCGTCGGCAGCGTCAGATGTGTATAAGAGACAGGTGGGGGCCGGAACCCGCTGAGGGGTGGCGCGGCCCGTCAGCCGCCGCCCGGCCGCGCACCGGAACCGGCCGCCGCGAGCGGGGCGAGATCCCGCCATCCGTAAGCGACCTCGGTGAGGCGGCCGCGCCCGCGGATGGCCAGATAGACCGTCTCGTCGGTACCCGGCTCCGGGCTGCTGAGAACCTGCGCCCACCACGCCTGCCGCACCTCGACCGTGAGGGCGGCGATCATCTCGGGCGGCAGGAGGCCGCTATAGGCCTCCTGCCACGCCGTCACGTGGATCGCGGCGATCGCGGCCGCATCCTCCGGCCGCGCGGGCCGTACGGTCACGGCGGCCGCCTGAGGGATCTCGGGCGCGGCCATAGCCCCCGGGTCCGATCGCCGCGCCGCCGGCCGCCCTATTTCGGCACGAAGGCCCAGTAGTCGAGGTCGAGGATCACGGCCGGATCGTAGCCCTCGCCCGCGCGGTCCGGGAAGGCGCCGCAGGGCTGGTTCTTGGTGGCGACCGTGCGCAGGCGCAGGAGCCCGACATCGTCGCGGCCGACATCGGCGGTCGCCAGGACCTCGCTCCAGGCATAGACCGTGTCGCCGGCAAAGAGCGGCGCCACGTGGCGGCCGGCATTGATGCCCGCGATGGCGAAGGCGTTGGCCAGCCCGTTGAAGCTGAGCGCCCGGGCGAGCGAGATCACGTGCCCGCCGTAGATCAGGCGGCGGCCGAATCGGGTGTCCTTGGCGGCCAGGCCGTCGAAATGCACCTTGGCGGTGTTCTGGAACAGGCGCGTGGCGATCTGGTGCTCGGCCTCCTCGACGGTCATGCCGTCGACATGGTCGATCGTCTCGCCGGCCGCGTAATCCGCGAAGCGGTGCGGGCTGCCGGCCAGCTCCGTGTCGTAGGCGGCGGCCGAGAGTTTCGGCAGGGCGCCCGCGAGATCCTGCGGATCGACGACCTTGGCGAGGGTCGGCACGTGCTCCTCGGCGACGCGCGCCTCGGGGTCGCGCTTGCGCACCAGCACCCAGCGGCAATAGCTCAGCACGGCCTCGCCGCGCTCGTCCGAGCCGACCGAACGCACGTAGACCACGCCGGTCTGGCGGTTCGAGCTCTCCTTGAGGCCGATCACCTCCGAGACGGTCGACAGGGTCTCGCCCGGATAGACCGGGCGGCGGAACCCGCCCTCCGCGTAGCCGAGATTGGCGAGCGCGTTGAGGGAGACGTCCGGCACGGTCTTGCCGAACACCATGTGGAAGGTGAGCAGATCGTCGAGCGGGCTCTTCGGATAGCCGAAGGCCCGGGCGAACGCGTCCGAGGATTGGACGGCGAAGCGCGGGCCGTAGAGGCCCGTGTAGAGCGCCACGTCGCCCACCGTCACCGTGCGCGGGGTGGCGTGGCGGATGGTCTCGCCGAGGCGGAAATCCTCGAAGAAGCGGCCGGGATTCGTCTTCACGGGCAGGCGGTCCTACTGCGCGTAGATGTAGGTCTGGGGCACGGCATACTCGTGCAGCAGGCGGCTGATGAACAGCAGCAGCAGGATCAGGATGATCGGCGAGATGTCGACGCCACCGAGATTGGGCAGCAGGTTGCGGATCGGCCGCAGCACCGGCTCGGTGATCCGGTAGAGCACCTCGCCGATCTGCGCGACGATCGGATTGCGCACATTCACCACGTTGAACGCCACGAGCCAGCTCAGGACCGCGCTGGCGATGAGGACGTAGATGAAGAGCTGGACGACCGTGTCGAAGAGCCAGATCAGGGCGTTCATGCGGGTCCGCGCGTTGTCCTCGGGGCGCCCGCACCCCGGCGCCGGGTCGGCGCGTGGCGGGCGGCGTTGAAACAGGAATTGACAGGCTGAGCCGCCCGCGCCTACAAGGCCGGCGCCTCGACGGGGCTGTAGCTCAGATGGGAGAGCGCCGCAATCGCACTGCGGAGGTCAGGGGTTCGAATCCCCTCAGCTCCACCAGGCCTTCCTGGTGAAAATTCACGACCCGGACCTCGTGGCGATATCGCTGCCGCGCCTGGGGCTTAGCGGAAGCCGAGGCTCCCGCGCACGCCGTTCCCGCGCCCGATTCGAACCTGCGCGGCCGCCGGTCGCGCCGTCCGGTTCGCCCCGCGCCGGGATTTCCGCCTGCGCGCCACCGAGGACCGTCTCGCCCCCGGGAACGCGAGGCGGCCCCGTCAGCGGGGCGGGCTGGCCTGGGCCTTCTGCTCGAGGACCGGCGTCTCGGCCGCCGCATTGACGATGACGGCCGCATCCTCCGGCAGCAGGAACCCCTCCGCCTCGGCGGCGTGCGCCGCGGCGCGGACCTTGTTCACATAATCCTGCTGATCCGCGTACCGCTCGGCCAGGGACGGAGGCCCGCCGTCGCGCGCGGCCTGAACCCGCGCGAACGGCCGATAGGCGCCGACCAGCGAACAGGTGAAGGTCGTTAACGGCGCGTTCTGGCCGCCATGCACGCCCAGCGGCACCGCGATGTCCGGCAGACGCACGCCGCCGACCGGATTCCCGTCCGCGTCCCGCTGAGGCACCTGGATGACGGCGTCCGGAAGATTTCTCGGCGCCTGGAGCACGGCCGGATCGTCTCGGGCGGGCTGGAGCGGCATCAGCCGCGTGGCGGGCGGCGCCGCGTTGCGCGCCACCCATTGGTCGAGCCGCCGCAGCGTGGCGCGGGCGACCGGAGCCCAATCGAGCTGCCCCGGCGGCCTTTCGCAGGCCGGGGCCTTCACGACGGTGACGTGCGACGCGCCGGCGACATCGTACATCCGCACGCCCGGCGGCAGCGGCAGGTCGGCGGTGCCGTGCGCGCCGGTCCGGCCGAGGGAGGCCCGCAGCGAGGCGTAGTCGACCGTCGAGTTGAGCAGCATCATCTTCGGCGGGACTTCGCCGCGCGCCTCCACCGCGGCGACGATCTCGCCGATCGTGAGCGGCCCGTCATTCACACCCGGGAAGCTCGGGTCGGCGAAGTTCGGCGTCTTGTCGGCGCTCGATTCCGGCCCGGTGCCCGATTGCAGAATCGGCAGCAGCCCGGCGCCGGACACGAAGATGTGCATGCCGTCGAAGACGCGCCGCCCCTCCGCCACGTTGAAGCCGTGGAGCAGGAACGTCTTGAGGAACCGGCCATCCTGCGACTTGCCGGTGGCCAGCGTCCGGTTGATCGTCCCGGCCAGGGGGTTCGGCGTCCCGGCCGTGTCGGTCGCGGCATGCGCCAGGAAGTCGGCGGCATCGCGCACGATGGCGAAGCCGACGCTCTCGACGAAGCGCCGCTTCCCGTCCGCATCGGTGAAGGAAGGCAGGTCCGCCCCCCGGCCCAGCTCCCAGTACACCTCGGCGACGGCGTAGCCGCGATCCTCCAGGAAGCCGGTGCCCGCATCGAGGTTGCCGGACGGCATGGGGCGGGTGCGCGGGCTGTTGTAGAGCGCGTTCGCGTAGGCGTTGCCCCGGTTGGGCACGTCGACCAGGAGCGCGCCGTTGCCCGAGGCGGGATCGACGGGGGCGAAGAGGATGAGGCGCGCGCTGTAGGCGACCTGGCCCGCGGCGTCGCGCGCGGCCTTGTCGAGATCGGGAAGGCCGGCTGCGTCGGGGGAGAGCGCGCCGGCGATGCGCCCATCCAGCCGCACGTAGTCACCGGCCTTGAACGACCCGTAGGCCTGCCGGGACGCGAGCTCGAGCCGTGTGACTCTGGCCTGCGCGGCGCTGCCGCTGCACGCGATGACGAACAACGCAGCTGCGCGCAAAAGGCGTCTCATGGCGCTCCCCCCTTTTGTCGCGCAGCGTGGCGCAAGAGCGCGCGTCTGACCAGAGGGCCGCGGCCGGGGCCGGAAGAAGGTTCCCGCCCTCCACGGCCGGCACGACGCTCCGCTGGGCGCGATGAGCCGGTTCCCGACCTGCGCGCGCGACGGCCGCGGGGCCGGCCTGTGCATCCGGTCCTTCAGGGATCATCGAGAACCCTGTCGGAGGCCGCCCCCGGGACGTAGCCCGGTTCGGATCCGGCGGGAGCGGCGACGGGCGGCGCCGCCGTCCGCTGCGTCAGCGGTGCTGTTTCCGGGACGCGCTCTACATGGGCGCCATGCGGACTGTGCCGGTCTTCTCATCCCCCCACCTCGATCGCCTCGGCGATCGGTTGGCAGCCGATGTCGCCGCCGGCGCGATCGCGGGGGCCGACCTGCTCGTCGGCGGCGCCGGCGGCGATCTCTGGCGGCGGACCGTCGGGTTCCGCGATCGCGTCGCGGGTGATCCCCTCAGGGCCGACGCGATCTGGCGCATCTACTCCATGACCAAGGTCGTCGTCTCGGCAGCGGCCCTCGTCCTCGCCGAGCGCGGCGATCTGCGCCTCGACCAGCCGGTCGCCGACTTCATCCCGGCCTTCGGTCACCTCGCCCTGCTGACCCCCGACGGCGCGCGCGTCCCGGCCGCCGCGCCGACCGTCCAGGATCTGCTGCGGCACACGGCGGGCATCGCCTACGGCTATCTCGGCGACGGGCCGGCGCGCCGGGCCTACGAGGCCGACGGCCTGCTCACCGAGGATCTCGACAACGCGGCCTTTGCCGAACGGATCGCCCGCCTGCCGCTGGAACATCCACCCGGAACGGTGTGGCACTACTCCCATGCGACGGACGTGCTCGGCCGCGTCTTGGAGGTGGCCGGCGGGGCGGATCTGCAGGGGGTTCTCGACGCCGCGCTTCTCGGGCCGCTCGGCCTGGGCGACACCCGGTTCCGGATCCCGGACGCGCTGGCGGGCCGCGTGGCGCAGCCCCTGCCGCAGGCGCCCGGGCAGCGGCCGGCCTTCCACGATCCGACCCGGCCCCGGCGCGGGCAGCGGGGCAATGGCGGCCTCGTATCGACCGTGGCGGACTACGCGCGCTTCCTGCGGATGCTCCTCTCCGGAGGCAGCCTCGGCGGCGTGCGCGTCCTCGCGCCGGCGAGCATACGCCTCATGACGGCCGATCATCTCGGGGCCGACATCGCCAGGGGCGCCTATTACCCGCCGGGACCGGGCTACGGATTCGGGCTCGGGGTCGCGGTTCGACGCGCGGCGGGCGAGGCACCGTTTCCGGGCAGCGTCGGCGACTGGTTCTGGAGCGGAGTCGGCGGCACGTATTTCTGGGTCGATCCGGCGGCGGGCTTCTTCGCCCTCCTGATGATGCAGACCTCCTCGGCCGAGCAGCGCCAGCACTACCGCACGCTGACCCGCGCCATGGTCTACGCCGCCCTCGAGGGCTCCTGACGCCGGCGGACCCCGGTCCGGCTTCTCCGGCCGGGCCTTCACGGCCGGGCTGCGCCGTGGTGGGAATTCCGGCCTCCCGGCCCTTGAGGATCGCGTGATGTCGCCGCTCTCAGAAATCGTCGCCCTCGCCTCCCGGCTGATCGCGCTCGACACCCGCAGCAGCCGCAGCAATCGCGCGCTCGCCGAGTGTGTCGCGGGCGAGCTGCCCGGATTCGCCATCGAGCGCCTGGACTTCACGGACCCGGACGGCACCGGGAAATCCGCCCTCGTCGCCCGGCGCGGCGAGGCCGGCGGCTGCCTCGCCCTCTCGGCGCATATGGACACGGTGCCGCCGGTCGGCTGGACGCGCGATCCGTTCCGGCCCGCGATCGAGGGTGGGCGGCTCTACGGTCTGGGGAGCTGCGACATGAAGGGGCCGATGGCTGCGGCCATCGTCGCCGCCCGCAGCCTCCCCGCCGATTGCGCGACGATGCTGCTGCTGACCTGCGATGAGGAGACGACCAAGGCGGGGGCCCGGCGTATCGTCTCCGAGAGCCGGATGCTCAGGGCTCACCCGCCGGGCGGCATCCTCGTCGTCGAGCCGACGGATCTGCGGCCGCTGCGCGGGCACCGCTCCGACGTCCAGTTCACCGCGACGGCACGCGGCATCCAGGCCCATTCCTCGACGGCGCACGGGCTGAACGCCAACATCGCCCTGATCCCGTTCCTCTCCGAGATGCGCGACCTTCACCTCGCCCTGCGCGCCGATCCCCGGCTCCAGGATCCGAGCTACGTGCCGCCCTGGTGCGATCTCAACATCATCGTCGACAACCACGGCACGGCGACGAACATCACGCCGCCGCTGGCGACCTGCCGGATGAAGTTCCGGTACTCGAAGGCGATCGATCCGGCCTGGGTGATCGCGCGCGTCGAGGCGGCCGCACACCGTTACGGCCTGGACCTCACCGTTCGTCAGGAGGGCACGCCCCCGGAGCTGCCGGCGGATCATCCCCTCGTGCAGCTGGCGGCGGCCGCCACCGGGGCCGCGCCCGATGTCGGGGCCTTCGGCAGCGACGCTTCGCAGTTCGCCGCGGTGGCGCCGACGCTGATCCTCGGCCCGGGCTCGATGGAGCAGGCGCACAAGCCGGAGGAGTTCATCGATCTGGAGCAGCTCGCGCGATCGGTCTCGATCTTTCAGCGCCTGGCTCTCGCGTGGCCCAGCAGGGCGGGATGAGCGCCCCCTGAGGCTCCGGGCCGCCTGTTCCCCAGCCGGCCGGCAGGAAAGCTCATTCCTGCCGGCCGGCGGCTTGGCCGGTGGGAGAGACCCCGGCCCGGGTCGAGCAGGCCGGTGCTCCGGCTCTGCTAGGCGGCCTTCACGCCCGCCAGGAAGGTCGCCACCTCCCGCGTGAGGCTCTCCGAGTGGCGCGCCAATTCCTGGGCGGCCCCCAGAACCTGGGTCGCCGCACTCCCGGTGAGGCCGGCGGCTTGGCTCACATCCGAGATGCTGCCGCTGACCTGCCCGGTCCCATTGGCGGCCTCCTGGACGTTGCGCGCGATCTCCTGGGTCGCCACGCCCTGCTGCTCCATGGAGGCGGCGATGGCCGTGGAGATCGCGGCCATCTCCGAGATCGTCCGGCTGATCCCCCGGATCGCGTCCACGGATTGGTGGGTCGCCTCCTGGATCGCCCGGATCTGGCCGGCGATCTCCTCGGTCGCGCGCGTGGTCTGGCTCGCCAGGGCCTTCACCTCGGTCGCGACGACCGCGAAGCCGCGGCCGGCCTCACCGGCGCGGGCCGCCTCGATCGTGGCGTTGAGCGCCAGAAGGTTGGTCTGGCCGGCGATCTGGCTGATCATGCCGACAATCGCCTCGATCCGATCGCTCGCCGAGGCGAGCTGCCCGACCAACGCATCGGTCCGGCTCGCCTCCTCGGCAGCCTGGTGGGCGATGCGCGCGGATTGGCCGACCTGCTGACCGATCTCGCGGATCGAGGCCGACATCTCCTCGCTGGCCGCCGCGACGGTCTGCACATTGGCCGAGGTCTGGGACGCCGCGCCCATCGCGACCGACGATTGATGCGCGGTCTGGTCGGCCGTGTCGGTCATCGACCGCGCCGTCGCCTCCATCTCGGTCGCGGCCCCGGCCAGGCCTTGCGTCAGCAGCGACACATTGCGCTCGAAGCCGCGGGTGATCTGGTCGAGGAGTTCGGCGCGCCGCATCTTGGCGTCGGCTTCGCGCGCGGCCGCCTCATCGGCGGTCTGCTTGGCGATCAGGGCGTCCTTGAAGACCTGAACCGCCTGCGCCATGGCGCCCAGCTCATCCCGGCGCTGCGTGGCCGGAACCGTGACCGCGTAATCGCCGCCGGCGAGCCGCTGCATGGCCTGCGTCATCATCATCAACGGCTGGGATACGCCCCGGCCGACCCGCCACGCCAGCACGCCGCCGATCACCAGAGCAATGGCGCTGATCGCGAGCACGAGCTGGCGGAGCTGACTCGCGTCCGCGCTCATCGCCGACATGATCAGCTCCTGCTGCTTGACGGCCTCGCCGCGCGCCTCGCTGCCGAGCGCGATCAGAACGTCGCCGGTCTTCTTCAGGCCCTGATAGGCGGCATCGATCTCGCCGGCGCCGTTGATGACGCCGTCGAGAGCCGCCTTGAAGAGCGGGAGCTTCGCGTTGGCGACCTTCAGAGAGGCCTGAAGCTGACCGTCGGCGTCGAGGCGGCCGATGGCGGCGAGTTCGCGCGTGTAGCGGGCGAACTCGACCCCGGCTGTCTCGGCATCGGCCGGGTTGCCGCTGCTGCGGAAGATGCTGGCGGCGCTGATGCTGCTCTGGAGGGCCCGGTCAGCCCGGAAGATCGCGAAACTCAGGTCCGGCTCCAGGGCGCTGTGCTCGGCGAGCGCGTAGCCCGCATTCGAGAGCGCAGCACCGTGTTTGGCCAGATCGGCGACGGCCGCCTTGCGCTTCTGCATCGCCGCGATCAGCCCGTTCGCGCCGGCGACGTACGCCTGGGCTTTCTCCTTGAGGGCCTGCGCGTGTGCGCCGCCCGATTGTTCGAGGCGGTCGCCCTCGGAGGCGAGGTTCCCGAGCCCGGTCTTGAGCTCAGCGAGCATCTCGCCCTGCTCGGTCCGCATGTAATTGAGGACCATCCGCCGGACGCTGTTCAGGAACAGCTCGAACTCGCTGGTGCGTTGGGCAGCCTGCACGCGATCCTGCGCGTGGACCGTCTCGTCGCTGAGCGCGCTCGCACGCTGGAACGTCGTGAACGCTGACGCGCCGAGAAGGAGCAGCACGATGCCGAAGCCGGCGAGGATGCGCTGCGCGACCGACAGACGGTCGAGGCGAAGATGTGGCATCTCAAAAAGCTCGCGCGGTCTACTGGACGGATTTGATCTGCTGGATGAGGTCGGGGCCGAAGCGCTTCCCGAACTCCCGTGTGGTCGCCTGAAGACTTCTCTCGAAGGCGCTCCGGTCGACCGCGGACACGACGTTCATGCCGGCTTTCCGGAGATCCTCGACGCCGTCCTTCTCGGCGCGTCCGGCCACCTCACGTGACACCTGGCCGCCGGCCCGGGCGGCTTCGACGAGCGCCTTCTGCTCGGAAGCGCCCATGGCGTCCCAGGCCGGCTTCGAGATCAGGATGGCAGCCCACGAGTAGATGTGGCCGCTGAGGGTCAGGTATTTCTGCACCCGCTCGAAATGCGAGGCCGTGATGACGGCGATCGGGTTCTCCTGACCGTCGAACTGGCCCGTCTGCAGGGCGCCGTAGAGAGCCGGGAAGGCGAGCGGCTCGGCCTTGACGCCGAAGCTGCGGAAGCCCGCAAGCATCACGTCGGATTGCGGCACGCGCATCGAGAGACCTTTGAGGTCGTCCGGGCCGGCGATGGGGCGTTTCGAATTCGTGATGTGGCGCATGCCGTTCTCGCCCCAGGCGAGCGCCACGAACCCCTTCTGCTGGAACTTCTTCAGGTATTCCTGTCCGATGGCGCCATCGAGAACGGCATGGGCGTGACGTGCATCACGAAACAGGAAGGGGATATCGAAGACGCCGAATTCCGGGATGATGCCGGCGAACGGCGCACTCGTGATGAACGCCATGTCGAGGTGGCCGAGGCGCAGCTCGTCCGCCATCTCGACTTCGCCACCGACGGAGCCGTTCGGATACAGCTCGATGCGGTAGTTGCCGCTTGTCCGCTTCGCGACCTCGCTCGCGAAACGCTCCGCCCCGGCGCCGAGCTGCGACTTCTGCGAGAAGAGGTACCCCAGCCGAAGGACATGTTCCTGTGCCTGAGCCGGCCCCAACGCCAAAGCGGCACACAGGCCCGCTATTGCGCCAAACACTTTCACGACCTTCACTCCAGCACCTCGCAAATCGCGCGGCGCACTGTGCTGCCGGAGCATTTAATAAACTGCTTAAGTCTGTAACAGGACCTGTCTCTTATACACATCTGACGCTGCCGACGAAGAGGATAG
>CAXDNE010000284.1:0-9674 GCA_963990595.1 uncultured Methylobacterium sp.
TACACTATCCTCTTCGTCGGCAGCGTCAGATGTGTATAAGAGACAGGCCTACGGCCATGCCGTGGAGACGGCGGCCGGCAAGGACACGCCCTCCGGCCATTGGGAGATCGCGGGCCTGCCGCTCTCCGCGCCCTGGGGCCATTTCCCCGAGACGCGGCCGGCCTTCCCGCGGGCGCTCACCGAGGCGCTGATCACCGAGGGCGGCCTGCCGGGCCTCCTCGGCGACCGCCACGCGGCGGGGGTCGCCATCATCGAGGCGCTCGGGGCCGAGCACGTCCGGACGGGCAAGCCGATCTGCTACACCTCGGCCGACAGCGTGTTCCAGATCGCCGCCCACGAGGAGGCGTTCGGGCTGGAGCGGCTCTACGACCTGTGCCGCGTCGCCCGCCGTCTGTGCGATCCCTACCGGGTCTGCCGGGTCATCGCCCGGCCCTTCGTGGGCTCGGCCGAGGCGGGTTTCCGCCGGACCGGGAACCGCAAGGATTTCGCCGTCGCGCCGCCCGGACGCACGCTGCTGGACCGGGCGGAGGCGGCGGGCCGCGCCGTCGTCAGCGTCGGCAAGATCGGCGACATCTTCGCCCATCGCGCCACCGGCCGCGAACTCAAGCCGGGCCCGAACGCGGCCTGCCTCACCGCGGGGCTCGAAGCCCTGAAGGACCTGCCGGAGGGCGGCCTCGTCTTCGTCAACCTCGTGGATTTCGACACGGAGCACGGTCACCGCCGCGACGTACCGGGCTACGCGGCGGAGCTGGAGGCGTTCGATGCCCGGGTTCCGGAGATCCGGGCGGCCCTCGGGCCCGGCGATCTCGCGGTGATCACCGCCGATCACGGCAACGATCCGACCTGGTCCGGGACCGACCACACCCGCGAGCAGGTGCCGGTCCTGGCCTTCGGGCCCGGCGTGGCCGGCCGGTCGATCGGACGGCGGGACACGCTCGCGGATATCGGCGCCACGGTGGCGGGCCATCTCGGCCTGCCCTGGGACGGCGCCGGACACCCGTTCCTGTAAGGGAGTTCGCATGATGCGGGACGACGACGACAGGCCGCGCAAGGCCGTCGCCCACGAGATCGGGCAGCCCCTCGACACGCTCTCGCTCGCGGACCTCGACGAGCGCATCGCGCTCCTGCGGTCCGAGATCGCCCGGATCGAGGCGGCGAAGGCGGCCAAGCAGGCGGCGCAGGGCGCGGCCGACGCCTTCTTCAAGCGGAGCTGAGGTTTGGACCGGACCGAAACCCTCGCGGCGCTCCGGCGCGGCGACCTCGCCGGGGCGCGGGAGCTGCGGCTCCCGGACGGGCTCACGGAATTTCCCCGGGAGGTGTTGGCTCTCGCCGACACGCTCGAGGTCCTGGATCTCGGCCGGGGCAGCCTCACCGACCTGCCGGAGGATCTCGGCCGCCTGCACCGCCTGCGGGTGCTGTTCTGCTCCGGCAACCCGTTCCCGCGGCTGCCGCCGGTCCTGGGCGATTGCCCGACGCTGAGCCAGCTCGGCTTCCGGGGCTGCGGCATCGGCGAGGTCCCGGCGGAGGCGCTGCCGCGCGACCTGCGCTGGCTGACGCTGACCGACAACCGCATCGCCCACCTGCCCGCCGCGATCGGCGAGCGGCCGCGGCTCCAGAAGCTGATGCTGGCCGGCAACCGGATCGCGACGCTGCCCGACAGCCTCGCGGGGGCCGAGACCCTCGAGCTGATCCGCCTCTCCTGCAACCGGCTCGACGCGCTGCCATCCTGGCTCGCGCGCATGCCGCGGCTCGCCTGGATCGCCTATGCGGGCAATCCCGCCGAGCCGGCGCGGGAGCCCGCCGCGGCGCCCCGCGTGCCGTGGGCGGATCTGAAGCTCGGCGACCTGCTCGGGGAGGGGGCCTCGGGCCGGGTCCATCGCGCCGTGTGGACCGGGCCCGAGGGCGACCGGGACGTGGCGCTCAAGCTGTTCAAGGGCGCGATGACCAGCGACGGCCTGCCCGAGCGCGAGATGGAGGCCTGCCTCGCGGCCGGCACGCATCCGGCCCTGACCGGCGCCCTCGGCCGGCTCGACCGGCATCCCGACGGTGCGGACGGGCTGCTGCTCCGGCTCCTGCCGGCGCATTGGCGCGTGCTCGCGGGACCGCCCAGCCTCGCGAGCTGCAGCCGCGACGTGTACGCGCCGGGCCTGCGCCTCGACGCGGCCCAGGTCCTCCGGGTCGCCCGATCCGTGGCGGAGGCGGTGGCCCACCTGCACGGGCGCGGCCTGCTCCACGGCGACGTCTACGCCCACAACACGCTCTGGGATGCCGGGACCGGCGCGGCGGTGCTCAGCGATTTCGGTGCCGCCTCGGCGCTGCCCGACGGGGTGGACGGTGCGGCGCTGGGGCGGGTCGAGGTGCGGGCCGTCGGCATCCTGATCGACGAGCTGCTCGACCATTGCGACGCGCCGCCGGAGGGGCTGCGGGCGCTGGGACAGGCCTGCGGGCAGGGCGATCCGGACCAGCGGCCCAACTCCGCGGAGGTCGTCTCCGCCTTGGGGCGGATGACGGCCTGAGCCTGCGAAGCGCCGCCCTCCGAGACGGCAGGCGCGATCGGGACCGGACCGACGCCGGCCCCTATTCCGGGATGTCGGCCTGCCTGCGGGCGACGACGGCGAACAGGTCGCCGAGCGCGGCGAGGCTCGCGGCCTGAAGCTGGGAGGCCGGCACCACGGACCCGTCCGGCGCGGGCAGGTCGCGGGTTGCCGTGGCGGCGGCCACCACGGTGGGGCGGAACCCCAGATTGAAGGCACTGCGAGCGGTGGAATTGACGCACATATGCGTCATGAAGCCGGTCAGGACGACGTCCTTCACGCCCGCCTTCTCCAACCGCGCCTGCAGGTCGGTGCCCACGAACGAACTCGGATAGGCCTTGGTGATCACAGCCTCGTCGCCCTGCGGCGCCACCTCCGGGCTGATCTGGCCGATGGGCGCCGTCACATCGTAGGGCGAGCCCGGGCCGGCATCGTGGCGGACGTGGAAGATCGGGATGCCGGCCGCACGCGCCCGCTGGAGCAGTTCCGCCGCCTCGCGGAGCGCGGGCTCGACGCCCTCGAGCCGCATGACGCCCTCGCGATAGGTCTGCTGCAGGTCGATCATCACGAGCGCCGAGCCCTTGAGCGCCGCCGGCTCCGGGCTGAGGCCTGACAGGCCGCGCAGGGTTGCGAGATCGGACATCCGGATCCTCCCGTTTCGCCGCCAAGGTGGCGGCCGCCATCTCGGTGGCCCGGGACGCTACGACGGACGACCGAGCGGGCGCCAGAGCAAAGTCGGGCACCCGGTCGGCAAACCCCGCCGTATCCAGGGTGCGGGATCGCTCCGCGGCTAGGGGGGCGGCCCCGGGTCGATCGCCGGCAGCTCGCCGGCCGGCAGGCCCGCGCCGGCTTGGGCCTGCGCGGCGCCGGTGCCGCGGGCGCGGTTGGCGAGGGCCACGGTCAGGCGCTCGGCGGTCTCGGGCTGCATCACCGCCAGGACCTCGGCCATCTTGCGGGGGTTCATGGCGAGCACGATCGGCACCAGCACGTCGTGCCCGAGCCGGTCGAACACCCGGGCGGCGTCCTTCGGCTTCATCGCCTCGTACATCGTGACGATGTTCTTGAGCCCCTGCTTCTCGGCATCCTCCTTCGCCTTGGCGGCGGAATCGACCTTGTCCTCGGCCTTCTTGAGGTCGCCCAGCCCGGTCTCGAGCTTCCGCTCGGCCTCACCCAGCATCTTCTCGCGCAGTTCCAGCTCCTCGCTCTTCTGGCGCAGGGCATCGCGCCGCGCGCCGAGCTTCTCCAGGAGCGCGCGCTCGGTGGGCGACGGCGTGGGCCGCGCGATGGGCTGCTCCGCGGGCGCCTCCGGCACCTTCTCGGCGGCGGCCTCCTCCTTGGCGCCCACCGAGCCGGTGGTGACCGGGTCGGGCGGCTCGTAGCCGGTGCGCGCCCGGGCCACCGCCCGGCCGTATTCCGGCAGCGCGGCGCTCTCCGGCAGCCCGGCCTGCAGAAGGCTGAGGAGCTTGAGCACGAGGAGCCCGCCGGCCGCGAGGGCCACGGCATCGACGAGGCGCAGCCGCATCGGCCGCACGGACTTCAGGCGCGAGCGGCGAAGCGCCGTGCCGGCGGGGCGCGGCTTCGGCGCGGGCTTCGGCGGCGGGATCTTCGGAGCCTTGACCCCGGTCACGCGGCGCGCGCCCGGACGCGGGCGAGGGCGCGCTCGCTCATGGCGAGCGCCGCCGCGGCGGCGGCCCCGAGGCGCTCCCCGTTCGGGCTCGACGGCTCGGCGCGGCGCAGGGGCTGAAGCTCGGGCTCGGGCACGGCCTGCGGGGCCGGCTCGGGCCGGACCGGGACCGCGCGCATCTGCGCCACGATGGCGGCGATGCGCGCCACCACGGTCTCCCCGGCCTCGACCTGCAGCTTCAGCTCGGCCGACCGGGCGGTCGCGGAATCGAGGCTGGCGTTGAGGGTGCGGTCGCCCTCGTCGATGGCCGCCCGCAGCCCCGCGATGGCGCGCTCGGCCGTGCCGGTGGCCACCATCAGGTCGCCGATGGTCTGGCGGAGCGCCGCCTCGTCGCCCTTGAGCTGCCCAATCCGGCGCGACAGGCGGAGCGAGGTGACGATGGTCGCCGCCAGGAGGACCGCCACGAGGATGTCGGCGGCGAGGGTGACGAAGAGACTCATGACCGGACCCTCAACGACCCTAATTGTCCGAGCGGTTGTTCATCGAGGCCTCGTAGGCCTGGATCGTCGTGCGCGACCGGCGCAGAGGGCGCGTGACCTGCACGGCGATGTGGCCGTCGACCCGGCCGATCCGCCCCTGGGTGAGCGCCCAGTCGCCGCAGCGCACCGTGATGAGGTCCGACGGCTTGGCGTCGAACATCAGCGTCTCGCCGACCTTGAGGCTCATGACCTGCTTCAGGGGCAGCATCATCTCGTGCAGCACTGCCTCCATGGTCACGTCGGCCTGCCAGATCTCGGTGGCGAGGTGGCCCTCCCAGACGTGGTCGCGGCCGAGCTTCTCGCCCATGAAGCTCTGGGTGAGCAGTTCCCGGATCGGCTCGATCGTCGCGTAGGGGAACAGGATCTGCAGCATGCCGCCGCGCCCGTCGACGTCGAGGCGCAGGCTGATCAGGATCGCGGCGTTGCCCGGCCGCGTGATGGTGGCGAAGCGCGGGTTGGTCTCGATCCGGTCGATGCCGAAGCTCACGGGCGAGAGCGGCTGGAACGACATCTCCAGGTCGCCCAGCACGATCTCCACGAGGCGGCGCACCAGCGTCATCTCGATGGCGGTGAAGGGCCGGCCGTCGAGGCGGCTCGACGAGCCGCCACGCTTGCCGCCGAGCAGCAGGTCGAAGGTCGCGTAGGCGAGGTTCGAATCGACCGTGACGAGGCCCGAATTCTCCCACTGCTCGGCCCGGAACACGCCGAGCAGCGTCGGCAGCGGGATCGCGTTGAGATAATCGCCGAAGCGCACCGAGGTGATGTTGTCGAGGGTCACCTCGACGTTGTCCTGGAACAGGTTGCGCAGGGAGGTCGACAGCAACCGGATCATCCGGTCGAAGACGATCTCCAGCATCGGCAGGCGTTCGTACTGGACGACGCCCGAATCGACGATGGCCTGCACGCCCCCGGCCCCGGAGGCCGAGAGCTCGCGCATGGAGAAGCCGAGGACGCCGTCGATCTCGTCCTGGTTGAGCACCCGGTCGTTGCCGGCGAGTTCGGGGAGATTGTCGCTCTCCCCGTCCTCGATCATCGTCGCCCATTCGGCGGCGACGTCGCCCGCGTTGCGCGTGGTGCCCTGCTCGGCGAGCGCCGCGCCCCATTCCTCGGCGAGCGACGTGTCGCCGCCCTCGGCGCCCTGCTCCAAGAGGGCCGCCGACCAATCGTCCTCGGGGAGTTCGTCCTCGGGTTCCATCAGGCGTGCTCGATCAGGTCCTGGCGGCGCGCGGCAGTCGGATTGCGGGAGACGGTGTCGGGACGGATCACTGGACGATCACGTCCTTGAACAGAACCGCCTCGACCTTGGCGGGGTAGAGCGCGATGTTGACGCGCCGCAGCAGCTCCTCGCGCAGGCGGAACAGGCCCACCGAGCCGGTGAGGTCGCTGGCGCGCAGCTCGCGCATGTAGACCTGCAGCGCGTCCTCAACGCGCGGCATCAGCGGCTTCACCTCCTCCTCGACCTTGGCATCCTTGAGTTCGAGGGAGAGCCGCACCTTGGCGTATTTCGCCTTGTCCTGCGGCAGGTCGGGGCTGAGGTTCAGGAGCATCTCGCGCACGTCCACGAAGACGACCGGCTTCTTGCCGTCCGGGCCGGCGCCGTGGCCGCCCTCGCCGTGACCGCCGCCATGGCCGGCTTCCGCGGCCTCCTTGCCCTCGCCGTGGCCGCCATGGCCCATCATCATGAAGGCGCCCGCGCCGCCGCCGACCAGCAGGATCGCGGCGGCCACCATGATGATGAGCTTCTTCTTGCCCTTCGGGGCGGCGTCAGATCCGGCCTCGCCTTCCTCGGCGGAGGCCTTCTTGGGCTTCTTGGCCATGGAATAATGCTCTCTCGCGGAGAACCGCGCGGCGGGTAGGCCCAGATATCGGAGCATCAGGGTTAACGCGCCGTTAAGCGGGCAATTCCTGCCGAGTCAGGTTTGCCGCGGCGCAGGCCCGACCGGACGGCAGCCTCCTCGAGATCGCGGCCAAGTCACTCTGATAGCGAGGAAATCCGGAGCACCGCGGCGTGGCACAGCGCATGCTGAATGGACCGTTGCCGCCCCCGCGGTCTGCGAGTCCCAGAGTCCACGATGCAGAATGCCCTCTTCGTCGGCGTGTCGAGCCAGATGGCCCTCCAGCGCGAGCTGGACGTGATCGCCAACAACATGGCGAACGTGTCGACCACCGGCTTCAAGGCCCGCAACAGCCGCTTCCAGGAATACCTGATGCCGGTGGCGAGCGCGGATTCCTTCGCCCGGCCCGACCGGCGCCTCTCCTACGTCATCGACCAGGGGACCTCCCTCGATCTCGGGCAGGGGCCGATCGAGCAGACCGGCAACCCGCTCAACGTCGCCATCAAGGGCTCGGCCTTCATCGCCGTGCAGTCGCCGCAGGGCGAGCGCTACACCCGCAACGGCGCCTTCGAGATCGACGCGCAGGGCGCCCTGGTCACGAGCGACGGCTACAAGGTCGCGGGCGACGGCGGCCCGATCACCATCAACCCGCAGGAGACCGGCCTCTCCATCGGGCCCGACGGCACGGTGTCGACCAATCTCGGCATCCGCGGGAAGATCAAGCTCGTCACCTTCGCCAACCCGCAGCGGCTGACCAACGAGGGGGCCAATCTCTACGCCTCGCCGGATCCGGCACGCCCGGCCGGGATCGAGGGCCGCCTGGAGCCCGCCGCGCTGGAGCGCTCGAACGTCCGCCCGGTCATCGAGATGACCCGGCTGATGGACGTGAACCGCTCCTACGCCATGGTGTCGAGCATGATCTCGCGCCTCGACGACCTGCGGGGCACGGCGATCCGCCGCCTCGCCGACGTCGCGTAACGGGGGCGGACCGATGCGCGCCCTCTACTCCGCCGCCACCGGCATGGCGGCCCAGGAACTCAACGTCCAGGTCATCTCGAACAACATCGCGAACCTGCGCACCACCGGCTACAAGCGCCAGCAGGTGCATTTCCAGGATCTGCTCTACCAGAACCTGCGCCGCGCCGGGTCCTCGACCTCCGAGCAGAACACGCAGCTCCCCGCCGGCCTCGCGCTGGGCTCGGGCGTGAAGACGACCTCGACCGCCCGGGTCATGTCCCAGGGCACGCTCTCCTCCACCGAGAAGGATTACGACGTCGCGATCCGCGGCGAGGGGTTCTTCCGGGTGACCCTGCCGGACGGCCGCACCGCCTATACCCGGGACGGCTCCTTCGACCTCTCGGCATCCGGCCAGCTCGTCACCCGGGACGGCTACCTGCTCGATCCGGCGATCACCGTGCCGCAGACGGCGACCGCGGTGACGATCAGCGCCACCGGTGCCGTGCAGGCGACGCTGCCGGGCCAGACGGCCCCGCAGGCGCTCGGCCAGTTCCAGCTGTCGCGCTTCGTCAACAAGGTCGGCCTCGAAGCGATCGGCGACAACCTGTTCATCGAGACCGCAGCCTCCGGTCCGGCGATCAGCGGCCTGCCGGGCGCCGAGGGCTTCGGCAACCTCCAGCAGAGCTACCTGGAGGAGGCGAACGTCAACGCCGTCACGGAGATCTCGTCGCTCATCGCCGCGCAGCGCGCCTACGAGATGAACTCGAAGGTCGTGACCGCCGCCGACCAGATGCTCTCCACCACCACGCAGATGTTCCGCGGCTAACCGCGCGATCCGCACCCGCTCCAGGTCCCTGAACATGTATGCCGGCATGCTCCCCGATCCCGCCTTCGAGACCGTCGGTCTGCCCCGCATGGGCGCGGCGGATGCGAGCGACCTCAGCCCGATCGTGCGTCGCGCCCGCCCCCGGGTCGCGCCGCTCGGCACCGCCGTCGTGCTGCGCGCGGTGCTCGCCATCCTGACCTTCGCGGTGCTCGGCGCCCTGGCGATCCCCGCGATGGCGCGGGCGGACGGCCTGCGCCTGCGCGGCGACGTCACCGCCCGCGGCGACGTCCTCACGCTCGCCGACCTCGTGGAGGGCGCGCCATCGGGGCTCGCCGGGCGTCCGCTGTTCCGCTCCCCCGTCCTCGGCGCCACAGGGACGATCCAGACCCGCCGCATCGTCGACGCGGCGGCCGCGCTCGGCCTCACCGGCCTGGAGACCGGAGGCCGGCTGCAGATCGCCGTGCAGCGCGCGGCCCGCCGCCTCGGCCCGCCGGAGATCGAGGCGGCGCTCAAGCACGGGCTGGAGACCGGCTACGGCCTCGACCCGCGGACCGTGGCCGTCCGGTTCGACGGCGACGGTCCGACCCTCCTGGCGCCCCTGGACCTCGAAGGGCAGGCCGCGGCCCTCGACCTGACCTACGATCCACGCTCCCGCAGGGTCTCCGGGCTCGTCAGCCTCGGCGAGCGGCAGGCGTCGCTGCGGGTCTCGGGCGTGGTCATCGAACTGCGCGAGGTGGCGGTTCTGACCCGCACGCTCACCCGCGGCGAACCCGTGAAGGCCGGCGACCTCGTCGCGGAGCGCCGCCCGCGCGACGCGGTGCCCGCCGACGCGCAGCCCAGCGTCACCGCGGTTCTGGGCGAGGTCGCCCAGCACGCCCTCGCGGCCGGCACGGTGCTCCGAATCTCCGACACCGCCCCGCCCGAACTCGTCACCCGGGGCGAGAGCGTGACCATCGTGTACGAAACGCCGAGCATCAGCCTGTCGATGCGCGGCATCGCCAACGAGGGCGGCCGCATGGGCGCCGTCGTCAACGTGGTGAACGTCGCCTCCAAGAAGATCCTGCAGACCACCGTGATCGGACCCGGCCGCGTCTCGGTGAGCCCCGGTCCCGCGGCCCAGCAGGGCGCCGGCACCGCGCCGGTCCAGGCCACCGCCTCCCTGCGCTGATCGCCCGCTCCGTTCGCGTCGAAGAGTAACCGCCCGATGGCCAGCCGCACCGTCCTCCATCCGCTCGCCGCCGCGCTGATCGCCGGCGCGCTCGGCGCCTGCAACACCGCCGACCGGCTCTCGCAGGTCGGCGCGACCCCGGCCCTGTCTCTTATACACATCTCCGAGCCCACGAGACAAGCGGCCCTCTC
>CAXDNE010000285.1:0-9671 GCA_963990595.1 uncultured Methylobacterium sp.
GCTGGTGGGCTGGGATATGGGTATAAGAGACAGCGGCCGGGGTTACGAGGCGAGGATCGGGACGGATCGTGGGGCGGGCCGGATCCCCGACCGGCGGCCCCACGGCCCGGTTCGCGGCGTCAGCGCGCCTTGAGCTCGACGCGTCGGATCTCGCCGACGACCACGAGGTAGCAGAAGCAGGCCACCAGGGCGTTCAGGCCCACGAAGACCAGGGCGCCGTCGAACGACCCCGTCGCCTGCACGATGTAGCCGATCGCGATGGGCGTGGTGATGCCGGCGGTGTTGCCGAAGGTGTTGAACAGGCCGCCCGAGAGGCCGCCGCTCTCCCGCGGCGAGGTGTCGGAGACGACCGCCCAGCCGAGGGCGCCGATCCCCTTGCCGAAGAAGGCGAGCGCCATCAGGCCGACGACGACGGCATCCGCCTGGACGTAGTTGCAGCCGATGATGCTCATCGAGAGCAGCATGCCGCCCACGATCGGGATCTTGCGGGCAGCGGTCAGCGAGAAGCCGCGCCGCAGCAGCAGGTCGGACAGGACGCCCCCGAGGATGCCGCCGATGAAGCCGCAGAGCGCCGGCAGAACCGCCGCGAACCCGGCCTGCAGGATCGACAGGCCACGCTCCTTGACGAGGTAGACCGGAAACCAGGTCAGGAAGAAGTAGGTCAGCACCGTGATGCAGTACTGGCCGATATAGATCCCGAGCAGCATGCGGTTGGCGAGCAGCTGGCGCAGGGTCCTGCCGGCATCGGCCTGCACCTGCGCGCTCCGGCCATCCATGTCGAGCAGCGCGCCGCCGGCCTCGATGTAGTCCCGCTCGGCCCGATTCACCGACGGGTGGGTCTTCGGGCTGTGGATCATCTGCAGCCAGAGGGCCGCGAAGGCGATGCCGAGCAGGCCCATGCTGGTGAAGACGTGGTGCCAGCCGAAATTGTGGACGATCCAGGCCATGAGCGGCGTGAACAGCACCGTGGCGAAGTACTGGGCCGAATTGAAGAAGGCCGAGGCCATGCCGCGCTCGCGGGCCGGGAACCACGCGGCGACGATCCGGGCATTGGCCGGGAAGATGGGCGCCTCGGTGAGGCCCACCGCCAGGCGCAGGGTGAACAGCAGCACGACGGCGGTGAGGCCGCTGAAGAAGCCGACCGCGCCCTGGAGCAGGGTGAAGCCCGACCAGAGGGCGATGGCCGCCGCGTAGACCCACTTCACGCTGTAGCGGTCGAGAAGCCAGCCGCCGGGGATCTGGGCCAGCACGTAGGACCACGCGAAGGCCGAGAAGACATAGCCCATCTGAACCGGCGAGAGGCCGAGTTCCTTGGCCATGCCGGGACCGGCGATCGAGATGGTGGCGCGGTCGGCGTAGTTGATCGTGGTCGCGGCGAACAGCATCAGCACGATCAGCAGGCGGACGCGGGTGCGGCGCGCCGCGTCGGCAACGTCGAGCGCGGCGCTCGCCGTGCCGCTTGGAGTGGCACTCATGGACGGTCTCCCTGGCTTGGTGTCGCCCGGTTGCGTCCAGGCGGCGCGTCGGGCCGCCGTTGGCTCGGCGGCTCTGTGTCGGTGAGGCGGCCGGGGCTCAGCCGCGGTCTCAGCGGCGGTCGCCGATCAGGGCCGTGAGTTCGGCGCATTCCGCGGCGTCCAGCGCGGTGAGCGGCGGGCGTACGGGACCCGCGTGGCGGCCGACGGCGGTCATGCCCGCCTTGACGATCGAGACCGCGTAGCCGCGCTTGCGATTGCGGATCGCGATGTAGGGCAGCACGAAATCGCGCAGCTCCCGGTAGACGGCGTCGCGGTCGCGTCGGCGGACCGCGTCGTAGAAGGCGAGCGCCCATTCGGGCAGGAAGTTGAAGATGGCCGAGGAGTAGGTGGTGACGCCCATCTCCAGGTACGGCAGCGCGAAGGTCTCGGCGGTCGGCAGGCCGCCGATATAGGTGAGGCGGTCGCCGAGGCCGGCATAGATCCGCGTCATCAATTCGACATCGCCGACGCCGTCCTTGAACCCGACGAGGTTCGGGCAGCGCTCGCACAGCCCGGCCAGGGTCTGCTCGTTGAGCTGGGCGTTGGCGCGGTTGTAGACGATGACGCCGAGCGCGGTGGCGCGGCAGACGGCCTCGATATGGGCGGCCAGGCCCGCCTGCTCGGAGCCGACGAGATAGGGCGGCAGCAGCAGGAGGCCGTCCGCGCCCGCGGCCTCGGCCGCCCGGGCGAGGTCGACGGCGAGGGCCGTGCCCTAGCCCGTCGGGGCGATGACCGGCACCCGGCCGCGGGTTTCCGCGACGGCGGCGCGCAGGACGCGGTCGATCTCGGCGGGCGTCAGCGAGAAGAACTCGCCGGTCCCGCCGGCGGCGAACAGGCCCGAGACCTTGTAGTCGGCCAAGCGGCTGAGATTGTCCCGGTAGGCGCCCTCGTCGAAGCTGAGATCGTCGCGGAAATGTGTGACCGGGAAGGAGAGCAGGCCCGAGCCCAATGTGCGGGCCATCTCGGCCGGGGTCATCCGCGGCATCGGTTCCACTCCCTGTTGCGTGCGTACGGCGTTTCCTCCGGGATAGGATCGTGCGTTCAATGCGTCCAACGTTGATTTTGGCTGGATTATCCCTGATCCTGCATCAATGTTCGATCTTGGCCACGCGCGCAGTTTCGTGGCCGTCGCCGAGGAGATGCATTTCGGCCGGGCGGCGGCGAAGCTCAATCTGACCCAGTCGCCGCTCTCGCGGCAGATCCAGATGCTGGAGCAGACGCTCGGCGTGACGCTCCTCGAGCGCACGACCCGGGCGGTCCGGCTGACCCCGGCCGGCCGCACGTTCCTGGCGGAAGCCTACCGGGTTCTGGCCGCCGCCGAGAGCGCCGCCCGCATCACGCAACGCGCCGCGCGGGGCGAGAACGGGGTGATCCGCCTGAGCTTCACCGCGGCCTCGGCCTACCGGACGCTGCCCCGCGTCGTCGCCCATGTCCGCGCCGTGCTGCCCGAGGTCGACCTCGTGCTCGAGGAGATGGTGTCCGACGAGCAGATCCGGGCGCTCGACGAGAACCGCACCGACCTCGCGATCCTGCGGCCGGCCTCGGTGCTCCAGGACCCCAAGACGGTGATCGCGACCGCGCCGCTCGTGAGCGAGCGCCTTCTCCTCGCCGTGCCCCGCGGGCACCGCCTGGCGACCGGCCGCGTGCCGATCCTGCGGGATCTCGACGGCGAAGCCTTCGTCACCTGGTCGCCCAGAGGGGGGCGCTACTTCATCGACCTGCTCAACACCCTCTTCGAGGATGGGTCCGTGGAGCCGCGGATCGTGCAGCGGGTGAACCAGCTCCATGCCATGCTGGCGCTCGTCGGAGCGGGCATCGGCGTCGCGCTGGTGCCGGCGAGCGCCCGGGGCAACAGCATGGCGGAGATCCGGCTCCGGCCGATCGATCTG
Source organism: uncultured Methylobacterium sp. (assembly GCA_963990595.1). Lineage (GTDB taxonomy): Bacteria > Pseudomonadota > Alphaproteobacteria > Rhizobiales > Beijerinckiaceae > Methylobacterium. Next base: position 3,404 of record CAXDNE010000285.1, read on the forward strand.
CCCGCAACCGCCCGGCCGGAGCTGCGGCTCGCGTGGCGGCGGGACAACTCCAATCCGTGCCTGCCGTCGGTGAGAACGATCGCGCTCGATCTCGCGGAAGACCTCCAGGCGGAGGCGTAGGCCCGGATCCGGATCGCGGCCCCGTTGCGGGACGGCCTGCCGAGCCCGTTCCCGCCCGTCTGAAGACCAGCCCGATCGGGCGTTGAGCCAGATCAAGGCCGGGGGCGGCCGCGACGGGCAGGCTTGGGGAAGGCCTGCGGACCGGCCGGGGAGCGCAACGCGAGAATCGCCCCGTGAGCACCGATGCCCCGGCACAGAGTGAGACGCCGGGCTCTCAGCCGAGCCCGAGGGCCACGATCCTCCTCGACGAGATCCGTGCGCTCCTGGCCGAACTGCACCCCCATGCAGCCTCGGCGCCGCCCGTCGACCTGAACAGCGATCTGGCGCGGGATCTCGCCCTCGACAGCCTCAGCCGGGCGGAGCTCCTCAGGCGGCTGGCGCGGGCCTTCAAGGTCACCCTGCCGGACAGGCTGATCGGCGAGGCCGCGTCCCCGGCCGACATCCTGGCGGCGATCGAGGCCGCGGGTCCGACGGTGCGCCCGGTTGCCCGCTCCGGACCGGCGGATTCCCTGCCGGCCGCCGAGGAGCCGCGGCAGGCCGAGACCCTGCTCGACGCCCTCGCCTTCCATGTCGGCCGTCATCCCGACCGGCCGCACCTGCGACTCTGCCTGGAGACCGAAGGCGAGACCGTCCTCACCTACGCCGCCCTCGACCGGCAGGCGCGCGCCTGCGCGGCCGGCCTGCGGGAGCGCGGCCTCGCGCCCGGCGACCGGGTCGCGCTCATGCTCCCGACCGGGTCCGACTTCTTCCCGGTGTTCTTCGGCATCCTGATGGCGGGCGGCATACCGGTGCCGCTCTATCCCCCGTTCCGGCGCAGCCAGATCGCGGATCACCTGGAGCGGCAAGCCCATATCCTCGCCAATGCGGAGCCCCGGATCCTCGTCGCGGACCGCGAGATCGAGGCCTTCGCTGAGCTGCTGCAGGATCGGGTGCCGGCCCTGCGCGAGGTGGCCGCGCCCGGCGACCTCGCCGGCGCCTCGGCGCTCAGCGAGGTCGCGCCCGCGACCGGCGCGAGCGTCGCGCTGATTCAGTACACCTCGGGGAGCACCGGCGACCCGAAGGGCGTGGTCCTCACCCACGCCAACCTGCTGGCGAATATCCGCGCCATGGGGGACGTGATCGAGGCGTCCTCCGCCGACATCATGGTGAGCTGGCTGCCCCTGTACCACGATATGGGCCTGATCGGTTGCTGGCTCGGAAGCTTCTACTACGGCGCCCCCGCGGTCATCATGCCGCCGCTGGCCTTCCTGGCCGATCCGGGCCGCTGGCTCTGGGCGATCCACCGGCACCGCGGCACGATCTCGTCGGCCCCCAACTTCGCCTACGAACTCTGCCTCAAGACCCTGGAGGACGAGGATCTGGCCGGGCTCGACCTGTCCTCGCTGCGGGTCCTCACGAACGGCGCCGAGCCGATCGGCGCCGACACGCTGGCCCGCTTCGCGCAACGCTTCGCGCCCTATGGGCTGCGGCCGACCGCTCTGGCACCGGTCTACGGACTTGCCGAATGCGCCGTCGGCCTCGCCTTCCCGCCCCTCGGCCGCGGCCCGCTCGTCGACCGGATCGACCGGGACGCCCTCTCGCGCGAGGGTGTCGCCCGCCGCGCGGACGCGCGGGCCACCCGCCTCATGGCGGCGGTGGCCTGCGGGCGGCCCCTGCCCGGCCACCAGATCCGCATCGTCGACGAGGCGGGCCGGGAAGTCCCCGAGCGCGTCGAGGGCCGTCTGCAGTTCAAGGGGCCCTCCGCGACGACGGGATATTTCCGCAGCCCCGAGAAGAACCGCACCCTGTTCGACGGCGCGTGGCTCAACAGCGGCGACCTCGCCTACATCGCCGGGGGCGACGTCTACGTCACCGGCCGGACCAAGGACATCATCATCCGGGCCGGGCGGAAGATCTATCCGCACGAGCTCGAGGAGATCGCCGGCACGGTCCCGGGGATCCGGAAAGGCTGCATCGCGGCCTTCGCGAGCCCGGATCCGGACTCGGGCACCGAGCGCCTGATCCTGGTCGCCGAGACGCGTCTCGAGGATCCGGGCGCGCGCGCCGATCTGAGGCGCGCGGTCACCGACCGGCTCGCCGGCGTGCTCGAACAGCCGCCCGACGAGATCCTCCTGTGTCCGCCGCACGCGGTGCCGAAGACGTCCAGCGGGAAGATCCGGCGGGCGGCCGCCCGCGCCCGCTACGAGGCGGGCGGCTTCGCGCGATCGACGCCGGACACGGGCCTCCTCGTGCTCCGGATGGCCCGTGCCGCCCTCGCCATCCGGCTGCGCCGGGCCGGCCGCCGGGCCGCCGAGCTGGCCTATGCCGCCGGCTGGTGGGCAATCCTCGTCCTCCTCGGCCTGCTCGTCTGGCTCCTCGTCCTCGCGCTGCCGTCCAGGACCTGGCGCCACGCCGTGCTGCGCCATGCGGCGCGCACCTTCCTGCGCCTGACCGGCACGCCGCCGACCGTCGGCGGTGGCGCGATCCCCCGGGAGAGCGCGGCGGTCCTGGTCGCGAACCACGCGAGCTACCTCGACGCCCTCGTGCTCACCGCGATCCTGCCGGGATGCCCGGTCTTCCTCGCCAAGCAGGAACTGGCCGACCAGCGCATCGCGGGTCCGTTCCTGCGGCGCCTGGGCACCGCCTTCGTCCACCGCGGCGAGGCCGCGGGCGTCGCCGACGCGGAGGCGGTGCTGGGCCGCATGCGGGCGGGCGAACAGATCGTCGTCTTCCCGGAGGGGACCTTCACGCGCAGTCCCGGCCTGCTGGCGTTTCACCTCGGCGCCTTCCAGGCCGCCTGTCGGGCCCATGTCCCGGTCGTGCCGCTCACCATCGCTGGCACGCGCTCGATCCTGCGGGCCGATCAGTGGTTCCCGCATCGCGGCGCGGTCGGACTCCATGTCGGGGCGCCGATCATGCCGGGGGGAGACGATTTCCACGCCGCGGTGCGCCTGCGCGACGCCGCCCGCGAGGCCATCCTCGCGCAGGGCGGAGAACCGGATCTGGCCGATCAGGCCGGCCCGGTTCCCCGCGCCTCCGCGACGGCGGCCTGATCGGATGCCCGCGCCTCCGCCCGACCCCCGCGACGATCCGGCCCCTGCCACCGGAACCACCATCCCGGGGCTGCTCGGGCATCAGGCGCGGCGGCGGCCGGCGGCGACCGCCTATGTCGCCTTCGACAGCCGGGCCGGCGCCTTCCTGCCGTGGAGCTGGGCGGCGGTGGCGGAGCGCGTCGCGGAGCGGCGCGCGGCCCTGGCGTCCGAGGGGCTGCGGGCCGGCGACCGGGTCGCGCTCTGGCTGCCGAACAGCCTCGAATGGGTCTGCCTCGACCAGGCCGCGCTGGCGCTCGGCCTCGTCGTGGTGCCGCTCTTCCCGAACGATGCGCCCGCAAACCTGAACGCGATCCTGGCCGATTCGGGGGCCGTCCTCCTGGTCGCGCCGAGTCTTCTGGCCTGGCAGAGCCTCGGCCCCGGTGCCGCGCCCGCGGTGCGGCGCGTGATCGTCGTCGAGGGCGCGGAGGTGCCCGCGCCGCCGCCCGAACGCGGGCGCGTCCGCGCGCTCGCGGACTGGCTCGCCGCCCGCGATCCCCGGTCGGGACAGGCGCCGCCCCCCGATCCCGACACGCTCGCCACGATCGTCTACACCTCCGGGACGACCGGCCGGCCCAAGGGCGTGATGCTGACGCATCGCAACCTGATCGGTGTCGCGCGCGCGGTCCTGGAGCGGAATCCGGGCACCGACCGGGACGTGTTCCTGTCCTACCTGCCCCTGGCCCACATCTTCGAACGGGTCGTCGGCTGTTACCTGCCGCTGGTGCTCGGAGCCCGGGTCGTGTTCGCACGCTCCGTCGAGCAGGTTCGGGAGGATCTCCTCGTCGCCCGTCCGACCATCCTCCTGGTGGTGCCGAGCCTGCTCGACCGCCTGTACGAGACCGTGCGGGCGCGCACCGGCGGCAGCCCGGTCAAGCGCTGGCTGCTGGATCGGGCGCTCGCGCGCGGGTGGCAGGTTTACGAAGCGGAGCGCGACGGACGTCGCGTCGGTCCGTACGCGGCCCTGCTCTGCCGTCTGCTGCGCCGGGTGGTCGCGGCGCCGATCTTCGCCTCGTTCGGCGGTCGCGTGCGCCTGGCGGTCTCCGGCGGTGCGCCGCTCGCACCGGAGATCGCCCGCTTCTGCCTCAGCCTCGGCTTCCCGCTCGTCGAGGGTTACGGGCTGACCGAGGCCGCCGGCGCGGTGACGGGCTTCCGCCCGGGCACGACGGTTCCCGGCTCCGTCGGGCCGCCGCTGCCCGGGATCGCGCTGCGCATCTCCGAGGCCGGCGAGATCCTGGTGCGCTCACCCGGCGTGATGCGCGGCTATTGGGGGCTTCCCGACCAGAGCGCGGAGGCGCTGCGCGACGGCTGGCTGCACACCGGCGATCTCGGCACGCTGGATGCGGGCCGGCTCGTCTTCCGGGGGCGCCGGAAGGACGGCATCGTCCTGTCGAACGGCGAGAAGATCTGGCCCGACGGGATCGAGACGGCGATCCGGCAGGATCCCCTGTTCCGGCAGGTTCTGCTGGTCGGCGACGGCCAGCCGCGCGCGACGGCGCTGGTTGTGGTCGCGCCGCAGGCCTGGCGGCCGTTCGCGGCCGAACTCGGCCTGGATCCGGACGACGCCGCTGCGCGCGACGCGGCGCCCGCCCGCCGGGCCGCCCTCGACCGGATCGCCGCGCTCCTGCGGTCGTTCCCGCCGGCCGCCCAGGTCGGCGCGGTCCGGTTGCTGGGCGAGCCGTGGACGGTCGAGAACGGCTTCCTCACGCCGACCCTGAAGATCCGGCGCTCGGCCGTGCTGCAGCATCGCGCGCCCGAGATCGCCGCGATGCGCGGCGAGCTGCGCGATGACTCCGACGCGCGCGCCCTACGCGCCCCCGCGCAGGGGCCGGTCACCTGAGACGCCGCGCCTGCGACGCGCGGGTCGGCGCGCCTCGGACCCCGCTTGATCCAACGCAAAGCAGGCCAGTCGCCGGGATGCACAACCTGCTCGGGTGACCGCGGCGTCCTGCGGCGTGCTGCCGGTCCGCGGATCGGTCCGGCGCGCGGCAGGATGCGGCGGCCGCGTCGGCCCACCGATCCCAATCCGAGAGGTCATCCATGCCAGGGCTCACCCGTGATCCGGATCGGGCCCCGTCGCCCGATGTCCTGCCGCCCGCCGCGCGCGATCGATCGGATCCGGAGCCGCACCCGATCCGCGCGCGTCAGATCATGTCGGCGCCCGTCGTCAGCGTCTGCCCCGAGACGCCCCTCCGGCGTGCGATCGACCTCATGCTCCAAGCCGATGTCGGCGGCTTGCCGGTCATCGATGCGCAGGGCGCGCTCGTCGGGATCCTGACCGAGAGCGATCTGCTCCGCCGGGCCGAACTCGGCACCGAACGCCGCACGCCGCGCTGGATCCAGTATCTGCGCAGCCCCGGGACCCTCGCCGAGGAATACACCCATGCGCACGGCCGGCGGGCCGAGGCGGTGATGTCCAGCCCGGTGATCACCGTCACGGAAGACACCGCCCTGCAGGCGATCATCGAGACCCTGATGCGGTCCCGGATCAAGCGGGTCCCCGTCCTGCGCGGAGGCTCGGTCGTCGGGATGGTCAGCCGGGCCGACATCGTCCGGGCCCTCGGGGCCGCCCTGGCGGCGGAGGGTCCCGCCGGCGGCCGCAGCGACGCCGAGATCCGTCAGGACATCCTCGCCGCGTTCGACCGCGCCGTCTGCATCCCGAAGGCCACGATCGAGGTCGCCGTCGCGCGCGGGACGGTCGAGCTGCGCGGCTGGCTCACCGACGAGCGCGAACGGGGCGCCGTGCGCGCGGCGGTCGAGAGTGTTCCGGGCGTCGTCGCGCTGCGCGACCACCTGACCTGGGTCGAGCCGATCACCGGCACGGTGCTGTCATCCCCGGAGGATGCGGAGGCCGACGCCGCGGGCGCGACCGGCGCCGATCGTTCCGGTGTGCCCCCCCACGGCGCGGCGCCGTTCCGGGGCACGCCTCCATGACCGTGGACACGATCCCGTCCCCCGCGAGCGCGCGCGACCGGACGGCGGAGGTCGTCCCCGACAGGACCGTCCCCGACAGGATCGCCCCCGGCGCGGTCGTCCCGGCCCGGGGCCCCGTCGTCCCGTCGCCCGCGCGCTCCCCGCCC
>CAXDNE010000286.1:0-9628 GCA_963990595.1 uncultured Methylobacterium sp.
AGATTGCCTCTTGTCTCGTGGGCTCGGAGATGTGTATAAGAGACAGCCCAATCTCCGCGCAGCACGGAACGAGAGATGACGATGCGCCCGGCCTATGCCCTGTTGATCGCCCTCCTCACGCTGGCCGCACCGGCCTGGGCCGCGGGGGTGTCGGCCGGACCGGAGCCGTGCCGGGCCGTCGAGGCCCAGGGCGAAACCTTCACGGTCTGCACGATCGACCTGCGGCGGCAGCGGCTGCGGCTGTTCTGGCTCCAGCCGGATGGGCGGCCCTACGGCTCCCTGGGAACGCTCGCCGCGGCGCAGGGCGGCCGCCTCAGCTTCGCGATGAATGCCGGCATGTACGACAAGGATCAGGCTCCCGTGGGCCTCTATGTCGAGGACGGGCGCGAGATGAAGCGCGTCTCCACCGCGGACGGGCCGGGCAATTTCCACCTCAAGCCCAACGGCGTGTTCTGGGTGAAGGGCGAGCGTGCGGGCGTGCTCGACACCGCCCGCTATCTCCGGGCAAAGCTCCACCCGGATTACGCCACGCAATCCGGCCCGATGCTGGTGATCGACGGGCAGATCCATCCGAAGATCGCGGCCGACGGGCCGAGCCAGAAGATCCGCAACGGCGTCGGCGTGCCCGCCGACGGACACGTCGCGCTCTTCGCCATCTCCGAGCGTCCGGTCACCTTCGGAGCCTTCGCGCGGCTGTTCCGCGACGATCTCGGATGCCGCAACGCCCTGTTCCTGGACGGGTCGGTCTCGAGTCTCTACGCGCCGAATCTCGGCCGGTCGGACATCAGCAGGCCGCTCGGACCGCTGGTCGGAGCGGTGCCGCGCTGAGGCGGGTCCGGCCCGGGCGCTCCGATCCGCCCCCTCAGGATGAGGGGGAGATGTGGACATCCCCGGAAGTCGGGCCCCTGAGCGCGCCCCCCTCGGACGAGGCCGGAGGCCGCCCTCAGCGCTGCCCGAAGGCCGTGTCCTTGAACAGGTCCTTGTACTCCCGCGGCTGGGAGCGCCAGTACTGCTTGGGGGCGCGCACCCGCGCGCCGAGCTCGGCGGCCGCGTGCCAGGGCCAGCGGGGATCGTACAGCATGGCGCGGGCCAGGGAGATCGCGTCCGCCCTGCCCTCCTGCAGGATCGTCTCCGCCTGGCGCGGCTCGGTGATCAGCCCCACCGCGATGGTGGTCAGACCGGTCTCGGCCTTGATCCGCTCGGCATGGGGCACCTGGTAGCCCGGGCCGAGCTTGATCGCCTGTTTCGGCGAGACGCCGCCCGTGGAGACGTGGAGGGCCGGCGAGCCCGCCCGCTTCAGCGCCCGGGCCAGTTCCACGGTCTCGTCGAGGTCCCAGCCGTCCTCGACCCAGTCGGTCGCCGAGACGCGCAGCCAGACGGGGCTGCCCGCCGGGACGACGTCGCGCACGGCGTCGTAGACTTCCAGCGGGAAGCGCATGCGGTTCTCGAGGCTGCCGCCGTAGGCGTCGGTGCGCTTGTTGGCGATCGGCGACAGGAACTGGTGCAGCAGGTAGCCGTGGGCGCCGTGCAGCTCCACGGCCTCGATGCCGAGCCGGACAGCGCGCTTGGCGGTGGCCACGAACTGGTCCCGGACGCGCTTCAGGTCGGCGGCGTCGAGGGCATGGGGCGGGACCTCGCCCTCCCCGTGCGCCACGGCCGAGGGCGCTTCGGTGCGCCAGCCGTAGGGATGCTCCGGCGGGATCTGCTGGCCGCCGGCCCAGGGCGCCTCGCTCGACGCCTTGCGGCCCGCATGGGCAATCTGGATGCAGATCGGGATCGGCGCGTATTCGCGCACGGCGTCGAGCACGCGGGCCAGGGCCCGCTCGCAGCCGTCGTTGTACAGGCCGAGATCCCAGGCGGTGATCCGCGCCTCGGGGGAGACCGCGGTGGCCTCCAGGGTCAGCAGCCCGGCCCCCGACATGGCGAGCTGGCCGAGATGCATCATGTGCCAGTCCGTGGCCTCGCCGTCCCGAGCCGAATACTGGCACATCGGCGCGATCAGGATCCTGTTCTCGAGGGTGAGCGCGTCGAGCGTCAGCGGTTCGAACAGGCGTGCGGGTGTGGCTGCGGTCATGGGCGGCTCCGGAGATGTCCCGCCTATGTGGCGCAGGACGGGGGCGGCCGCCAGCACGGCAGGACGGGGCCGCCATGCCGCAGCACCATGCTGCGGCACCATGCCGGACACCCATGCCGCACGGCCGCACCGGGCGGCCAGCCGGGAACCCGCCGGTCGGCGCATCCGTTTCCCGGCCTGTCACCGCTGCTTGGCGCCCGACGCGAGCCGCCTGAGGGGGCGAGATCGCCCGAGGTCCTGATCATGATGCTCACGAGACTTGCCGCCCCGTTCATCCTGGCCGCAGGCTGCGCCGCCCTCGCGGCCCCGTCCTACGCCCAGCCGGCCGCCTTCGGCGGACCGAAGATGCTGATCCACGGCAACTATTGCGGTCCGGGCAACAACGCGCCGCTGCCGCCGATCGACGCCCTGGACGCGGCCTGTGCCCGCCACGATGCCTGCACGCCGGAGGGCGGCCTGCCCTCCCAGGCCTGCAACCTGCGCCTCCAGCGGGAGGCGACGCTGATCTCCCGCGACCCGCGCCAGCCCCAGGACGTGCGCTCGCTCGCCGGCCTCGTCGCGGCCACCGCGACGCTGATCCCGTCCGAGCCGAACGCGCAGCGCGTGCCGGCTTCGGTCTCCACGGGCCCGACCCCGGACGCCTACGCGCCGGCCCTGGCCCGGTCGGCGCCGGTCGTCGATCCCGACGATGATCAGGACGGCCCGGACGCCGACTGAGCGTCGCCGCGCTCAGCGCTTGGGCGACTCACTTGAGCGACTCACTTGAGCGACTCACTTGGGCGGCGCGTGCGCCGTGCCGCCCAAGTGCCCGCGCGCCATCAGGTGCGGGACGGCACATCCTGCGCGTGGGCCAGGAAGAAGCGGATCATCTCCCGGCTCGCATCCGGCCCCCGCGGCTCGGTATAGGATCCGGCCGCGCTGCCACCCGACCAGGCATGGCCGGCGCCGCGCAGGCGCCAATGCTCCAGGACCGGTCGGCCGGACGCGTCGCTGCGGATTGTGCGGGTATAGGCCATGCCGCCCGGGCTCGTGCCCTCCGTGACCGTCTCGGTGAGGCCCGGAGACGCCCCGGCCTGGGCCAGAACCTGATCGCCGTTGTCGGGATGCACGGTGCGGTCGCCGTCGCCGTGGAACACGATGGTGGGCACCGCCTGCCGGTTACGTCCCGTGACCGCGCCCTGCCCCTTCATCGCCGCGAAGGCCGAGGGCATGTCGCGGGCGGCACCGCAGGCGAGCCCGGAATGGACCCCGACCGCCGCGAACAGGTCCGGGTAGGTCGCCGCCAGGATCGCCGCCGCGGCCCCGCCGGCCGAGAGACCCGCGGCGTAGACGCGGGCCGGGTCGGCCGAGAATTCCGCGATGACCGCCCGGGCGATGCCGGCGATCAGCTCCGGCTCGCCGCCCTCGCGCTTCTGGTCGTCCGCCGCGAACCAGTTCCAGCATCGCTGCATGTTCGCCGCCTGGGACTGCGCCGGGTACGCGACCAGGAACGATTGCGCCTCGGCCAGAGCATTCATCTGCGTGCCCGCGGCGAAATCGTCCGGGTCCTGGGTGCAGCCGTGCAGCATCACCACCAGCGGCAGGGACTGCCCCGTGTAGCCGCTCGGGACGTAGACCTTGTAGTGCCGGCTGCCGGCGGTGCCGGTGAAGACCCGATCCTCGAACCGGGCGCCGGGGGGAACCGGGACCGGGGTGCCGCGCCTTGCCGGACGGGCCTCGCGCAGCGCGCGCAGCATCGCCGCCAGATCGATGCCCGCCGGGGCTTCCTGTCCCGGCTCCGCGGCGCCGGTCCAGTCGGGCGCCGTCCACGTCCCGCCGGGCGTGGCCGGAGCCTCCATGTCGAGGGTTGCCCCGGAGCCGCCGGCCGGATCCGACGGAGCGCGGGCCTCGCCGCGCGTCTGCGCCCAGCGGGCGAAGGCGGCGGCCCGCTCGCGCTGGAGCCGGGCCATCGCGGCCGTCAGCCGCGCGGCGCGGGCCGCGCGATCACCCGGCTGGGCGCCGAGCCCGGAGGGTCCGGCCCCCGGCATGGAAAATCCCGAGCGGTCGAGTTTGGAGAGGTCGATCTGGGGAAGGTCGATCTTGGAGAAGTCGATCTTGGAGAGGTCGATTTTGGGAAAGCGGAACATCGGGCCGATCCTTCCTGCGTCTCGGGGCCGGCTGGTCGGATCATCCGCCTGCGCGACCGGAATGGGTTAGGGGTTCAGGCGGTCCGGTCGGCGAGCGCCGCCTTGACCGCAGGGCTGGCCTGGAAGGTGCCGAGAACCTCCACGGAGGCGATGGCGGCCCGGGCCAGTTCAGGGGTGACCTCGCCCGCGATGGTGGCGAGGCCCAGAACCTGGATGTGCAGCGGCACGCCGGAATCCCGGGCCGCCTCCAGGTCGGCCCGCGAATACTGCGCGATCCCGAGGCGCAACTGGCGGCGGGCCACCGACTGGCGGACCGCCTCCTCCTGCCGGTCGAGCTGATTGCGCACGGCGGTGCGGATGAAGTCGGCGCGGTTGGCGTAGAACCCGTCGCGCACCATCAGGTCGACGCGTCCGAGATCGACGAAGCCGAGGTTGACCGTGATCTTCTCGCTGTCCGGAAGCTTCGGGCGGGGCTCGCGCGCAGGGTCGGTCATCGGCTGAAACATCCTCAGGCCATCCGGTTGGATGGTCTAGAGATGGGTAATGGATGGGAATCCGCAAGGCACGGGCACGCAGCCGCCCCGCCGCGACCGGGCGATCCAGCAGGGTGCGCTGTCCGAAACGGAGGGCTTCGAAGGACGGGGCCGGTCGCGCGCGGCCTGCCTCAGCCAGCGCCGATCCCCCGCCCCTTCAGGCTCTCGCCGATCTCGTCGAGGGCCGTGGCGTCGTCGATCGTCGCCGGCATGGTCCAGGGCTCGTGGTCGGCGATGCGCTTCATGGTGGCCCGCAGGATCTTGCCCGAGCGGGTCTTGGGCAGCCGCGGCACGGTCAGCGCCAGCTTGAAGGCCGCCACCGGGCCGATCTCGTCGCGGACCTTGGTGATGAGTTCCCGCTCGATCGCCTCGGTGGGCCGGTCGACGCCGGCCTTGAGCACCACGAACCCGCAGGGCACCTCCCCCTTCACGGCGTCGCGGATGCCGATGACCGCGCATTCCGCCACGTCCGGGTGGGCGGCCAGCACCGCCTCCATGCCGCCGGTCGACAGGCGATGGCCCGCGACGTTGATGATGTCGTCGGTGCGCCCGAGGACCGTGATGTAGCCGTCCTGGTCGATCACCCCGGCATCCGAGGTGTCGTAGTAGCCCGGGAAGGTGGAGAGATAGCTCGACCGCATCCGGTCGTCCGAGCCCCAGAGCGTCGGCAGGCAGCCGGGGGGCAGGGGCAGGCGGATCGCGATCGTGCCCATCGTGCCGGCCGGGACCGGCTTGCCGCCCTCGTCCAGCACCGCGACCCGGTAGCCCGGCATCGGCACGCAGGTGCTGCCGTGCTTCACCGGCAGAAGGCCGAGCCCCAGCGGGTTGCCGGCGATCGGCCAGCCGGTCTCGGTCTGCCACCAATGGTCGATGACCGGCCGGTTCAGCACCCGTTCGGCCCAGGCGACCGAGTCGGGATCGGCGCGCTCCCCGGCCAGGAACAGGCTGCGGAAGCCCGCGAGGTCGTACTCGGCGATGCGGGCGCCGGCGGAATCCTCCTTCTTGATGGCGCGGAGCGCCGTCGGCGCGGTGAACAGGCAGACGACCCCGTATTCCGAGACGACTCGCCAGAAGGCGCCGGCATCGGGCGTGCCGACGGGCTTTCCCTCGTACAGGATCGTGGTGCAGCCGTGCAGCAGCGGCGCGTAGACGATGTAGGAATGGCCGACGACCCAGCCGATGTCGGAGGCGCAGAAATAGGTCTCGCCGGGCTGGACGCCGTAGAGGTTGGGCATCGACCACGCCAGGGCGACGAGGTAGCCGCCCGTATCGCGCACCACGCCCTTCGGCTTCCCGGTCGTGCCCGAGGTGTAGAGGATGTAGAGCGGGTCTGTGGCGGCCACCGGTACGCAATCCGCCCGCTGCCCCGCCGCCCGGGCGGCGGCGACGGTCTCGGCCCAGTCGCGATCGCGCCCCGGCACCAGCGCGGCGGCGCATTGCGGGCGCTGGAGGATCAGGCAGGATTCGGGCTTGTGGCTGGAGGCGGCGATGGCCGCGTCGAGGAGCGGCTTGTAGGCGACCACCCGGTTCGGCTCGATGCCGCAGGAGGCCGCCAGCACCACCTTGGGGGTGGCGTCCTCGATCCGCACGGCCAGTTCATGGGCCGCGAAGCCGCCGAAGACCACCGAATGGACCGCGCCGAGCCGGGCGCAGGCCAGCATCCCGAACAGGGCCTCCGGCACCATCGGCATGTACAGGATCACCCGGTCGCCCTTGCCGACCCCCATCCCGGCGAGCACGGCGGCGAGCACCGCCACCTCGTCGCGCAATGCGCGGTAGGTGATGCCCCGCTTCGTGCCGGTGACGGGAGAATCGTAACGGATCGCGACCTGATCGGCCCGCGCCCCGTCGGCGTGGCGGTCCACCGCGTTGTGGCAGGCATTGAGGATGCCATCCGGGAACCAGCGGCCGTAGGGGCCGGATTCCGGCGCGAAGGCCCGCTCCGGCGCCCGCGTCCAGTCGAGCGCCCGGGCGGATTCGAGCCAGAACGCCTCCGGATCGCGGCTCGCCGCCTCGTAGAGACCGGGATAGCGGCCGGGAAGGCTGGCGTTCGTCATCGGCTGGGCGTTCCCTCGGGGCCGCTCTCCGGCGGCGCGGGCAGATTAGCCGATTCGCGCGCGCGGGGGAGGCGGGGTGGTCACGCCCGACGCGGATTGTTCCGGGACGGCCGATCGCGCCGGTCAGGGGGCGCGGCGCGGAGGGCGGCTCCGCGTGGACGACGAGAACCACAAGAAAGCCGCCGCCCCGGGGTCCCGGTGCGACGGCCTGTGTCGTGCTGGATCCGCTATCTGCGCGGACGGATCCGGGGGCTCAGTGCAGCGTCTCGCCGTTCGTCTGGAGCCTGTTGATCTCGTCCTTGAGAAGGAGTTTCCGTCGCTTCATCTCGGCAATATGGAGGTCGTTTGCCGAAGGCCTGTGGATCGCTTCCTGAATCTCACGCTCGAGGGCTTCGTGCTTCCGGGCGAGTTGGTTCAGATGCGTCTGCAGCGACATGAGCCGAATCTCCTGTCATCGTTTCGACATGTCGAGATTGGCACAGGACGCCGGACCTGTCGAAACGTTTTCTGCGGCTAAGTCTCACGAATGCTTGCCGCGCCGGCTTGTCCGGCGCCTGGGCGTGACGCATGCTCTCGGGCAGTGAACGGTCTTCGGGTCCGCAGGTGACGATGGCGGAAGAGTCGGGTGAGAGCGCGCAGTCGGACCTCCTGGCCGAGCTGGCTCGGCTGCGCGAGGAGCATCGGGACCTCGACAGCGCCATCGAGGCGCTGGAGCGCAGCGTCGCCGGGGACCAGCTCCAGATCCAGCGCCTGAAGAAGCGCAAGCTCACGCTGCGCGACCGCATTTTCCATATCGAGGATGCGCTCACTCCGGACATCATCGCCTGATGCCGGTGGACGCCTCCGGGGCCCGCCTTGCCGCGGGCCCGCACCGCCTGTAAGCGGCCTCTTTTGCCGGGATCAACGATGGCGTCGCCTCCGGTCGCGATCATCATGGGCAGTCAGTCCGACTGGGCGACCATGCGGCACGCCGCCGAGACGCTCGACGCGCTCGGCGTGCCCTACGACGCGCGGATCGTGTCGGCCCACCGCACCCCCGACCGGCTCGTGGCCTTCGCCAAGGGCGCGGTGGCGGCCGGTCTCAAGGTCGTGATCGCCGGCGCGGGGGGCGCCGCGCACCTGCCCGGCATGGCGGCGGCGATGACCCGCCTGCCGGTCTTCGGCGTGCCGGTGGAATCCAAGGCCCTGTCCGGCCAGGACAGCCTGCTCTCCATCGTCCAGATGCCGGCCGGCATCCCGGTGGGGACGCTGGCGATCGGCCGGGCCGGGGCGGTCAATGCGGCGCTCCTCGCCGCCTCGGTCCTGGCGCTCTCCGACCCGGGCGTGGCGGAGCGTCTCGAGGCGTGGCGCGCGGCCCAGACCGCGGCGGTGGCCGAACGGCCGGAGACGGAAGCATCCTCGTGACGGACAAGATCCTCGGCCCCGGCTCTATCCTCGGCATCGTCGGCGGGGGACAGCTCGGGCGCATGATCGCGCTCGCTGCGGCCAATTACGGCCTCAAGGTGCATGTCTACGCGCCCGACCAAGACAGCCCCGCTTTCGACGTGGCCGCACGGACCACCTGCGCGGCCTACGACGACGCCGAGGCGCTGGCCGCCTTCGCGCGGAGCGTCGATGTCGTCACCTACGAGTTCGAGAACATCCCGCACGCCACCGCCGACATCCTGGCCCGGCACGCCCCCCTGCACCCGAACGCGCGGGCGCTCTCCACCACGCAGGACCGCCTGTCCGAGAAGGACTTCATCAACGGGCTGGGCATCCCGACGGCCCCGTTCCGGGCCGTCGACACGCCGGACGATCTCGACCGGGCGATCGAGGTGATCGGCCTGCCGGCGGTGCTCAAGACCCGCCGCTTCGGCTACGACGGCAAGGGGCAGCGCATGCTCCGCGAGCGCGCCGAGGGCGACCGCAACGCGCTGTTCGCCGAGTTCGGCGGCGCGCCGCTGATCCTGGAGGGCTTCGTGCCGTTCGAGCGCGAGGTCTCGGTGGTGGGCGCCCGCGGCCGCGACGGCAGCTTCGCGGCCTTCGACCTGTGCGAGAACGAGCACCGCGATCACATCCTGGCGCTGACCCGGGTGCCGGCGCCCGGCCTGACCCCGGAGACGGGCCGCGCGGCCCTCGACATCGCCAAGCGCATCGCCGATGCCCTCGACTATGTCGGCGTGCTCGCCGTGGAGATGTTCCTGGTCCGCGAGGACGGGGCGGAGCGGCTCGTGGTCAACGAGATCGCACCCCGGGTCCACAATTCCGGCCACTGGACCATCGAGGGGGCCCTGACCTCCCAATTCGCCCAGCATGTCCGCGCCGTCTGCGGCTGGCCGCTGGGCGATCCCGCCCGGGTGGGCGGCCTGCCGGTGGAGATGCGCAACCTCATCGGCTCCCAGGCCGACGACTGGCACGCCCTGCTGGCCGAGCCCGGCGCCCATCTGCATCTCTACGGCAAGGGCGAGGCCCGGCCCGGCCGCAAGATGGGGCACGTGACCCGGCTGGGGGGCGCCCGGGCCGAGGCCTGAGGCTTCCAGGGCACACCCGCGCCGCCGCGTGCCGGCCGGAGGCCCCGAGGCGGCGGCGGGGTGCCGTCGAGCCATACCTTCGCCACATCCCGCCGCTTCCACCACGTCGTGGTCGGTGCCGAGAGCTGTCGATCGAGTCCGCCCGCGTCGTCCTTGTCCTGCCGGGGCGGGCGACGGGCCGGGTCACGACGCGGCGCTTCTTAAGCCGGCCTTCACCGTGATGCGCGACGGTGCCCTGGATCGGGTGTGCCCGGCGCGCGGCGCGGGCTCTTGGACTGTGACTGTCTCTTATACACATCTGACGCTGCCGACGAAGAGGATAGTG
>CAXDNE010000287.1:0-9588 GCA_963990595.1 uncultured Methylobacterium sp.
CGCGATGCTGCGCAGCGTCGCCGCGATCTCCTCGATGGAGGCCATGCCTTCCTCCCCGCTCAATGGGCGCGTCGCCTCCATCCTAACACATGTGACGTTTCGATGACACGGACACACGCCCGGCTTCTTACTTGCGGCGCCTTGTTCACGCCGGCGTGAAGTCATAGCAGGTCGACACGTTCCTTCCCGAGACCGGAACGCACTCAGGGCGCGCCTCTCAAAGGGGAGCGCCCGTTTTTGTCTGCGCCCGCGAGGCGGGGCGCGACTTCCAGGCTGGCAGGCGCGATCGATGCACCTCCCCGCCAGCCACCCGCTTTCGGATCGTTGTCATCGAGGCGTCACGGAAGCCGATCACGGCCGAGCGTAACGGATCGCGAACCGGGCGCCGAAAACCTCCGAACGTTGAGCTGAGAGCACCGTCGATGTCTTACGAGTACCCGAAATCCGTCCAGGCTGTCGTGCTGGACTGGGCCGGAACGGTGGTCGATTTCGGCTCCTTCGCGCCGACCCAGATCTTCGTCGAAGCCTTTCGCGCGTTCGGCGTCGCGATCAGCCTCGAGGAAGCGCGCGGCCCGATGGGCACGGGCAAGTGGGACCACATCCGTGCCCTCTGCAACGAGCCGCAGATCGCCGACCGCTACGCCGAGCGGTTCGGCCGCGCCCCGACCGATGACGACGTCACGGCGATCTACGAGCGCTTCATGCCGCTTCAGATCGAGCGGATCGCCGAGCATTCCGGGCTCATCCCGGGCGCGCTCGACGCGGTCGCAGCCCTGCGGGCCCGGGGCATCAAGATCGGCTCCTGCTCGGGCTATCCCGCCTGCGTGATGGAGCGTGTCGTCGCGCTCGCCGCGGCGAAGGGTTACGTGGCCGACCACGTCGTGGCGAGCGACGAGGTGCCGAACGGACGCCCAGGGCCGGCCCAGGCTCTGTCCAACGTCATCGCTCTCGGGATCGACGACGTGGCCGCCTGCGTGAAGGTCGACGACACGGTTCCCGGCATTCTCGAAGGCCGCAAAGCGGGCATGTGGACGGTGGCGCTGACCTGTTCGGGCAATGCGCTGGGCCTCAGCTACGACGCGTTCAGGGCCTTGCCCCCGGATCGGCTCTCCGCGGAGCGTGCTCGGGTCGGGGCATCGTTCGCAGCCGCGCGGCCCCACTTCCTGATCGACACCATTGCCGATCTGCCGGGCGTGATCGCCGATATCGACATTCGTCTCGCCGCCGGGCGCATGCCCCAGGCGTGCTGATGCTGGCGCGCCGCGCGGGCAGGCCTGCCGCCCCCGGGCCCGATCCCGGGTCGGCGCGATGCCGGGCGACGGCGCGTCGGGAGCCCACGGCGATCGCGGTCCGCGGTCGCTTCGTCACCGCAGATTGCCGAGTGTAGGGTCCAGCGGTTCCAAACTCTGACCGCGTTGACGGGAGGTGCGCCATGGCCAAGGACGCGAAGAGTACGTTTCCCACGCTCATGCAGGCGCACCGGGATGCCGCCAAAGCGGAGGGGGACAAGATCAGCGCCAAGATCGATGCGGCGTTCGAGAAGCTCGCCAAGAAGATGCGCGACCGGGCGGACAAGGCCAAAGCGAAGATCGACGGGACAAAGAAGCCCGAGAAGCGTGCCGTCCTGCTGCGACGCTTCGAGCTCTATGCCGATGCCGCCACTCACCTTGAGGAGCGTCTGGTGCATCGCCAGGATTAGAGGCGCGCCGCGCGGATTCACGTCCGCCGCTGGGGGATCGCCCGGCGGCCGCGGTCACATGCAGGAGGCGGGATGGCGACGAGGATCCCGATGTCCACCGACGACGGATCGCGCCCCCTGACCGGTGCCACGCGGTGCGCGCGGTTCGCGGACCCGGGCGGCGCCGACGGGTCGGCTGAAGAGGGAGCCGCAGCATCCCCGCTCCCCCGATCCTGCCAAGCTCGCGACGCGGCTCTTTGATCTGGATCAAGGCCCGACAGGTCCGGAACGCCATGTCTTGCTGGCCGGTGGCTGGTCCAGTCGCCTCTCGAGGGAGCCGGTCCCCGCAGGTTGACCGAGCCTTCCTCTGGCCTGCGGGGTGCCGTCCGTCCCGCGCCGCCCCGAACATCCGCAGAGCCATGCGCCGAGAGCCCGCCGTGATGAGCGACTTACAATGAGGCCGCACGCGCCCTGGCCGGATTTCGGCGGCACCGGCTCTCTCATCGGCTTCACGCTGCTGGCAACGATTCTGGCGGCCTGCGGGCTCACGGGGCTGGTGCCCTGAGCGGGGGCGGAGACGGGCGGGGAGCCGGCATTCGCGCGGCGGCTGCAACGGACCGCACCGCCATCGGAAGGGCCGTCCGCGAACCGGACAATGTCCAGCGCCGCCTGCTCAGCCGCATGCAGACGCCCGAACTGCAAGTGTCACAATGGATATGGTAGCCACCCGCGTCGCCGCCGGGCGAACGGGCGCGAAACACTGGCGCCGCTCCGGCGCTGCAGCCGAGACCGGCGTTTCGACAGGGCCTGCTCTGAGGAGCCCCATGAGATGAGCGGCCGCCGTCCCTGCGACGAGCGGTCGGAACGCGGCCGTCGCGGAGACAGGGATCAAGTCTTGTCGGGCTCGGTCGTGGGGGACGCAACGGCTCCGGTTCCGCTGCCCAGGTCAGCCCCGGTGTGAGGGGGCACGCCGCTCGGCAAGACCGGAGCGGCTGAGGGCTCCTCCCGCGTCGATCCAAGTCCGGCTTCCACCGCACGGATGAGGTCCGCGACGTCGAAGGGCTTCCTGAGAAGGCGTGTGTCCGACGGCAGTTCGCGCTGAAGATCTGCTCCGGAGCCCGAGGTGACGATGATACCGATCGAAGGCCAGCGGTGGTGAACCAAGTGGGCAAGGGCGACACCGTTGCCCGCGATGCCGCGCCCGGTAATCAGCATCTGGACGGTGGCTGGCCCCTCAAGCACCGCCAGTGCCTCAGCGGCTGTCCGGACCTCGATGGTTTGAAAGCCCGCATCAGCCAGCATGTCGGCCGTCACCATGCGGAGGAGTTCGTCCGTCTCCGCAATCAGGATGGCTGTGGGCCTGCGATCAGCGGTCACCGGGGTTTCTCTCAATCCGAACCCTAAAGACGTCAGGACGAGGCGCTGGAGGCCTTCCGGAATGGCGCTGCGGCCGCCCGGTCGATCTCAGGGCTGCAGCCCCTCCTGCTGCAGCAGGAGAGCAAATTGCTTAATCCGGAGGCAATCGCAACCGTCAATTGTACCAAGGTGTGTCCTGCCTCCGCGTTGAACCTGCTTTCGACTCCGTTCCGATGGTCCCTGCTCTTGCGGGAAACTTCGGATGGCCGCCCGGCCCCGTGGCCAGCGTCGGCCTCCGGTGGATGCGCGCTGTCAGCGGGGCCTGAATCGGCCCACGGCTGATCATAGCGTGCGGGGCAGGTTGCAAAAACCCCGGGCCATGGTCCGGGCGCCGTTCCGCGCGGCCGCTTCGCACGAACCATCCCTGCCCGGCCGCCGTCCTGCCGCGGCGCCCTTGATCTGCATCACGGGCCCGCGGTCGCGCATGCCCTAGCTTCGCGGCGTCGCAGGAGAACGGGCATGCTCGACGCGGAGGTGAGAGACTCGGCCGACGCGGCCGCGGAGCCAGCGCGGCCCTGGTTGCGGCGGGGCCCGGCCCCGGAGGTCCGCAGTCCCGCATCCCGTTCCGATCCCGTTGAGGACGAGGATGATCTGGCGCCGATCCGGCGCGCCATCGATCAGAGCGTGCACGCCTCCGTCGCCCGGATGACGGCGGGCCTCTCGCCCGCGGCCCTCGCCGAGGCGTGGTTCGACTGGGCCATTCACGCGGCCTTCTCGCCGGGCAAGCAGGCCACGCTGGCCGTGAAGCTCCTGCGCAAGCAGATGCGTCTCGCGCAGTTCGCGGCCCGGAGCGCCCTCCTGCAGGGCCACGCGACCCCGTGCATCGACCCGCTGCCCCAGGACCACCGTTTCGACGATCCGGCCTGGCAGGTCTGGCCCTTCAACCTCGCCTGCCAGTCGTTCCTGCTGACCCAGCAATGGTGGCACAACGCCACGACCGGCGTGCCCGGCGTCTGCCGCGCCCACGAGAACCTCGTCGCCTTCGTGGCGCGCCAGATCCTCGATGCCGCATCGCCCTCGAACCTGCCATGGACCAACCCGGTCGTGCTGGGCGAGACCGTGCGGACCGGCGGCGCGAACCTCGTGACGGGCCTGCTCAACGCCGCCGAGGATGCGGTGCGCGCGCTCGAAGGATCGAGGCCGGTCGGCGCCGACGCCTTCCAGGTCGGGCGCGCGGTGGCCGTCTCGCCCGGGAAGGTCGTGTTCCGCAACCGGTTGATCGAGCTGATCCAGTACGCCCCGACCACGGCCGAGGTCCGGCCGGAGCCGGTGCTGATCGTGCCGGCCTGGATCATGAAGTTCTACATCCTCGACCTGTCGCCCGGGAACTCGCTGGTCCGGTACCTCACGGAGCAGGGGCATACCGTCTTCATGATCTCGTGGCGCAATCCCGGTCCGGAGGACCGGGACGTGTCCTTCGACGCTTATCGCCGGCTCGGCGTGCTGGCGGCCCTCGAGGCCGTCTCGGCCATCGTTCCCGGCAACCCGATCCACGCCGCCGGGTACTGCCTGGGCGGCACGCTCCTCGCCATCGCGGCCGCCGCGATGAGCCGGGACGGCGACGCGCGGCTCGCCTCGCTCAGCCTGTTCGCCGCGCAGCTCGACTTCACCGAGGCCGGCGAGCTGACGCTGTTCATCGGCGAGAGCCAGATCAGCTTCCTGGAAAGCCTGATGCGCAGCCGGGGAACCCTCGATGCCCGGCAGATGGCCGGCGCCTTCGAGCTCCTGCGCTCGAACGACCTGATCTGGTCCCGGATCGTCCGCGACTACCTCCTCGGACAGCGACAGGAGATGACCGACCTGATGGCCTGGAACGCGGACGCGACGCGCCTGCCGGCGCGGATGCACGCCGAGTATCTGCGCGGCCTGTTCCTCGACAACGACCTCGCGGAAGGCCGTTTCGAGGTCGGCGGCCGGCCGGTCTCCATCACCGATATCCGCGTCCCGGTCTTCGCGGTGGGCACGGAGCGCGACCACGTCGCGCCCTGGCGTTCGGTGTTCAAGATCCACCCGCTCGCCGACACCGACGTCACCTTCGTCCTCGCCAGCGGCGGCCACAATGCCGGGATCGTCGCGCAGCCGGGTCGGCCGCAGGCCCATCATCGGATCCGGACCACGCGGGCGACCGACCATTACCGGGATCCCGACACCTGGATCGCGCAGACGCCGCAGAGCGAAGGGTCCTGGTGGCCCGCCTGGGCCGCGTGGCTCGCCGAGCGGTCGGGTCCGCCCGCGCCGCCGCCCGCGATGGGCGCACCGGCCGCGGGCTACGCGGCGCTCGGGGATGCGCCCGGCGCCTACGTGCTGGAAGCCTGAGCGGGAGGCCTGATGGAACCGCTTCGCTTCATCGAGAACCGCACCTTCGACGAGATCGCGGTGGGCGACACCGCCAGCCTGACCCGCACCCTGCAGGCGCAGGACATCAGCCTGTTCGCGCTGGCCTCCGGCGACGTGAACCCCGCCCATCTCGACCGGGACTATGCCGCCACGGACCGGTTCCACGGCGTGATCGCGCACGGCCTGTGGGGCGGAGCGCTGATCTCGGCGGTGCTCGGCACCGAACTGCCCGGGCCCGGCACCATCTATCTCGGCCAGACCCTCCGGTTCCTGCATCCGGTCCGGATCGGCGACGCGGTGACGGCGCGCGTCACCGTGCGCGCGAAGGAGGCCGCCGATCAGCGGGTCCGCCTCGACTGCGTCTGCCTGAACGCGCATCGCGAGACGGTCATCACCGGCGAGGCCGAGGTGCTGGCCCCCACCGAGAAGGTGCGCCGGCCGCGCGTCCTGCTGCCGGAGGTCCACCTGCACGAGCGGGGCGTGCACTGGAACCCGATGATCGAGACGGCGCGCCGCTTCGCCCCGGCGCCGACGGCCGTCGTCCATCCCTGCGACGCGGCCTCGCTCGAAGGCGCCTACGCCGCCCGCGAGGCCGGGCTGATCGTGCCGGTTCTGGTGGGGCCGCGGCGGAAGATCGAGGCCGCGGCGCGCGCGGCCGGCCTCGCCCTCGACGGCATCGCGATCGTCGACGCGCCCCACAGCCACGCCGCGGCGGAGCGGGCGGTTTCCCTCGCCCGCGCCGGACAGGTGGCGGCGCTCATGAAGGGCGCGCTCCACACCGACGAGATCCTGGCCGCCGTCATCCCCCGGGAGACGGGCCTGCGGACCGAGCGGCGCATGAGTCACGTCTACGCCCTCGACGTGCCGAGCTACCCCAAGCCGCTGTTCCTGACGGATGCCGCCGTCAACATCGCGCCGAGCCTGGAGCAGAAGCGCGACATCGTGCAGAACGCCATCGATCTCGCCCGCGCGCTCGGCATCGCGCAGCCCAAGGTAGCGGTCCTCTCGGCCGTCGAGACGGTCTCGACCAAGCTCGTCTCGACCCTGGACGCCGCGTCTCTGTGCAAGATGGCCGAGCGCGGGCAGATCACCGGGGGCCTCGTCGACGGGCCGCTGGCCTTCGACAACGCCGTCTCCCGCGCCGCCGCGGCCGCCAAGGCCATCGTGTCGCCGGTCGCGGGCGATGCCGACATCCTCGTGGTGCCGGACCTCGTGTCGGGCAACATGCTCGCCAAGCAGCTGATCCATCTCGCGGGCGCCGACGCGGCCGGCATCCTGCTCGGCGCGCGCGTCCCGATCGTCCTGACGAGCCGCGCCGACAGCCCGCAGGTGCGCTTGGCCTCCTGCGCCCTCGCGCAGCTCTTCGCCCATCGCGCCGGGGCACCCTGATGAATCCGCTTCCGGACAGGAAAGCGGACGCGCGGACGGCGCCGTGACGCCCGCGCCCGCGCCGTTCCAGGCCTCTGGACGGGATGCGCCCCCCGGCGCGGCCGCCCTTCAGCCCGGCTCCGGCTCGACCAGACCTGTCAGGGCATGGAGCCATCCGCAGACCTGACCGCTCTCGACTTCCAACTCCGTCGCGCGGGCGGCCAGACCGCCGCTGATATGCGGCTCGCCCGCATATTCGGGCATGCCCAGCAGGCGTCTGGTCAGACTCGTCTCCTCGACCAGCGTCCCGAACAGCGACGACAGGAGGGATTCGCGTGCGTCGGCCTGCCCGCTCAGCAGGCTCAGCGCGGAGAAGGCGTGTCCGGAGCGGCAGCGGAACCGCAGCAGCCGCTTGTCCTTCACCTCGTAGACCGCGCTTCGGCAGGTCGGGCAGTTGTAGCCCGAGGGCACGCTCATCTGCTCGAAGCGCCACCAGTCCTCAACCCGGAACACCCCTCGGGCGATCCTGTTCTCGGTCTCGATGAGCGACCGGCTGTCGGCGTCGGCCTCCGCACCGCTCGGATCGTCGCAGGCGAGCTGGGTCAGCCGCTCGGCCATCTCGGCGAGCTCGCATCGGTAGTCCACCGTGACGTGACGTAGAGCACTGGTCGGCATCGAAGGGGCGGTTGCCTCGGAGGGCTCCTGAACGATCGTGGTGCCGCCCCGGTCCTTGATCGCGAGAAGCCCGGCCGTGCCGTCATCGAGCTGTCCGGTCAGCACGACGCCGATGGCAGCCGGGCCATAAGCAATGGCCGCTGAGCGGAACAGCGGATCGATGGCCGGGCGCGCGAAGTTCTCGTGCGGCCCGTGGGACAGGCGGACGAACCCCTTCTCCACCAGCATATGCCGGTCCGGCGGAGCGACATAGATGATGCCCGGCTCCAGCACCTGGGGCGAGTTCGGGTGCACGGCATCGAGCTTGCCGGCCCCGGCCAGGATCTGCGGCAGCAGACCGGGGCTGTGCGGCGCCACGTGCTGGCAGATGAGGATCGGCGCGGGGAAGTCGGCCGGGAGGCCCGCGATCAGCCGACGAAGGGCATCGATGCCGCTCAAGGAGGCGCCGATGACGACGATGCGCTCACCCATCGGCCCGTCTCCGCCTGTGCGAGGTGGCCGGACTCTGGTGCCACCGTGCCGCCGCCGCCTTGAGGCAGATCAGATCGGGGGACGATCCGGCAAGCCTGCCCGCTCCGGAGCCGGCCGTCCCGCGCGACCGCTGCCTCGACCGCGACGTGGCCGGATCTGGCCGGGAGCAACCGGTCCGTTTCAAAGCCGAGGCGACGCGCAGCGGACCTTCCGCGCCGCGCAGAGGAATCCCCCCGGACGACCTTCCTCAGACGCGAGAACGATCCTCAGGCCAGCAAAACCGGAAGCGGCACGACGTCGATCCCGGCGCCCTGCAGGGCCGAGCGGACGGCCTGCATCACGGGAACGGCGGTCGGCTCATCTCCGTGAACGCAGAACGTGTGTATCTCGGCGGGAATCCTCTTTCCGGAACTTGAGATGATCGCCTTCTCCTCGATGAAGCGCAGCACCTGTTCGGCGGCACGCCGCGGGTCGTGGATCACCGCGTCCGCCCGCTCGCGCGACCGCATCTGGCCGTCATCGTCGTACACGCGATCCACGTAGGACTCGTGGGCGACCCTGAGGCCGAGACGTTGCGCGGCCTTCGCCATCTCGGAGCCGACATTCGCGACATAGATCAGGTCCCGGTCGGCCGTCCTGATGCCGCGCCCGACCGCCATGGCGTAGTCTTCATCGACATGCGCCATGTTGTTGAGCGCGCCGTGCGGCTTGACGTGCGTCACGGCGGCACCCTGGCCGCGCGCAAGGGCCTGCAGGGCTCCGATCTGGTAGGTGACGAGGTATTCGAGATCGGTCGGCCGCATCCGGATCTGCCGGCGGCCGAAGCCCCAGATGTCGTTGAAGCCGGGATGGGCGCCGATCGACACGCCGTTGGCGAGCGCCGCCCGGATCGTTTCGGCCATGATGGCCGGATCCCCCGCATGCATGCCGCAGGCGACGTTGGCGGAGCCGATCAGCGGCATGAGCGCCTCGTCGTGGCCGACCGTGAACCGTCCGTAACTCTCGCCGATATCGGCATTGATGTTGATCCTCATGTCGGCCTCCTGGCTGCGGTCCAATTTGAGTTCTGTTTCGGTTTGATCGGCTTATCTTCAGTTCATCGTGTTCAGGTTCTCCGAAGACACACAAGCGTCGCGCCGCGCGTTCGCGCCGTCTCCACGCCCGAGGCGGCGCGCCCCGTGAGCCGGCCCTGCCGGTCGCGGCCGTCGGCAGCGGGCGCCTGGAGACGGCCGGGGACATGCGGGGCATCGCCGGAGAGAAGCCGGATCATGGTCTCGGTCCGAACGTCCCGGGGGCGGGCCGTTCGGCCGCGCTCCCGGGCAGGGGTGAAGGGGCGTGGTCCGGCGCCGGTCCCGCGCGCAGGCCTATGCCGCCAGTGCGCCTTCCGTGATCAGAATGACGAGCCGGCTCGTCGCGTCGAGGCCGAGTTCGGTGGCCCGGCCCGGCTCTTGACGCGTGGCGACGGCACCCGCGAGACCCGCGGCGCCCGAGGGGCTCGTCGCGGGGCCTCCGTGCGCGGCGAGACATCGGGGTGCGGCGGCCAGGGCCGCCTCGGACACCGTCAGGCCGCTGTCTCTTATACACATCTACGAGCCCAAGCGCCAAGAGGGAATCTCGTATGGCGTGGTAAGCTTGAAAAAAAA
>CAXDNE010000288.1:0-9549 GCA_963990595.1 uncultured Methylobacterium sp.
GCCTCTTGTCTCGTGGGCTCGGAGATGTGTATAAGTGACAGCGACCGGACCGCGCGACAGCGAACGAGAGATCCGCATGATTGACGCCACGGTGCCGGCCCTGTCCCTCGGCGCGCTTCTGGCCCTCGTCCAGATCGGCAGCATCGCCATCGCGGGTCGGCGCCTCGGTCGGAGCCACGGCGGGTCGCGCTTTCCGCCGGGGGCGCCCGTCTCCGTGGTCCGCCCGCTCCACGGGGTGGAGGCCTACAGCGAGGAGATGCTCACCCGGAGCTTCCGCCTCGCCTATCCGGCCTACGAGCTGATCTTCTGCGTGGCCGATCCGTGCGATCCGATCGTGCCGCTGGTGGAGCGCCTGATCGCCGCCCACCCGCAGGTGCCCGCCCGCCTGATCCGCGGCGACGAGCGGGTCAGCGACAATCCGAAGCTGAACAACTGCCTGCGCGGCTGGCGGGCCGCCAGCCACGAATGGGTGGTGCTGGCCGATTCCAACGTCGCCATGCCGCCGGACTACCTCCAGCGCCTCCAGGCGGCGTGGCGGCAGGAGACCGGCCTGGTCTGCTCGACGCCCGCCGGGGCGCGTCCGGGCAGTTTCATGGCCGAGGTGGAATGCGCCTTCCTCAACACCCTGCAGGCGCGCTGGCAATACGCCGCCGAAGCCTTCGGGCTGGGCTTCGCGCAGGGCAAGAGCATGCTCTGGCACAAGCCGTTCCTGGACGCGCAGGGCGGCCTCCAGGCGCTCGCGGCCGAGATCGCCGAGGATGCGGCCGCCACCAAGCTCGTCCGCGCCGCGGGTAGACGCGTCCATCTCGTGGCGAGCCCGTTCGAGCAGCCGCTGGGATCGCGCGGCTTCCGGGAGGTCTGGGCCCGGCAGCTGCGCTGGGCGCGGCTGCGCCGGGTCACCTTCCCGCTGTTCTTCGCCCCGGAGATCGGCAGCGGGGTCCTGCTGCCGGCGCTGCTCGTGGCCCTCTGGGCCGGCAGCCTCGCCGGCCTCGCCGGCGCTGCTGGCCTCGCGGCGCTGTGCTATGGCGCCGAGCACCGGCTCGCTGTCCGCGCGGGCTGGCACCGTTCGCCGCGGATGCTGGTGGCCTTCCTGGTGCGCGACACGATGATCCCGGCGATCTGGCTGGGGGCCTGGGTCCAGAGTGCCATCGTGTGGCGCGGCAACGCCATGGATGTGCGCCCGCGCCGGGCCGCCGTCGATCGCCCCTACGCGCCGACGGCCTGATCGCGGCGCCCGCAAACCCTGGAGGCCGTGACGTGACCCGCCGCTATGCCCTGTACGGACTGCCCGCTCCGGGCTCCCGCCTCGAAGCCTTCGGCACGGCCGTGCTCGGCTACGACAACGTCTCGGGCGATCCGGTGGCGCATCCGGCCGGCCTGGAGGGCCTCGCCGCCGTCACCGCCGGGGCCCGGGTCTACGGCTTCCACGCGACCCTCACGGCGCCGCTGCGACTCGCCGAGGGCGCCACGGAGGCGGATCTCGTCGCCGCCGCCCGGGACCTCGCGACCGCGCATCCGCCGGTCCGTGTCGGTCCGCTGGCGGTGGCGGCGCTCGGGCCCTTCCTCGCCCTCGTGCCGCAGGCCCCGCCGCCGGAGCTGGGGCTGCTCGCCGCCGAATGCGTCGCCGCCCTCGACCCGTTCCGGGCGCCGCTGACCGAGGCCGCGCGCGCGAAGCGTCGGCCCGAACGCCTCGACGCGCGCGGCCGCGCGCTGCTCGATCGCTGGGGCTATCCCTACGTCTTCGAGGCTTTCCGCTTCCACATGACCCTCACCGACGCCCTGCCGGAGGCCGAGCGCAACGCCTGGCGGACGCACCTGGCCGAGGCCTACGCCGCATCGGGGCCCGAGCCCCTGGTGATCGACGCCCTGTGCCTGCTGACCCAGGACGGCTCCGGGCCGTTTCGGCTCCTGGCGCGCCTGCCCTTCGGAGACGCGAAAGGCGGAGACGTCCATGGCTGACCACCCCCTCGGCCTCGAGCCGGCCGTCGATCCCAGCGCCCGGGTCGTGGCGTGCCGGCTCGGCCGCTACACCGAGATCGGCGCCCGCACCCGGCTCACCGAGACGGTCCTGGACGATTACTCCTACATCGCCCAGGACGGCGAGGTGATCTACACGACGATCGGCAAGTTCTGCTCGATCGCCGCCAGCGTGCGCATCAATCCGGGCAACCACCCGATGGAGCGCGCCTCGCAGGCGCATTTCACCTACCGGGCGCGCGCCTACTGGCCGGAGGAGGCGGATGAGCCGGCCTTCTTCGACCGGCGCCGGGCGAGCCCGGTCGCGATCGGCCACGATGTCTGGATCGGCCACGGCGTGGTGGTCCTGCCCGGCCGGACCATCGGTACCGGTGCGGTGGTCGGGGCCGGCGCGATCGTCACGCGCGACGTCGCGCCCTACACGATCGTGGTCGGCAACCCCGCCCGGCCGGTCCGGCGCCGGTTTCCCGAGGCGGTGGCCGCGCGGCTGGAGCGACTCGCCTGGTGGGCCTGGGATCACGAGCGCCTGCGCCGGGCGCTCCCGGATTTCCGCGCCCTCCCGGTCGAAGCATTTCTCGACCGGTACGAGTCCTGAGGCAACTGTCGCGCGTAGATGTTGCGCCGGCAAATAACATTGCTTCGTATTCGTCATCCAATCGTCGTGTAACCGGCGTTTAGCTGCGGCCGTTCCCCGGCGGATGGATGCATGCTGGTCATCGAGGATTTGACGCGCCATTACGGCGCCCGACGCGCCCTGGACGGCGTCTCGCTGCAGATCGAGCCCGGCAGCTTCGTCGGCGTGATCGGCCGGTCCGGTGCCGGCAAGTCGACGCTGCTGCGGCTCATCAACCGGCTGGCGGAGCCGAGTTCCGGGCGCATCCGCCATGACGGGCGGGACGTCACGGCCCTGCGGGGCCGGGCCCTGCGGGACTGGCGCACCCGCTGCGCCATGATCTTCCAGCAGTTCAACCTCGTCGGCCGCCTGGACGTGATGACCAACGTGCTGATGGGCCGGCTCAGCCACGTTCCGAGCTACCGGTCCCTTCTGCGCCAATGGTCCGAGGAGGACCGCGCCATGGCGCTGGCCGCCCTGGAGAGCTTCGACATGGGCGAGTTCGCCGGCCAGCGGGCGGACGGCCTGTCGGGCGGCCAGCAGCAGCGCGTGGCCATCGCCCGCGCCCTCGTGCAGGAGCCCGAGATCCTGCTCGCCGACGAGCCGGTCGCCTCCCTCGATCCGCGCAACACCCGCCTCGTCATGGATGCGCTGGCCGCCGTGAACCGGCGCTACGGCATCACGGTCCTGTGCAACCTGCACTCCCTCGACCTCGCCCGCGCCTATTGCGACCGCCTCGTCGGCCTCGCCGCCGGTCGCGTCGTGTTCGAGGGCGGCCCCTTCGACCTCACCGAGGACGTGGCCCGCCGGCTCTACGGCCTGGAGGCGGGCGAGGTGCTCGACGATTCCGCCCAGCGCGAGGCGGAGCAGCGGGCGGCGATGCCGGGCCGGCCCGGCCTCGTGCCGGCGCGCCCGGTCCGCGAGGCCGCCCTCGGCGCCTGAGCCGGGTTCGCCGGTCGCCGGCGCACCGGGCCTGAGGCCCCAACAACGACGGATCGGGAAACGCCCGCCGGCCTCCGCGGCCGACCGAACCCCGCACCACCCATAACCCAAGGGACGACACGATGATCACCCGACGCACCCTCGCCGGCGCCGCCGCGGCGCTCGCCCTCCTCGGCCTGCCGGCCGCCGCCCAGGACTGGAAGGCGCAGTATCCCGAACTGACCCTCGGCGTGATCCCGGCGGAGAACGCCACCGGCACCGCCGACCGCTGGGCGCCGCTCACCGCCTACCTGACCAAGACCCTCGGCGTGCCGGTGAAGCTGCGGGTGGCCAGCGACTACGCCGCGGTCATCGAGGGGCAGCGGGCCGGCAACATCCAGATCGCGTGGTACGGCCCGGCCTCCTTCTCGCGGGCCGTGATGACGGGCGTGAAGCTGGAGCCGATCGTCAATCAGAAGCACGAGACCGGCGCCTCGGGCTATTATTCGGTGGTCTACGTGCTGGCTTCGAGCCCCTACAAGACCGTCGAGGACCTGAAGGGCAAGAACCTCGCCCTGGTCGACCCGAACTCCACCTCTGGCAACCAGGCCCCGCGCTTCTTCCTGAAGCGGGCCGGCTACGACGTGGAGAAGTTCTTCGGCAAGACCTTCTTCGCCGGCAGCCACGAGAACGCCGTCCTGGCCCTGACCCAGGGCACCGCCGACGCCGCCGCCAACCTGTGGAACTCCGAGACCGACACGATGGTCACCCGCATGGCCGCCAAGGGCATGCTGAAGAAGCCCGACGGCACGCCGATGCAGCAATCGGACTTCCGGGTGGTGTTCAAGTCGGACTTCCTGCCGGAGGGGCCCTTCGCCGTGCTGGCCAGCCTGCCGGACGACCTGAAGGCCAAGATCCGCGACGCCTTCATCGCCTTCCCGACCGCCGACAAGGCGGCCTTCGACAAGCTTTCCGACGGCAAGGACCAGGGCCTCACCCCGGTGACCCTCAAGGATTACCAGCCGATCATCGACATGCTGCGGTTCAACGACGAGCAGCGCCGGAAGTCCTGATCCGGAGTCGCCGGACTTGCGCGGTCTGACACCCCTGTCGCCGGAGCGGGAAGCCGCCCTCTCCGGCCTCTACGCGGCGGCGACCGGGGCCGCCCGCCGCCGCACGCTGGCGGGCTTCGCCCTGGTGGCGGCGCTCGCCCTGGCCGCCGGCCTGATCGCCGAGGTGCGGCCGCTGGTCTTCGCCGAGAACATCGGCAAGTTCACCGCCTACATCCAGCAGATCCTGCCGCCGATCAGCCTCGAGCACCCGCTCGCGGACGTCCGCGCCTGGTACTGGGGCCTGCCCAAATGGCTGGGCCTGCTGGGCGAGACCCTGCTCATGGCCTATCTCGGCACGCTGCTCGGGGGGCTCGGGGGCTTCGCCCTCAGCTTCGTGGCCGCCGCCAACCTCGTGCGGTCGCGCCTGCTGCGGCTCGGCGCGAAGCGCCTCCTGGAGCTGTGCCGCACCGTCCCCGAGGTGGTGTTCGCGCTGATCTTCGTGATCGCCTTCGGGCTCGGCCCGATGGTGGGCGTGCTCGCCATCGCGATCCACACCACGGGGGCGCTCGGCAAGCTGTTCTCCGAGGTGGTCGAGAACATCGACATGCGGCCCGTCGAGGGCCTGTCGGCCTCGGGCGCGACCTGGGTCCAGACGGTGCGCTTCGCGGTGCTGCCGCAGGTGCTGTCGAACTTCGCCTCCTACGCGCTGCTGCGCTTCGAGATCAACGTGCGCGGGGCCGGCGTGATGGGCTTCGTCGGCGCCGGCGGCATCGGCCAGGAATTCCTCGTGGCGATCCGCAACTTCTACTACGCGGACGTGAGCGCGATCCTCGTGCTGATCATCCTGACCGTGTTCTGCATCGACCTCGCCACCGAGCGGGTCCGCCACCGCCTGATCGGCACGGAGCAGGCCCGATGAGCGCGCGTCCCGAGGCCCTGCGGGCGGCGGCCCGGGCCGACCTCGCCCGTCTGCGCGCGCGCTACCCCGCGCAGTTCCGCACCGACTGGCCGGGGCGGGCGCGGCTCGCCGCCCTGCTCGTCGTCCTGGTCGGGCTCGCGGCGCTCGGCTACTGGCGCCTCGACTTCTCGGTGGCGCGGATCCTCCACGGGCTCGGACGGCTCGGCTCCTTCGCGGTGCTGATGCTGCCGCCCTCGCCGGAGGGCCAGTTCCGGACCTTCCTGCACGCGCTGGGCGAGACGCTCGGCATCGCCTTCCTGGGCACGCTCACGGCGGCGATCCTCGCCTTCCCGGTGGCCTTCCTGGCGGCCCGGAACGTGGTGCCCAACCCGTTCGCCCGGTTCGCCGTCCGCCGCGGCCTCGACGTGATGCGCTCGGTCGACGTGCTGATCTGGGCGCTGATCTGGATCAACGTCGTCGGGCTTGGCCCCTTCGCGGGGGCGCTCGCCATCGCGTGCTCCGATTTCGGGGCGCTGGGCAAGCTGTTCTCCGAGGCGATCGAGACCTGTGACCGGCGGCCGGGCGAAGGCGTCGTCGCCTCCGGCGGCTCGGCGCTCCACCGCATCCGCTTCGGGCTGATCCCCGGGGTGCTGCCGGTGCTGGCGAGCCAGGTTCTGTACTTCTTCGAGTCGAACACCCGCTCGGCCACCATCATCGGGATCGTGGGCGCGGGGGGCATCGGCCAATACCTCACCGAGCTGATCCGCGTGCTGGAGCTGAAGCAGGTCGCCTTCCTGGTGCTGATGATCCTCGTCACCGTGGCGGCGATCGACTGGGTCTCGACCCGCCTGCGCCGGGCGATCATCGGGCCGGCGGCGCGCTGACGGAGGCATCGGTGCAAGGCTCCGCCCCATCCGCCCCCGCATCCTGAGGTGACCGCGTCAGGATGCGGGGGCGGATGGGATCGGCCGTCACGGCTTCACCCGCCGATCACCAGCTCCACGCGGTCGGCGGCGAACAGGGTGCGGTTGGCCTGGATCGGCACGCCCGCGGGGTCGACGTTGACGCTCGACACGACCAGGACGACCCGCCCCGGCGCGATGTCGAGGCGCTCCGCCTCCAGGGCGTCCGCCGGGCGCGCGCGCACGCGCGTCGAGAGCCGGGTGTAATCGTGGACGCCGCAGGCCGCGAAGGCGCGCGTGATCGAGCCGCGCTCGGCATAGGCCTCGGCGAAGCCCGCGAAGCGCGGCAGCGGCAGCCAGGTCAGGGCGGTCGAGATCGGGGCGTCGTCCGCCCGATGGATCGTGTGGAGTTCCAGGACCGGCGCGCCGGCGGCGAGGGCCAGCGCCGCCGCCTGCTCGGGCGGTGCTGGTACGGTGGCGGCGGCGAGCAGGTCGCCCCAGGCCTCCCGGCCCGCCCCGGCGGCGATCTCGGAGAAGCGGGTGCGCGTCCCGATCGGGTAGGACAGCGGCGCCTCCTCGACGAAGGTGCCCCGGCCCTGGCTGGCGCGGACGAGGCCGCCCTCCGCCAAGGTGGCGAGCGCCCGGCGCACCGTGTGCCGGTTGACCGAGAAGCGCGCCGCCAGGGCGGTCTCGGTGGGCAGCTGCTGCCCCGGCGCGTAACGCCCCGCCGCGATGTCGGCCGTCAGCGCGTCGGCGATCTGCCGCCACGCCGTCAGCCCCTCGCCCCGGACGAGTCCGGGGGCCTGCTCCTGCGCATCCATCCTGTCATCCAAACTTCATTTGCGCCCGGCACGCCAGTTGTCTACACGACTATACAACCACTGTGCAGAGGGATTCGCGATGACGACGCGCCCGCAACCGGACGGCGAGACCGCCGCGCGACAGGCCGTGATGGCCCTCTGCGCCGATGCGCGTCGGGATGCGCTCGAGGCCGCGCTCGCGGCGCTCGACGCCCCGGCGGCCGAGGATCTGCGGCCCCCGGAGACGGGCCTGATCATGGCCACCGGCCGGATCGGCGGCGACGGGCGGCCCTTCAATCTCGGCGAGGTCAGCGTGACCCGCGCAGCGATCCGTCTCGACGGCGGCGCGACCGGCTTCGCCTATCATCTCGGCCGCGACCGCTCGAAGGCCCGCCTCGCCGCGATCCTCGACGCCCTCTGGCAGGACCCCGCCCGGCGCGCCCGGGTCGAGGCGGCGCTGGCGCCGGCGGCCCGGCAATCCGAGGCCGCGCGCCGGCAATCTGCCCGGCGCACCGCCGCGACCCGGGTGGATTTCCTGACCCTCGCCCGCGGGGAGGATTGATCATGCTGGCCCCCGGTTTCACCGACCCGGTCCACGACGCGCAGGGGACGTTCCGCGCCATCATGGACGCGCTCGCCCGGCCCGGACAGCCGCGGCCGCTCGCCCCCGGCCTCGCGCCGCCCGCGCCCCTGACGGCGGAACTCGCCGCCGTCGCGCTGGCGCTCACCGATGCCGACACGCCGGTCTGGCTCGACGCCACCCTGGCCGCGGAGCCCGAGGTCGCCGCCTATCTGCGCTTCCACACCGGGGCGCCGCTCACCGACGATCCGGCCCGCGCGGCCTTCGCGCTCATCCGCGACCCGGTGCGCTGCCCGCCGCTCACCGGTTTCGCGCCCGGCACGCCGGCCTATCCCGACACCGCCACCACCCTGGTGCTCGCCCTCGAAACCATCGTTGCGGGGGAGGGGCTTCACCTCGCCGGGCCCGGCGTGAACGGCGCCACCCGCGTGGCGCTGGCGCCGCTTCCGGAAGACTTCGTGGCGCAGCGCGCGCGGAACCGCGCCGATTTCCCGCTGGGCGTCGACCTGATCCTCACCGCCCCCGGCCAGGTCGCCGGCCTGCCGCGCTCGACCGTCGTGACGGAGGATTAGCCGATGTACGTGGCCGTGAAGGGCGGCGAGGCCGCCATCGACAACGCCCACCGGCTGCTCGCCGAGGCGCGCCGCGGCGACCCCGCCGTGCCGGACCTCACCGTCGCGCAGATCCGCGAGCAGATGGCGCTCCTGGTCGACCGGGTGATGACCGAGGGCTCGCTCTACGATCCCGACCTCGCGGCGCTGGCGCTGAAGCAGGCCCGCGGCGACGTGGTCGAGGCGGTGTTCCTGGTCCGCGCCTTCCGGACGACGCTGCCGCGCTTCGGCGCCACCGTGCCGGTCGACACCGGTACCATGGCGGTCGAGCGCCGGATCTCGGCGACCTTCAAGGATCTGCCCGGCGGGCAGGTGCTCGGACCGACCTTCGACTACACCCACCGGCTCATCGATTTCGCCCTCGCGGCGGAGAGCGACGCCGCGCCCGCCGCCGAGGCCGAGCCGCGCGCCGATGCCGGGACCTGCCCGCGGGTCACCGACCTGCTGGCCCAGGACGGCCTGATCGAGCCCTCGCCCCCGGATGACGGCGCCCCCGTGGGCGACCTCACCCGGGAGCCGGTGGATTACCCCGCCGACCGGGCCCTGCGCCTCCAGGCGCTCGCCCGCGGCGACGAGGGGTTCATCCTGAGCCTCGCCTACTCGACCCAGCGCGGCTACGGACGCACCCACCCGTTCGTGGGCGAGATCCGCGTCGGCGCGGTGGCCGTGGAGTTCGTGCCCGAGGAGCTGGGCTTCGCGGTGCCGCTGGGCCGGGTGCGGCTCACCGAATGCCAGATGGTCAACCAGTTCAAGGGCTCGGGCGCGGCCCCGCCCCAGTTCACCCGCGGCTACGGGCTGAGCTTCGGGCAGAGCGAGCGCAAGGCGATGGCGATGGCCCTCGTCGACCGGTCGCTCCGCGCGGAAGAACTCGGCGAGGCGGTGGCGAGCCCGGCCCAGGATCAGGAATTCGTGCTGGCCCATTGCGACAGCCTCCAGGCGACCGGCTTCGTCGAGCACCTGAAGCTGCCCCATTACGTCGACTTCCAGGCCGAGCTGGAGCTGGTCCGGCGGCTGCGCGCCGAGTTCGAGCGCAAGTCCGACGCCGCCGAGATGCAGGAGGCCGCCGAATGAGCGCGACAGGGATGTCTCCTTTCCAATCTGGTTCCACGTCGCGCCAGCGACCAGGCCGCCTGCCCGATGAGGCGCGGGTCCCCTCTCCCGTGCGGGACAGGGTGAGGGATGCGACCTCTCCGGC
>CAXDNE010000289.1:0-9543 GCA_963990595.1 uncultured Methylobacterium sp.
CCGGATCCGGGATGACGAGGTTCTTCAGCGTCTCGACCAGGGTGCGCCGCTCGTCACCGGTGCGTCCGCGGAAGGCATGGTGGAATTCGTCGATCATGATGATGGAGACGAGTTGGGCGTGCATCTGGTGGCGCACCCGGGTCCAGATGTCGTGCTCCTTCAGGTTGGCGCTAAGCTCCTTCTCCGTCATGGCGAGGTACAGCGCGAGACCCAGCGTCTTCAGCGTGCAGGGGCTCGGCGCCTTGATGTAGACCAGCGGCCGCACGGGGCCGAACTCGTCGCGGAACGGCACGAGCGCCGGGCGGAGCTGCAACCGGGCGAGCAGATGCGACTTCCCGGCCCCGGAAGCGGCCGGGATGACGAGGCACTGCCCCTCGACATCGTCGCCGAGGTCCTTGAGCATCTCGTCGAAGCGCGCGACGGTCTTGATCACGACGTCGGTGTTGACGTGGATGGTGTCGACGCGCCGCTTCCAGGCCCGCCGTTCGAGGTCCTGCGGGCTCAAGCGGATCGCGAACCGCTCGCGGCGGACCGGCGCGGCCTGGGGGCCGGGAAGGATGGTGACGTCGGGGCGGAAGATCTCCCCGTCCTGGCTTTGCGGCATGCGATGGCCCTCACTCGGCAGTCCAGTTGTCGGGATCGTCGGGGTCGAACTCGGCGCCGACGTCCGCCGTCACGCTCCGCGGATCGGCCCCGGCGGCGACGGGCCTCGGACCGGCCGGCCGGGCCGCCGGCGGGGCGTCCTGCGGGGTGTCCTGCGGGGCGCTGGCCGGGCGCGGGGCGGACTTGCGGCCACCCTGCCCAACCCGGGGCGCGGGTGCCGCGTCGGCCGCGGCCGGCGGCGCGGCCTTCCGCGGGCGTCGGGTCCGCAGTCGCTCTTCCTCGTGGGCGCCCTCGTCCGCGACGTCCCAGGCGACCTCGAACATCGGGTCGTCGGCGTGGTCGCGGAACCAGTCGACGTCGGCGCTGGCCAGGCGCTTCGGCTTGACGCCGGCCTTGCGGCATTCGGCGCGCAGCAGCTCCATCGCGCGGACGAGCGTCGCGCGAGCGACGCGCTGGCCTTCCTGCGTCATCCGACGCGCCGTGCGGACCACGTCTCGCCAGTCCGCCAGGGACGTCCCGTCGGCCAACCCGTCCTCGCAGGGAACCTTGATCCAACCGGCCTCCTCGTCCACCAGGACGAGGAGGTGGCCGAGATCGGACGCCTCGGCCTTGACCAGGAATTCGTCGCCGAAGTGGAAGCCCTTCCTGCGCCGGACGCCCTTCAGTTCGTCGGACTGGTAGGTGAGGCCGAGGAAGGTGATCCCGTTCCGCTGGATGGTCCGCGGGACCACCAGTGCGATGAGCGGGTCGAGGTCGTCGGCCGACGGCGGCAGGCGCGTGCCGTAGCCCGCCAGGTCCTGCCAGCGCAGCAGGGGCGTTCGTCCGAGCAGCCCGCCGTGCTTGCGGTTGTGGTAGATGTCGACGACCCAGATCGTGAAGAACTCGACGAGTTGGGCCAGGGTCAGGGCGGCCTGCCCGACGCTGTCGTAGTCGCCGCGCTCGCGCACGTCTCGGAAGGTCCGGCCGGGAAGGTAGGCGCAGAAGTCGCGCGCGATGGTGCCGAGGGCGCGCTCGACCTTCCCCTTCAGGTGGGGCTTGCGCCGTGGCATGTAGCGGAGCTCGAACCGCAGTTGCCCGGCGGCGGCCTTCATCGACCGGGAGTGGAATTCCTTCCCGTTATCGAGCTTGACCACCTCCGGTACGCCGAACACGGGCCACGCCGTGTCGACCCGGATGCCGGTCAGGTCCTTCGGCAGCACCGCCATGCGCAGGCAGTGCATCACCGAAGTCCAGGAGGGACGCTCGTCGCTGAGGTGGAATCCCACGATCATGCGGGTCGCGGCGCAGATCGCGACCGTGAGCCAGACCCGCCTCGTGCGCTTGTCCTTGCGGCGCCGGTCGCGCGCCGGCGTGCCGTCGCCCTCCAGGACCAGGACGTCGAGGGGCGTGTGGTCGACCTCGACGATTTCGAGCGGTCGCGTCGCCTGCGGGGCCTTCTTGACGTGCCGGAAGGCCTGCTCCGCCGCCGCGGGGCCCTCGCGATGGAAGATCACGTCGAACTGGCTGACGTTCGCCTTCACCCACCGCCGGATCGTCATCCCGTCGGGCACGTCTAAGGGCACGGTGCGCGTCTTGTTCTCGCGCTCGATCCTGCCCTGGATGAAGACGATGACATGGCTCAGCGGCGGTCCGTTCCGGGTGAGCCAGTCCTCGCGCACGCGCTCCGCGATGATCATCTCGACCTCGGGATCGAGGCGGAAACCCGCTCGTCCCTTCAGGTCGTCCAGCGGGATCAGCGCCACGATGGACTTGCCGCCCTTGCGCCAGCGTCCGTACCAACCCTTCAGCGAGGAGCCGCTCACCCGTTCGAGCGGCACGTCGTCGGGATGGGAGCCCTCGTTCTCGATGGCCCGCTGCCGGCGCTCGGCCGCGACGAGCCTCGCGATGTCGGCGTAGCCCTTCGGGACCTTCCTATGGGTCCGCTCGGCGAAGCACCGGTCGCAGGCCTGCACGTAGTCGAGGCGCATCAGCGCCGCGTCCTGTTGGCGAACGTCGAAGGTGTCGATGTTGCGAAGGAGGTTGTCCCTGACGCCTTGCGGGAGCCCGGCGGCGGTGTCCTCCACCAGTTGAAGCCGCCTGGGCTCGCCGAAGTAGAGGTCGGCCAACTCGGCATGGGTCTTCGTGACCGTGACCGGCCTCGCCCCGAGGGTGCGCAGCGTGACGCCGGCCTCGTCGCGCGAGAGCACCTTGTGGTAGACGCCCTCGACGATGACGAGCGCGTCCGCTTGGAGACGGATCTGGCACGCGCCCATGGTCAGCGCCGCCCCCCGGATGCGCCGGGTCCCCCGATGCGCACCCTCCCGCCGCGGTGGAGGTCCACCAGGACTGCGTCGCTCAGGACGATGGTCTCGGAACCTCCCGCGAGCCTGCGCAGGGCGAGGCCCGCCCGCTCGCGGGCGACGGGCGCGTAGGGGACGCCGTCGACGACGACGACCGCGCCGATGGTAAGGCGGAACTGCTGGTCGAGCCTGTTCAAGGTGCACTCCTGGGGTTCGCGGGACGGCGGATCACGGCGTGGTCGTCGAAGGGCCGGCCGGGGTCGGCCAGCTCGGCCTCGCCCCGCGCGACCAGGGCCACGACGGCCCGGAAGGCGCGGTCCTGGAGCCCCGACGCCGCCCGGAGTTCCCGGACGAGACCCCGGCCGCCGAAGCGGTCGAGGACGACGCGCATGGTGTGCTGCTCCGCCTCGTCGGCCACGAAGGTGCGCTCGCTCGCGACGAGCGCGGCGTTCGCGACGCGGAGCGCGCCGATCTCGACCTCGGTCCAGAGCTCGAAGCCGTCGTAGCCGGCGGCCCTGGCGCCGGCCTCGATGCGGGGCCGGATCCCGTCCCAGCCAAGCCTGATCACCCGCTTCCGCGGCTTGACCTCGACGGCGACGCGCCGCCCGTCGTCGATCTCCACGGCGAAGTCGGCCGTGTAGCTGCGCCACCGGACGCCGTCGTGCCACCGGAAGGGAGCGGGCTCCTCCTGGTAGCGCAGGACGGCATCGTCCTGCTCCAGGATCAGGATGAAGTCCCGTGCGAGGAGGCCCTCGTAGGCCACCATGCGGTAGCCCATCCCCGCCTTGCCGGAGGGGACCTCGCCCGTGATGCAGTCCCGTCGGCCGGTGACGACCGGGCGCGCCGGGCTCGGCTTGCCGACATGGCGGCTTCGCAGGGTCGCCGGCATCAGGACCTCCGCCGGGCGTCAGGGCCGTCGGGCCCCTCGGCCGCGTCGGCGCCACCCGATTCCTCGCCGGTCGGGATCGCGGGAGCGGCCCCGGGCGACAGCCGGATCGGATAGCGCGCGACCCCCTCCTGCCAGCGGTCCAGCGGGGTCGACCGGTCCGGTCCGGAGCGGCCGACGTCGAGATCGGCGAGCCAGGCGTGCGCGGCCGCCATCAAGCCTCCTGTGTCCTCGACCACCTCGCCCCGGGCCGTCAGCCAGCGCTGCAGTCCCGCCACCCGGCAGAGAGCGCCCGGATGATCGACCGCGGCGAAGTGCAGCCGGATGCCGAGCGCCGCCGCGGAATGCCGGAACGTGGCGCAGTGGAAGGCGGGATCCCGGTCCAGCACGAGCACCTCCGGCAGCCCCATGCACAGGCGGGCGGCGCCGAGCGGCTCCGGGGCCGCCGTCGCGGTCCGCACCCCGAACAGGCCGAGCAGGTCCTCCCCGTTCGGCGGCGCGGTGCCGAGCGCCGCCGCCACGATCACGCCGCTGTAGATGTCGCGTGCGGTGACCAGGTGAACGCGGTCGGCGCCGAGTTCCGGGATGGCGAGCCGCAGGGCTTCCCGGGCGACGACGACCTCGGCGAGGGGACGCCCGCACGAGAGGTGCCGGACCCGGTACGCCTGCTGCAGGGGACGCAGACG
Organism: uncultured Methylobacterium sp.; assembly: GCA_963990595.1. Taxonomy (GTDB): domain Bacteria; phylum Pseudomonadota; class Alphaproteobacteria; order Rhizobiales; family Beijerinckiaceae; genus Methylobacterium. Next base: position 4,455 of record CAXDNE010000289.1, read on the forward strand.
GTCGCCGATCATCCGCACGAGGGTGCGGAAAGCGGGAACGTCGGCGGCCGCGCCTTCCCGCGCATGCGACGCTTCCAGGCACCTCGCCTGTGCGAGGCGGGCCATGGCAGTCAGCGTGACGCCCCGGCGCGGGTCGGCCTCGGCCACGACCTGGTCGACAAGCTCGCCGATCCACGGGGCCCAGTGGGTCTGCTGCCGGGGCGACCGCGCCATCCGCCGGTCGGCGAGGCCGGCCGGGTTGCCGTCGGCCTCCTGAAGCCGCGCTTCCCATGCCCTGACCTGGCGCGGCGTGGGCGGATCGACGTCGTCGATCAGCTCGCAGACGGCGCGGATCGCGGCCCGCAGGTGGCGGTCGCCCCGCCGTCCCGGCGGGAGGTCCTCGACCGCCCGCACGTAACGGTAACGGCGCAGCGCGGCGGCGCGCTCGCGCTCCGTCATCTCGTTGAGGGCCTGGATCTCGGCCCGGAGCCGGTCGGTGTCGGCGGTCGTCGCGGGAAAGAGTTCGAGCTGCTTCATGATCGCGCGGGTCCTCGAAAGGCGGACGGAGCCAGCCTTGGTGGTGGGATGGGCGGTGACCCCGGCCCGGAGGCCGGGGCTTCGGCGGCGGCTCAGAACTCGGTGGGCTCGACGGCCTCGGTCTCCGGCTCGAACGTCCCCCGCGGGACGCCGAGCAGCGCGGCGACGTCCCCGTCCCAGGCATCGAAGGCCCGGTCGATCAGGGGGGCGAGGGGCGGCTGGAAGTCGGCCGTGAGGGGCTCGACGCGGTACGGCTCGTTCATGGTGCTCTCCTCGGATGGGGTCGCGCGGGGCCGGTCCGGATCCGTCGCGGGGACGGTCCGGGCGCGGCCGGCTTGGGCCGGCGGATCCCGAGGAGGCGGAGCGCAGCCCGCTTGCTTTCGCAGGCGAGAGCTGGCATACGTCATCGGTCTCGAATGTCGGCCTTGATCCCGGTGGTTGGCCGGTCTGGTATGCGGCGGTCGTGATCACGAGGTCCGGCGGTGACGTGGTCGAGAGGGCTCAAGCTCTCGTCCGACGGGCCGGACCTTACCCGCTACAGCCTTCCGGCTGCGTAGCGGGCAAGCTCAAAGCGTGCGGCCCGGATCGGGCCGTGCGCTTTTATTTTGCCTCGACGATCACTCCCTGGCCCGGTGGGTCGCGGGAGCGCGCGCGGAGGGCTGCGCGATATCGGTTGCGAATCGGGATTCTCCTCGATGATTGATGAGTTGTTGGATCTAGACTGATCTTATGACGCTGAGGCCTTCGTTGGATCTTTCAGATACCAATGTTGTGCCTTCCGATCATGGTAGACGAGGTTTTTATTCTTAAGACGGGTCTTATTTTTCTCCGAGGCATCGAGCGTGTAGCCGGCGTTCCGGACCGCGTCGTTGACTTCAGTCCCCGACAATCCCTTGGCGCCGGCCTTCGCGAGAGCGTCGACGATGACCTGGGCGACCAGGCCGGAGACTTTCGGCGCCGGCATCCGTTCGGCCTCGTCCGGTACCGGCTCGTCGTCCGGCGCCGGCCGGGCCTCCGCTTCCGTCTCGGCCTGGTCGGCCGCCTGGGCCGGTTCCGGGGCGTATGCCGCCCCTTGCTGCAGGGTCGCTATCATTTGGTCGAGGCGGGCCGCCTTGGCGGTCTCCGCCGCGATGGCGCTCACGTGTTCCAACATGAGCTCCTGAAGCTGCCGCGTCCTGTCCGCGGCGGCTTGCCGGGCCCGGTCGCGCTCCTGGCACATCTGGGTGATCACATCCATTCGGCACCCCCGACCAGGTCCAGGTCCGCATCCAGGTCCGGAGGAGCTCCGCGACCTGATGATCGGACCATAGACCGGGTGCCCGCCAAGCTGCAAGTTCTTTCGCCCAGGTCCACCGGACGTGGTAAACGGAAGCTGACCCGGTCGACCCGGTTGAGTGGCTGGGTGAAACCGGGTCGCGCACCCGGCCAACCTTGTCCGTCCGGTCCCCGGGTCATCCTCCGGCCGGGTATCGCGTGTATCCAACGGCGGGCGGCCGTCGACGTACCTTAGGACACCCGCAAACGCGACGTCCGCGTTCGTGGAACTTCAAATCAATGAAGCATTCATTCGAGCACAGGCCGCCGTACCAAATGTCGGTCTCCATATTCTGATCAGCATCGGCGCCGAGACGAAGGCGTATGCCGCATTTCATCGAGCTGGCCCTCGCGGGTCGGCGGGTAGCGCGACCCTCGTATTGGCCGAGCGGCATTGCCGTCGACAGGGCCCCCGATCCGGTCGGCGACCCGGCCGAGACGTCCCGGACCTGGTCGTCACGGGCCTGGCCGACCGGTGGGTTGAACCGGGGCGCGGATCAGGCATCGACCGGCCGGCCCGTCGTGCCACTCGAAGCCGATCTCGACCAGGCCGGACGCCAGCACGAGGTCGCGGACCGGGTCGAACCTGACGGCGCTTCCCTCCTCGTCGGCGGTGCGGACAAGCTCCTCCAGCAGCCCGGCATCCAGCGCGTGAACGGCCTCCGGAGCGACCTGGAGCTCGCCGGTCCCGTTGACGTGCATGTGAAGGACGGGCGCGCCGTCCAGCCGCGAGAGGCGGCGCATCGCGCGATGTGCGGGCGTGTCGAGCGCGTCGGGGATGGACGCATCGAGGAGCGCATCGGCGTCTTCGGGCGCGAGCGTCGTCGGCGCGCCGTCCGACGAGACGACCGCGGAGGATTGCTCGAACCGCCCGGTGGCGACGTCGAAGCGGACCGTCAGGAGCAGCCTGACGCCGGCGCGGGACAGGGCGAGGTCCAGCCGGCCTCCGTGTCCCCCGTCGCGGGCATAGCGGGCGTCCCCGATCTCCAGGCCGGCATGCCGGCGCAGCAGTCGACCTGCGGCCGGCGCGAGCGCCTCGTCGATCAGGTCGCGCGAGAGCGCGCCGGCGAGGCTCCGGCGCCATTGCGGACCGCCCCGGTCCGATGTCCGTGTGCCGCGCGCGGGCGGCGCGAGGAGCGCGGCGGCCGTCCAGCGCAGCGCGGGGACGTCGGCCGCGGCCGCGTGGCCGCGGTGAACCAGGTCGGCCAGGTCGCCGATCAAGGATGGAAGGCCCGGCGACAGCGCCGCCTTGAGCCGGCGCTGGACCAGCGCGGCGGCGTCGGCGAGGGCCGCGGAACCGGGTCCGGATGCGGGGCGGCCCGTTCGTGCGGCGCCCGGCGCGAGGCCTTCGAGATCGGCGAGGGCCTGCAGGATGAGCGGCAGCATCCGCAGGTACTCGAAGGCCCGCCCGAGGTGCGCCCGCGTGCCGTCGGCATCCTCGGGCACCCAACGGGCGATCCGTTCCAGGGCGGCCAGCACCTCGGCGTGGGCCCTCAGGGCGAAATCCTTCGGGATCGCGTCGAGGACGGCGCGGTCGGCCGGATGGCGCGACCGGGCGAGGGGGGCGACGATGCCGTCCATCCAGGCCTGCCTGACGTGTTTGCGGATGGCGCTCTGCAGCCCGGGGATCTTGGAGACCTGGAGACCGCCCCCGGAGAGCGCCGCATGCAGGGTGCCCATGGCCGTGTCGACGATGGGCCGCGTGTCGGGATGGGCCAGGGCGGAGATGGCCTGCCGCGCCCGTGCGAGCTCGCGCACGTCCGCCCGCACCGGGGGGACGCCGGCGGGGAAAACCGGGAATTCTGGGTCGGGATGCATGGCCGGACGGTGCCCCAGGCGCGCGGGCGTCCGGTCGAGGCGCACGGCCGGGCCTCGCACCGGGACTGTGCGCGGAAGCCGGGCCGGGGCGGTCCTGTCCTTGGACGGCGCCCGGGAATCGGGCGCACAGCCCATTGTGCGAGGCGCGCGGCAAGGCACAAACGCCCTCCCTGACCCTACCGGGACGTGCCGCCGCGCCGCCGTCGGCCGCGACGTTCCCGACGGCGAGCCCGATGAAGTTCCGCTCGCGCGTTCCGCCATGTCCCGCCTCGACATCCAGGGGTTCTCGGGGACCGGGCCGCCTCAGGCGGCACGGCGCGAACGCACGGGGCGCCGGTCCGCGGCGCGCCGTTTCGGCATCCGTCGCACGACGGCGCTCGCCGTGGGCGTCACCGGTCCGGGCGCGGGCGCCGCCGGCCGGTCCGGTGTGCCGGCGACGCCGCGCGGCCCGGGGCCGAAACGCGGCGATCCGGACCGGGGCCCCGAGCCCGATCCGGGTGCCGCGCCCCGCAACCGTGGGAGACGGGGCCGGGACCCGAGGGCGAGGGTCATCCGCCCCGGCGGTCCCTGTCGACGACGAACGCCGGCCGCGTGTCGGACAGGCGTCGCCAGGCGTCGAGGTAGGCGCCGAGATGCGGTCTGCGGGTTCGCTCCAGCTCCAGGTAATCCTGGAGGCCCGCGATCGCCCTGTCGTGGGCCGCGGCGTCGGTCCGGCCGGCGAGATACGCATGGCGGACGTATATGCCGAAGGTGGTCATCGTGTCGGTCTCGCAATACGCCCGGACGCGCTCGATCTGGCCGGCGGCGACCATGTCGGCCACCAGCGACCCGTGCTCGCCGAGTTTGCCCGGCATGCCGATCAGCGCGGCGGCCTCCTCCAGGGTGAGCCGGCTGGCGCACCCGAACCCGGACATCTCGTCCATGACGTCGACGTGGGCGCCGCCGTACCGGTTGCCGTAGCCCGACCAGCGCGTGCCGCGCCGGAACCAGGCTTCCGCCGAGATGCCGTGGAGCATCGTGCGGTGAAGCAGCGTCGGCATGTCGAAGCCGCGGCCGTTCCAGGTGACGAGCCGGAACCTGCCGGAGGCGAAGTGCCGCCAGAAGCCGCGCAGGATGCGGGCCTCGTCCCAGCCCGCCTCGCCGCCGCTCCTGCAGGCGGTGACCCGATATTCCTCCAGTCCCGTGTCGCCGTCGCGCAGGATCTCCGCCTGCACGAAGCTGACGGCGACCACGGCGTGCCACGCGCATTTCGGAAATTTGTCCCGGGCCCACACCTCGGGCGGCGGCATCAGCGTTTCGTCCGGCACGGTCTCGATATCGACGACGAGGAGCGCGTCCGCATCGGCGCCGGTTTCCGCCGCCGGCCGACGGACTTGGCGGACGGCGGGGCGCGCGCCGTCCGCGGGTGCGCTCGCGTCGGATAGGGAGGGGAGCCGAAGCC
>CAXDNE010000290.1:0-9511 GCA_963990595.1 uncultured Methylobacterium sp.
CAGACTCGCACGTCTCATCGGACGCGTGAATCCTCTGTCCGCGTCACTGCACTAGTTGCGAGATGCCGTAGAAGGCCCCCGACAAGACGAGTTCCGCCGCCACGAGTTGCCCGAGCGACAATTGCCCCTGCAGGATGAGCCATCCGCCCATGGCCAGCAGGGCGGCACTGGCGACCGCGTAGACCACGAGGAATCCGATGGTCTGCGCGAAGGTGTGGCGGAAGTGGCGGCGATGCGCCCGCAGGTAGGCGGCGGTCATCGCGTCGGAACGCGCCATCGCGGCCGATAGCCGACCACCGTGCTTGTAGAAGCCGTTCGAGGTGCCGACGCTCTCCAGCCAACGCGCCGTCTCGTGCTTCGCATGGCTCAGCGCCGCGCCGGACCGGACCGCCGGCCCCGCCCAGATGAACCCGATGCCGAGCAGGACGGCGGCGGCGACGAGATTGAAGGCGAGAAAGAACGGATGATAGAAACTTGTCAGGACGAGGCCGATCCCGGCTTGTAGAAGGATCGCCAAGCCGCCGACCAGAAGATGCGGGACCGCTTTCTGGACCGTCATAAGATCGAAGAAGCGGTTGAACAGGTCGCGGCGCCCTGCGTCGTCGAAGTGCGGGTTTCTGGCGTGGAGGGCACGCAGGGTGATTTCCGCGACAATCCTCGCGAACACGCGCCGCTCGAACAGCGCCAGGACGTATATCCGCGCGGCGCTGAGCATGGCGGCGGCGAGCAGAAGCCCGAGCAGAAGCCCGGACAGGACGAACAGGGGCGCCGGCAGCGCCGTGTTGGCCACCGAGTTGATCAGGAGCTGCACCGACACCGGCACGGCAAGGCCCAGGAGCGCCACGGCGGCCCCATAGACGACGGCCGTCCAGACGAAGCCCGCCTCCGGTTTCAGGAGGCGCGCGATGAGCCTGCAGGCTTCCGCGAACGTCAGGGGCGTGTGTTTGATCGCATCCACGGGTCGAGGACCTTCCAGATCGGATCGAGTGCGTGCAGGGAGGCCATGGCGCCGCCATGTTGCCGGGCCCGGCCGTGGAGAAACGGAAAAACCGTCGTCATGCGGGAGCGCGGAGCCGACCCGGAACACCCGGCTCATGCCGGGCTCGAACCTCATGGGGTTAGATCGAAGCGACTGGCGGTCCACCGGAGGGCGTGTGGCGGATGCCGGTGAGATGCCCTCCAGGGCGAGGATCGCACGCGCGGTCAGCCATGCCCGGGTGGCACGGCGGACCATGTTGATGTCGGCGATTGCTGGACAGCCGGACGGCTGTCGCGTCGAGGTGATGCGCCCGCTTCAGCAGCGATAGCCGCCCGACGTCTGCCCGTACTGCTGCACCGGGAAGTGCTGCTGGTCGGCGTTGCCTTCCTGGGCTGAGCTTCTGCGGCAGCCGCCGACCGCGCGGGTCAGCATCTCCCCCGAGAGGATCGAGCCGGTCGAGAGCCCATCCCAGGTCGTCTGCGGGAGGGGCCGCGTCGGAGAGCCTACACGCAGGTCGGCGAATGCGGCGGAGAGCGGCGCGACACAGAGCGCGGCCGCGACCGTCACGATGGATAACTTCTTCGACGCCTTCATCGCTTGTCTCCAATCAAATTTACGGTTGTGACGACCTGTCCGTGGATCGAGGTCGGCCTGGCCACCACAGTTTTCCAGACAGGTCCGCTTCATCCACGCAAATGATTTGGAGACACTTGGTTCGCAGTACAATTTCGCGGGTTCAATGACGCTCATTGCGAAAACAAATGAGGATGAATGCTCCGCGTATGCCGATCGAAATTTAATCCCCGAGATAGACACCTGGTCAAAGGGCAATGTGTGTTCCGTCACATCGCGCCATTACGATCAGTGAGGATTTCGCGGAGGCTTGAGGCCGGAGCTTGAGATCCGACCCAGGTGAGCTGATGTGACGGCGATGCCGGGCCCGCCATTGCCTTTCGACCTCGACCTGCTGCGCACGTTCGTCGCCATCGTCGACAACGGGAGCTTCACGCGCGCGGCCAGTAGACTGGGCCTGACGCAGTCGACCGTGTCGCTGCAGATCAAGCGTCTGGAGGACGGCATCTCCCGTCGCCTATTCGACCGGGACGGCCGGGAGCTCAAGCTGACGCCCGAAGGCGAGGTTCTGCTCACCTATGCACGGCAGATGCTCAAGCTCGGTGCAGAGGCCCTTTCCCGGATCGTCACGCCGGAATTGACGGGCCTCGTCAGGCTGGGCACGCCCGAGGATTTCGCGACCACGCACCTGTCGGAGGTTTTGGCGTGTTTTGCTCGCGCCCATCCGCAGGTCGCGCTCCAGGTGAATTGCGACTTCACCGTCAACCTGCTCGACGACTTCTCGAAGGGGAAGTACGACCTGATCCTGTTCAAGCGCGAGCCCCAGGGTCCGAGCGGCGGGACGCGGGTCTGGCGGGAGGTGCTCGATTGGGTCGCGTCACCGCGTCTCGTTGCGGAAGCCGGTGACCCGATCCCGCTCGTCCTCTCGCCGGCGCCGGACGTCTATCGCAAGCGCGCGCTGTCGGCCCTCGATGTCGCCGGACGCGATTGGCGCATCGTCTACACCAGCCCGAGCTTGGCCGGATTGCAGGCCGCCGTGCAAGCCGGGCTCGGGGTGACGGTGTTGCCGACGGAAATGGTCCCTGCGGACATGGTGTCGGTTTCGGGCCGCCTTCAACTGCCTAAGCTCCCCGATACGGAGATCGTCCTCTACCAAGCGCCGGGCCACGTGTCGGCGGCGGCGGAGTTATTGTCGTCGACGATCGTCGCGGCGCTGGAGCGGCGCGTCGTGGCCCCTATGGCTATCGTCCCTTGAGGACATTGGGGCCTGCACCCGACTCGAAGGTTTGCTGCGCTCGCGCCGTCAGTCCGCCCCCTCGTCGGGGATATTCAGGAGGTTGCCGCAAGCCTTGCAGTGCACGGCGTCTGGCTCGTGGCGCTGCAGCCCGCAGGCGTCGCAGGGGAAGCGCACCTTGTAGGGTCGGAACACCACCTGGGCGAGGCGGAAGAACAGCGTCACGCCGCAGATCATCACGAAGACCGAGAGCAATCGTCCCGAGGAGCCCGGCAGTGTGATGTCGCCATAGCCCGTCGTTGTGAGCGAGGTAACGGTGAAGTACAGCGCGTCGACCGGCGTCTGGATGGCCGGGTTGTGATCGTGCTGCGTGGCGTAGACGATGCCCGTCATCGTGAAGACGAACACCACGAGGTTGGTCGCGGCCAGGATCGCGTCCTCGTTCCGGCGGAACAGCCCGCTGTCCCGCCGCAGGTGCTCTAGCAGGTGATAGGTGCGCAGCAGCGGATCATGCTTGCCGATTGCCAGAGGCTTCGGTTGATCACCCAAGCATACGGTTCGATCTGTGCCCGGCGCAAATCCTCCCGGAGCGCGGCCGCCTCCGAGACGGGCGTGGTCTCGGGCAGGGTTACGACAATGACATGGGTGTAGGCGGGATCCCGCAGACGCATGAGAGGGGTGACGATCCTACCCGAGGCGTGCGTGCCGGGTGCGGAGATGAGATCGCGCGTCATCTGGCGGCGATAGGCCCCGGTCGCATCGAGTAGGAGCAGTGTGCGTCTAGTGGGTGCGGCGTCGAGAACGACGAATGCACTGCGCGCCTCCGCGACGATGCGCGAGAAGGCGTGGAATACGGCGGCTTCCTCGGTACAGGGTGAGCGCAGATCCTCGTGCAGCATTTCACCCCACTCAAAGTCTGGTCGCGGTCTGCAACGAAACCTGACTGTATGAGGACGTCTGCCCAGACCTGTTGATGTAGCTCAAGGTAGTCGGCTGCGGTCGGCCTACGCTGTCGAAGATGGTCCGACATCGCGAGATCGCCGGCAGCTCTCGCCAGAGGGGCCCGGACCGGGGATGCTGTGCAGTTAAGTGACAAACCTAATACGAGCAAGGCGCGTTTCGCCAATGCGGCTCATTGAGGAAGTCAATCGACTTTTCTCATCCGCGCGCTTGAAACGGCGAGCGTAGATCACGAACCTATTTATACGGAGATCCGGGCTCCTCTGGTAGTCTCATGTGAGATTGCGATGTCGGATGCTCTCGGAGCGCGCCTCATCAGTGCCAGACCAGAGGATTGTCCGATGCTGTTCCGCATTGGAAGCGAGCCGATACCTGGGCATGAACGCGTAGGTGCGCGCACGCGGAGTCAACTTACGGGCACTGCGGCGATCCTGGTTCTGTTCATCGCATTGATAGGCTGCCAGGACAAACAGGCCGCCTCCTCCGCTCACACAGCAGCGACGGCTCCCGCAGTCAGCATCATCGTCGCGGAGCCGAAGGCCGTAACCCTGGTCAAGGAATTGCCGGGTCGGATCACGCCGATGCGCATCGCCGAGGTACGGCCGCGCGTGTCCGGTATCATCGTCAAGCAAACCTTCGAGCAGGGTAGTCTCGTCAAGGAAGGGACCGTCCTATATCACATCGATCCCAAGCCATTTGAGGTCGAACTCGACGCCGCCAAGGCGGCGCTGGCCAGGGCCGACGCGACACTGTTCCAGGCAAATCGTCAGGAGGATCGCCTGCGGCAGCTCCTCAGCGGGCAGACCACAACCCAGGCGCAGTACGATCTAGCACTGGCGGCAGAAAAGCAGGCCGAAGCGGACGTCGCAGCTCAGAAGGCCGCCGTCCAGCGTGCCCAGCTCAACCTTGACTTCGCAACCCTGCGAGCGCCGATCACCGGGCGGATCGGGCGGGCGCTCGTGACGGAGGGCGCCCTCGTCGGCCAGAACGAGGCCACACACCTCGCCACCATCCAGCAGCTCGATCCCATCTACGCCGACTTCACGCAGTCCGTGACCGAGCTGAACCAGCTCAAGCGCGATCTCAGCGACGGCCGGCTGCAGAAGGTGTCGCCCAACGCCGCCGAGGTGCGCCTCGTATTCGACGATGGCACCCTCTACCCACATTCCGGGCGGCTTCTCTTCTCCGATGTCACGGTCGACCCCGGCACTGGCCAAGTAATCCTGCGCGGCGAATTCCCGAACCCAAACGCGGAACTCTTGCCGGGCACCTACATGCGCGTGCAAATCGAGGAGGGTATCGACGCCGATGCCATCGTGCTGCCGCAGCAGGCGATCCAGCGCAACAATGCCGGCGGCAGCGAGGTCTACGTCGTCAACGACGAGGGCCGCGCCGTACTGCAGCCGGTGCGTGTCGGCCGCACGCTCGGCAACGAGATCGTGGTCGAGGACGGGCTGAAGCCCGGCTATCGCGTCGTCGTCGAGGGCTTCCAGAAGTTCACGCCCGGCAGTGTGGTGCAACCCGTGCCGTGGTTGCCAGCCAAGCAGGCGGCGGCGCAAGCCCGACCGAACTGATCCCTTTCCAAGCGCCCCGCTCCCTCCGGAGGCCTGCCGCCATGCCCGGCTTCTTCATCGCGCGTCCGATCTTCGCCTGGGTGGTGGCGATCTTCATCTGCCTAGGCGGACTGCTCGCGCTGCCGTTCCTACCGGTCGCGCAGTATCCGGTGATCGCGCCACCCTCGATCTCGATCTCGACCGTCTACCCCGGAGCCTCGACCCAGAACCTCTACTTCAGTGTCACCCGGCTGATCGAGGAGGAGCTGAATGGGGCCGCCAACGTCCTCAACTACGAGTCGACGAGCGACACCACCGGCGAGGTCGAGATCATCGTCAACTTCCAGCCCGGAACCGACATCGCGCTGGCCGCCGTCGATGTCCAGAACCGTATCAAGCGCATCGAACCACGCCTGCCGGAGGCGGTCCGCGAGCAAGGCATCCTCATCGTCGAGGCGAGCAGCGCCATCCTACAGTTCGTGACGCTCACCTCCAGCGACGGCAGCCTCGACGAGGTCGGCCTTGGCGATGTCGCCACCCGCAACGTGCTGCCGGAGCTGCGGCGTCTCCTTGGTGTCGGCCGGGCGCGCCTGTTCTCGACCGAACGTGCGATGCGGGTCTGGCTCGATCCGGACAAGATGCTCGGCGTCAACCTGACCGCGCAGGATGTCGAGGACGCGATCAAGGCGCAGAACGCGCAGGTCGCCTCGGGCTTGCTCGGCGTGCAACCGAGCCCGAGAGCTCAGCGCACGCAGAACATGGTGCTGGTGAAGGGCCAGCTCGAGTCGCCCGAGGATTTCGGCTCAATCGTGCTGCGCGCCAACCCGAACGGCTCCACCGTGCGCCTGCGCGACGTCGCACGACTGGAAGTCGGCGGCCTATCCTACGCCTTCTCAACCCGCCTGAACGGCAAGCCCGCGGCCGCCATCGCCGTGCAGCTCGCGCCGACCGGCAATGCGCTCGCCACCGGCAAGGCGGTGAAGGCCAAGATGGAGCAGCTCGCCCGCTTCTTCCCGCCGGGCCTCAAGTACGAGATCTCCTACGATGTCACGCCGGTGATCACGGCGTCGGTCAAGAAGGTGCTGCTGACGCTCGCCGAGGCGGTGGTGCTCGTCTTCGTCGTCATGTTCCTGTTCCTGCAGAACTTCCGCTACACGCTGATCCCGACCATCGTGGTGCCGATCGCGCTGCTCGGCACCTGCGTCTCCCTTCTCCTGATGGGCTTCTCGATCAACGTGCTCACCATGTTCGGCATGGTGCTGGCCATCGGCATCCTCGTGGATGACGCCATCGTGGTGGTCGAGAACGTCGAGCGCATCATGGCCGAGGAGGGCCTCTCGCCGAGAGCGGCCACCGAGAAGGCCATGGGTCAGATCACGGGCGCCGTGATCGGCATCACGCTCGTCTTGATGGCGGTGTTCGTGCCGATGGCGTTCTTTCCCGGCTCGGTCGGCATCATGTACCAGCAGTTCTCGGCCGCCATGGTCGTGTCGATCGGCTTCTCCGCCTTCTTGGCGCTGTCGCTCACCCCGGCTCTGTGTGCCACGATGCTGAAGCCGATCGCTAAGGGGCACGGTCACGCCAAGGAGGGCGTTTTCGGCTGGTTCAACCGCAGCCTGGACTGGCTGACGCGCCGCTACGGCACCACGACGCGCTGGATGGTGGCGCGCTCGGGCCGCTTCATGCTGCTCTACTTGGCATTGCTGGGCGGCCTCGGCTACGCCCTTTGGCGGCTGCCTGCGGGCTTCGTGCCAATCGACGACCAGGGCTTCGTCATGGCCGACGTTCTGGCACCTTCGGACGCGAGTGCGAATCGGACGCTCGATGTTGTCCGCTCGGTGGAGGAACAGCTCGCCGGAACGCCGGGCGTCGACAAGCTCACGTTCATCACGGGCTTCAGCTTTTTCGGTCAAGGCGCGATGACGGCACAGGCCTTCGTCACCCTGAAGGACTGGTCGGAGCGCGATGCCGATCAGAGTTCCGCGGCCATCATCGACCGGAGCAATGAGACTTTCGTAGGCTTGCGTGACGCGGAGGTGTCCGCGCTCGCCCCACCGCCGATCGCCAATCTCGGCACGACGAGCGGCTTCAGCTTCCGTCTGCAGGACCGCTCGCAGCGTGGCTACGAGGCGCTGATGGCTGCCAAGGATCAGCTTTTGGCGGCCGCTAGCCGCTCGCCGATCCTGCGCGAGGTGACAGTCGAGGGTCTGCCGCCAGCCCCACAGATCCGGCTCGACATCGACCGCGAGAAGGCAGCCGCCCTCGGTGTGACGTTTGCCGATATCAACACCACGCTCTCGGCACAGCTCGGATCCAGCTACGTCAACGACTTCCTCAATCGCGGCCGTATGCAGCGCGTGGTCGTCCAGGCACGTGAGGATAAGCGGGTCAGGCCGGAGGATCTGCTGACGTATAGCGCCCGCAACAGCAGCGGTGCCATGGTGCCGTTCGCCTCGTTTGCTCGGGTCACCTGGGTTGTCGGTCCAACCCAGGTGATCGGCTTCAATGGCTACCCGGCCGTTCGCATTACTGGCAGCCCGGCACAGGGCTACACCAGCGGCGACGCGCTCGCCGAGATGGAACGGTTGACGAGCGAACTGCCGGGCGGCTTCGGCTACGAGTGGACGGGTCAGTCGCTGCAGGAGAAGCTTGCCGGCTCCCAGGCCGCATTCCTGCTCGGGCTCTCGATCCTGTTCGTGTTCCTGTGTCTCGCCGCACTCTACGAGAGCTGGTCGATCCCGTTCGCCGTCATGCTGGTGGTGCCGCTCGGCATCGTCGGCTCTGTGGCGGCCGCCTACCTGCGCGGGCTGCCGAACGACGTCTACTTCACGGTGGGCCTGATCACCATCATCGGTCTGTCAGCCAAGAACGCGATCCTGATCATCGAGTTCGCCAAGGACCTGCGCGCGCAAGGCAAGCCGTTGATCGCGGCGACGCTCGAGGCGGCGGAACTACGCTTCCGGCCGATCGTGATGACGTCGCTGGCCTTCATCCTCGGCGTGGTGCCGCTGGTGATCGCCTCCGGCGCGAGCGCTAAGAGTCAACAGGCCCTTGGCACAGGTGTACTAGGCGGCATGATTACCGCGACTGTGCTCGCCGTGTTCATGGTTCCGATTTTCTTCGTGGTTGTGATGCGGTTCCTCTCGCGGGGACAGAGGACAAGCAAGCCAGAGCTTGCCGACGCCGCTTAGTGGCAGCCGTATCAGCTCGAATTATACGAAGCGCTTCCGCAATGAAGCGGCTGACGTCCCCCCATCGCTTTGGTCCGGCGTGAGTGCGAGTTTTCCGGTTTTGTGAGACCCTGAGGGGAGGAGCAGAGCCGTGAAGAAGAGCAGGTTCACCGAGGAGCAGATCGCCTTCGCGCTGAAGCAGGCCGAGACCGGGACACCGGTCGCGGAGGTGCTGCGTCGGATGGGCATCTCCGAGCAGACGTTTTACCGCTGGAAGAAGCTCTACGGCGGCTTGGGCACAGGCGAGCTGAGGCGGCTGAAGCAGCTTGAGGACGAGAACCGCAAGCTCAAGCAACTCGTGGCCGATCTGAGCCTCGACAAGCACATCTTGCAGGACGTGCTCGCAAAAAAGCTCTGACGCCTGCTCGGCGACGCGAACTCGTGCACCAGGTTCAGGAGGCGCACGGGGTGAGCGAGCGGCGCGGCTGCGCCGCGCTCGGCGTCGGCCGGTCGGGCGTCCGCTACCGCTCGACCAAGCCCGATCAGGCACCACTGCGGATGCGCATCTGCGATCTGGCCAAGAGCCGGGTGCGCTACGGCTACTTCAGGATCTACATCCTGCTGCGCCGGGAAGGTTGGCGGGTGAATCACAAAAGGGTCCACCGCCTCTACAGGGATGAGGGCCTTAGCCTGCGGCTCAAGCGGCCCCGCCGGCACGTCAGTGCGGCACACCGTGAGCGTCAGCCGGCCGCGCTCCGGCCGAACGAACGCTGGTCGATGGACTTCGTCTCCGACGCGCTGTTCGATGGCCGCCGGCTGCGAGCTCTGACGGTCGTCGATGCGTTCACGCGCGAGGCCCTGGCGATTGAGGTCGACCAAGGCAACAAGGGCGAGCAGGTCGTGGCGGTCGTCGCCCGCTTGGCAATGCTGCGCGGAGCACCGTGCGCGATCCAGGTCGATAATGGGCCTGAGTTCGTCTCGAAAGCACTCGACCGCTGGGCCTACGAGAACGGCGTCACGTTGGACTTCTCGCGCCCTGGCA
>CAXDNE010000291.1:0-9505 GCA_963990595.1 uncultured Methylobacterium sp.
AGGGCGGCAGCGTGGCCTGCACGTACTGCGCCTCGGAGACGCCGAGGTCGTTGAACACCGCCTGAAGGCCTCGGTTCTTGAGCAGCGCGATCTGGACCGCGCTGTCGGCCGTGAGAGGCCGTCGCAGCAGCTGCTCCACCTCGGCTTCCGCGGTGAGAGCAATGCCCTGGTCATTCACCTTGACGATGTCCTTGTGCAGCTCGAGCGCCGCATAGTTTCTGGTGACCGACAGCCCGCCGTCCTCCGAGAAGCTGGCGCACCCCCCCAGCAAAAGGCCGAGCCCGACCAGACCTACGACTGTGCGCGTTCGACGTCCGAACACGGGCGCAGGCGTACAGCTCAAGGCGTGGCCAGCGCGTGCCAGATCCGACAGGGTGTCCATCGCCGCATATCCGTATTCGGTGCGCGAGTTCGCGAGGTTACAAGCGTCCCGCATCACCGCCCCCCCGTGTCGCGCTTGCCGCCCATGCCGGGCATGTTCATCCCGGGCATGCTGGCGTCGTCCTTCCCGCCGTCCCCCTGAGATTTGCCCATGCCGGGCATGCCCTTCATGTCGCCTTGGCCCGACTTGCCGTTCATGCCCGGCTTCTTGGACGGGCCCATGCCCCCCATTCCTCCCATGCCGGGCATTCCCTCCATGCCGCCTTCACCCGGCTTCGGTGCGACCGCGCGATTGAGAGCGCGCCAGTCCTTGGGATCGACGACGTCGAAGCGCTTCACGCCTGCGACCGCGTTGGTATAGCGCGGCGCCCGTACGCCAAGATTGGGATCGGCTGGCTGAACTAGGAAGGCTGGCGGTGTACAGGCGCCGAGCAGGCCTGCCCCGATGAACACGAGGGATAAGGACGTTCGCATGGATTGATCTTTCGATCTGTTCATCGATCGCGGCGACAGGCGCTGGGACCGTGCGTGCTCAAGGCACGCGCAGGAGCGGGGGCACTTCGAGGTGCGAGAGGCTGGAGCTGCGAGAAGCCGGACGACTTTCGTCCGGCTCCGAGCCGCAGACTCCGTCAGGGCCGTAGCCGGCTCAGCCCCGCTTTGGCGGCCGCTCGATCCCGCTCAGGTGCGCCGATGGCACGAGGGGATCAGCCGCGAGGCGGGCTGCCTCGACGGGACGAGCCTCGCGCTCCGGGAGCCATCCAGTCCCGCGCGGCTGTACGCCGTGGGCGGCAGCTGCGTTGCAGCAGGGCAGGGGGGCCTTGTGAGCGGCCCTATGACCCGTGCGGACATGGTCGCAGGGCGCCGCATCGATCTGCGGCGCCTCAGCTTCCGCTGCGGCGAGCTCCGCCTTTGCGGGCTGTGCGTATCCGATCCCATAGGCTTCGGCCGGGGTGGATGACCCCGCGAAGGCGCCGGGCCAAACCATCAGCACGAGTGCCGCGGCGGCCAGCAGGAGGACAGCGATGGTGTGCAACGACCGCAAGATCGGGCAAATCCCTTCAACGACGCCGAGGGTTCCACGCGGCACCCCCGTTAACAAGCCGTTGATGCGTCCCACGCAACGAAACCGCAGCGGTGTTGGGTTCTTGCCACAAACATTCGTCAAGGGAACGAGCTGGTTTCTCAGCCGAAACTGCCATGCGCGCATTGTCCAAACGCCTTGAACGCCTCGTCGAGCGCCTGACCTGGCGTGTCTATCACCACACGATGCGGTTCGTGGCCGACGATCCCGAGTGGCAGGAAGCATTCCTCTCGCATCTCGAGCCACGCCCGGGCGAGCACATCCTGATCCTCGGGCTCGGCAGCGCTGCCAAGGGGTTGTCCTGGGCCGAACGTTGTCCGCTCACCCGCTTTGTCGCGGCGGACCCGGACCCGCGAGCGGCCAGGCGCGCGCGCGGGCAGGTCGAGACCCGCAGGCTGACGAACATCGAGCTGCAGGCTCTCGATCCGACATCGCTGCGGCTGAAGACAGCCTCGGTCGATGCGGTCTTCAGCTATCTCGCCACCGAGCACCTCTCGTCGGCGCAGGCTCGAGCTCAGGAGCGTGAGTGTCTGCGGGTCCTGCGGCGCGGCGGACGTTGGCTGCGTGCCAGCTTGGATCATCCCGGCCAGGCCGGCGAGATGGTGGCCTCACTGCTCCTGCGCGTGACGTATGGAGGCGAGCCGGGACAATCCGTGTCCGGCCCGCTGCAAGGTCGGGATGACGCGGAAGTGTCGAGCCTGAAGTTTCGCCGCGTGGCGGTCTTCTGCGCGCCTCGTGCGCGGGTTGCTCTCGACCGCGCACGCAAGCGCGGATCGCGAGAGACTGTGAGCCTATGAGGCGGCGTAGTGCGAGCTCCCGCTGGTCGCACAGCAGCGGACGGGCCAGATCGCTACCGGGGTTCCACGAACCGCGGGACGTCCCGGGCGGGATCAGGGCGTCGTCGTTCGCTCGCCGACGCTCCACGCGCCGGGAAAGCCGAAGGCCTTGCACCGACGCACAGCCTCATCGAAACGCCCCGGGGAGTGACCCCGGGGCGCTGTCTGACGAAGCGGCCAGATGATGATCGGTGCTGGGGACGCTCGGCCAAACCTCGCGTTTGCTGTCAAGCTCAGTACGTGCCGAACTTGTAGTTCAAGCCGGCGCGCACCACCGCGAACTCCGTCGGGTTGTTGCGGGCGGTGAAGCCGGGCGCCACAAAGGTCGCTCCCGTCGCGGCGTTGAACGCGTAGACGCCAGTGTTGCGGTTGCCGCGGTCGAGGTTGACGTACAGGCCTTCGACCTTGAGCGTGACGGCCGAGGAGCGGAAGAAGTTCAGGAACGAGTCGGTCGGCAGCGCGTACTCGATGCCGCCACCGGCCGCCCAGCCGGTCTGGAAGCTGTTGGTCGAACCGTTGGGTAGGCCGAACTGACGTCCACCGCCCGAGCCGTAGGCGAAGCCGCCGGTTCCGTAGACCAGAGTGCGGTCGAAGGCGTAGCCGAGGCGGCCGCGCACCGTGCCGAAATAATCGAGACCCGCGAGACCGGTCGGATCGGCGAACACCACGTTGGCTCCGGGCGCGAAGCCCGGGGTGAGCGCGAAGCGGTTGCGGTTGCGTCCGAAATCGACGTACTGCGCGTCGGCTTCGACGCCGACCACCACACCCGAGCCCGGGATGACTTGGTAGTTGTAGCCGACCTGACCACCGCCAACGAAGCCATTGAGGGAACGGCTGCCGCCGAAGGCAACCTGAGACGGTGCGGCGGGACCCACCACGAGGGGGCTGCCGGCGGGCAGGCTCACGACGGTGGCGGCGTTGCTGCGCGCGCTGGCGTCGAAGCCGTAGCCGGCGTTGAAACCGGCATAGAAGCCGGTCCAGGCGAAGACCGGCACCGGCGCGAACATCGGCGGCGGGGCCGCGCGGTAGGGAAGGTCGGCCGCGGCCGCAGCACCAGCCAGCAGGGCCGTAGCCGTGGCCGTGCCGGCAAGGAGAAGCTTACGGGTCATGTGATCCTCGTCCCTGAGCTTGGCTTTTGTGGGTCGAGACACAGAGGATCGGATTGCTGGCCCGTGATAGTGCACGGCCGCCACAGCGGCACGAATTGTGCTGAGGGCGGCGCGCGGGCCGTGATAAAGCGCCCGGCGCGATCGAAATTCAGACGGCGGCTAGGTTTGGTCAGTCTCAGCGCGGGGGCGGTATCACGCCTTGGCGCTGACGGAACGCCGGCCGCTCCGCTCGATCTTTAACGCCGTAGTTCTGCACGAGCGAGCCGACCAGGAGCGACCAGCCGTCGACCAGAACGAAGGAGATCAGCTTGAACGGCAGGGCGACGGAAGTCGGTGGCGCCCTCACCATGCCGAACGCCATCAGGATCGAGGACACGGTCAAGTCGATGATCAGGAAGGGGATGAACGGCAGGACGCTGATCTCGAAGATGCGCCTCGGCTTCGAGATCATGAAGGCCGCGGTGAGCACGTCCAGGCCGATCTCCACCGACGCCTGAGACGGAGCGACTCGGACAGTTTGAGGAAGAGGCCGAGGTCCTTATCGCGCATGTTCTTCAGCACGAAGGCCCGAAACGGTGCGGCTGCCTTCTCAAGAGCTTGGCTCCTCTCGATCTCGCCCTCTCGCAGCGGCGCGAGACCCGCGGTGTAGGCCTGTCGACCGGCCGGATCCATGACGAAGGCGGTGAGGAGCACAGCCAGCGCGATCAGAACGGCGTTCGGCGGTGCTCTGCGTGCCTGTGTCAGGAAACCACGTCCGGCCGCTTATCAAAGAGGGACGGGCGCAGGTCGCGCATGCGGCAAGGACACCGAGTTCTGGCGGCCGACCAGTGTCCATCAAACCGGTCGGCCGCCAGAACGCGCTAACCTTAACGCCCCTTCAACACCGCTGTGACATCTGTCGATCCGAGCGTGACCAGATCGACGGACGAGAGGCGAACCATGTCGGCGAGAATGCCCCTTTTGCTCGCTTGCGGTCTGCTGAGCGCGCTCGGGTCGGGAGCGGCACGCGCCGCCGACCTCCTGCCGAGCGCACCGCTCCCCGAACTGCGCGGAAGTCTGACGCCGGACGTCGAGGTCTCGGGCTTCTATCTGCGCGGGGACATCGGGTTCAGCAACCAGTCCGTGGAGCGGCTCTCGAACAGTCTGGACGCGCTCGGGACCATCGAGAAGGTCAACCTCGGCTTCGCCGGGGCACCGCTCGCGGGCGTCGGCGCCGGCTACCGGTTCAACCGATGGTTCCGGACCGACCTCACCGGCGAGTACCGCAGCGCGGCCACGTTCACGGGCTTGGAACGCTACCGCGATGCGAGCCTGCCGCTCGGCTATGGCACAGACGAGTACAGCGCGACGAAACGCGATGCCGTCGCCCTCGTCAACGGCTACGTCGATCTGGGGCAGTGGTACGGTCTGACGCCGTTCCTGGGCGCTGGCGTCGGTGCCGCGCGGGTCACACTCGACAACTTCAAGGATACGAACGTCGTCACGCAGGGTCTCGCCTACGCGAAATCCACCTCGAAGACGAGCTTCGCCTGGGCGCTGCACGCCGGCATCGGCTACGCGGTGACCCCGAACTTCACGATCGAACTCGCCTACCGGTACCTCAATCTCGGAGACGCCTCGACCGGGACCGTCTACAACTACGCTGGACAGTGCCGAACCTGCGAGGCCCTGACCTTCAAGAACACGGACTCGCACGACGTGAAGCTTGGCTTGCGCTGGACACCCGGTGCCTCGATCAGCCCCGCTGAGCCGGCGACGTTGGTGCGCCGGTACTGAGTTTCGTCTTCCCTCCGGTGGCGTGACCCGGCCAGCGTCTGCACGGGTGGCACTCGGCCAGAGCCATATAGCTCGCTGGACCGCGCCGAGTTTCCCGGACGCTCCAGATCTTGCGAGGATGGAGCCATGACGAAGCGAGCCCCGCCTGGAGTGGTCCCGGTATGACAGCGCACGGCGATGGGCCATGCTGGGTCAGCCGCCGCCGCGATCTGATCCTTGGAGTTGCGATCCCGCACAGACTCGCCCGCTTCGGCTCACGGTTCGCGATGATCCTCTCTGGCGAGATGATCCAGAGCCTGTTTCACTTCGTGCTCAACGTCCTGCTGGCGCGGAAGCTCGGCGCGCACGACTACGGCCTGTTCGCGATCGTGTTCACGCTCGGCGCCGTGGGTGTCACCTACATCCGCGCGCTGATGGCGGTGCCGGCGACGCTCTACCTCGCCCGCAGCCTCGGCAGGCCAGCCGCCCGCGGCTACGCCGTGATGTTCGGTTCCGGCGCGGCGGCGGTCTCCGGGATCATGGCGTTCCTCGTCGGCACCGCGCTCGTGCCGGTGATCGGCCCCGGCGCACTCGCCGGCGGCGCGTTCGTAGGCCTGTATGCCTTCCGCAGCTACCTGCGGATCGTGCTCGTCGCCCGGGGACGGCCGTGGGCAGCGAGCCTGAGCGATGTCGTCTACGCCGGCTGCGGTATGCTCTTCGTCGAGCTTGGCCTACGAGCAGAAGGGCCGGCGCTGCTCGACCAGGCCTTCCTGGCGATCGCTCTGGCGCACGCGCTCGCCATCGCGGCGGCCTACGGGGTCCTGCGCGAGCGCCTGCGCGTCTCGCTCCATGCCCAAGCCAGACGGCGCTATCTCGCGATCTGGCGCCCGCTGGCATGGTCGCTCACCGGTATCACCGCTTTGACCGTTCAGGGGCAGGGTCTGACCCTGCTCTTGGCCTTCGTGATCGGTCCCGCCGCCTATGCCCCGATCGCCGCGACGCTGGTGCTGTACGCGCCCCTGCGCATCGCGACTGTGGCGCTGACCAACATGCTCCTGCCTGACATCACTGGTCTTCTGGCGAGCGATCAGTTCGAGAGGGCGCACCGGTTCGTCGTGCGGTCCATCGTGATCATCGGCGGCATCTGCGTCGCCTACGGAGCGCTGATGCTGGTCGCGCTGCCGGAGATCGAGGCGGTTCTGTTCAAGGGCCGGTTCGCCGCGGAGCCGATGGGCCGGATCGGGTTCGTTGTCTGGTGTGTCGTCACGCTCGCGCTTCTCTACACCATCCCGCGTGCCTTCCTGGAAGCGTCTGCGGCCTTTCGCACGATCACCGAAGTGGCGATCGCCAGCGCCGTGCTTGGCTTCGTGATCATGGTACCGGCCGTGATGTTGCTG
This sequence comes from uncultured Methylobacterium sp., assembly GCA_963990595.1. Lineage (GTDB taxonomy): Bacteria > Pseudomonadota > Alphaproteobacteria > Rhizobiales > Beijerinckiaceae > Methylobacterium. Next base: position 6,560 of record CAXDNE010000291.1, read on the forward strand.
CCGTCCGCCTACGCCCTTCTCGGCCTTGCCGCGTCCGAGGCCATGACCCTCGCCTGCTCGGTATGGGCGTTTCACGACCGCGTGCTCGGACACAATGAGCCTGTTCCGGAAGCGGCCGGTCCGACCAAACCGATCCGCGCCTGAACGAGGTTCGATCCCCGCAATTTCGATTGGCCTTTCCGCGAGCTATCGCGGCTCAAACTCGCCGGTCACGGGCAACGTCGTGGCCGTCGTGGCGTTGAAGGTCGACGGCACGACGTGAAGCTTGGCTTGTGCTGGACACCCTGTGCCTCAATCAGCCCCGCTGAGCCGGCGACGTTGGTGCTCCGGTACTGAGTTTCGTCTACCCTCGCGGTGGGATGGCTACGGCTCCGTCTCCACCCGCGGAGCTTGGCCAGATCCACACGGCTCGCATCGAAGCGCGGGACCGATCCAAGGAGTGAAATGATGAGACGATTTGCCGTACCGCTGCTGGTCGCCCTGGCGCTGACGCCGGGTGCCGTTTCGGCGCACGGGGAGGCTCCCCGTGCGGCGCATGGCGGCCTGATGCAGGAGGCGCAGGAGCTTTGGGTGGAACTCGTCGTGAAGGGGACCGACGTCGCCGTCTACGTCGTGGATGAGGCCCGCAAGCCCGTCCCGGCGACACAGATCTCGGGCACCGCGACCGTGCTGGTCGGCGGCCAGAGCTACAAAGTCGAGCTGAGCGCGTCCGGTGGCGATGGCGTTCTGGGCAAGCTGCCGGCGCCGGTCACGGGTAACGTCGTAGCCGTCGTGGCGTTGAAGGTCGGCGGCAAAGCGGTCTCGGCCCGCTTCACCAGCAAGGCCTGATGCGACACGCGCGCAGGCCTCCGGCGCCCACCTGTGCTCGATAGCGCGATCGCGCGCCGGCCACGCTACTTGTGACTGTGACCTGCCGGGGGCGTCTGCGCGTTCCCGGCACCTGCAGGTGCAGCCGTATGGCCGTCCGCCGGCTGGCCCGCAGTCCCGGCGCCGTCCATGTTCATCGCGCCGTGGTCCATGCCGCCTTGACCGCCCGCCGCCTGAGCCTGCACCCACAGATCGTTGTAGGCGTCGTCCGACATCCGCGGCAGCTTCTCCAGGAACGCCACGGTCGACCAGAGCATCGCGTCGCCGTCGCTCTCCATCGACGGCATGCCGCTCATCTTGATCCCGTGCTTGAGGATCCAGAACAGCTCGCCCGGTGTGTAGCGGCCCGCAACATCCTTCAGATTGGGGGGGCGTGGGTACATGCCCTCGGCCAGGTCGCTCTGCTTGGCCCCCGGCGCGCCGTGGCAGGTCGCGCAATGCTCGGAGAAATGCCCGACCGCCGCGACGATCTGGTTCGGCGCGTCATAACCGGCCGGAGGTGCAAGCCCGGCCGCATGCACTTGGATCGAGCGCACGCGCGCCGTCTCAAGCACCCAGTAGGTCGCGGGCCAATGCGGGTCTGTGGCCGCCACATTGAACAGGCCCGCGTAGATCACCGCGGCGGCGATCAGGACGGAGAGGACGCCAGCCGACAGCAGGGTGACGAGGACGGTCTTGACGGTTCGCATGCCCCCGTAGAGGGCATCTGGTTCGACCGCAGTCAAGAGCCCCGATGGTCCAAGCCTTCGCACGAAGCAAGCTTGATCCAACGATCAGAACAGGAACCGGCCGGCGACGTAGGCGACCGCGAGCAGGACGAAGACCGACGTAATGCGCACCCACTTCGAGGAGGTTTTCTTTTGCGGGATTTCCTCCTCGCAATCGTACCACAGGGGGTTGTCGCCATTCATCGGCTTATCTCCCGGTCACGGATCCCACGACTATAGCTGCGTCTGCGCGGCGCTTCGTGGGTAGCAGAGACGTCCAGTGTACCCGCGCTCCCCTAATACGGCCTTTCGGTGCTCTGTGAGCCTGTGCGGGACGCGAGCGGGACAGACCGGGCGCGCCGTCGGGAAAGTGCCGTCCGCGACCGTCGGCTCGTCGTCCGCGACGGCAAGATGGAAGAATAGCGCGGCCGGCGCGGCAGCGATGTCGCAGGACCGCTTACAGGTAAGGCAGTCCCGGTCGCACAGCTTGGGCAGGGACCGGACGCCGACGTGGACGACGCTCACCGCGTAGTCCCCAACCAACCAGGGGACTTGGGACTCTGCTCGGAGCGCGGCGGGCGGACCGTTGCGGTTCGTTTCGTTGCGAAAATCCAGAGTGCAGTTCCCGCATCACGGCTGCCTCGATAGGGCCGATGGCAAAGCTGGGCTGGCAACCGACGATCAGAGAGGTGGCACGCGTGAGGTGGTCGCGGTCGAACGGGATCGGTGCTCCATCGGCGGTCCAGAGGATGCCCAACTCGGGGTAGAGCATGGCATAGACCGACACGCAGCGGCTGCCCTTCGACAGAGCTTAGTCGGTCAGGTCCTTGCAGCGACGGATGCCCCAAGGCTTCCGCGCCAAGGCCCAGCTGCAGCCAGATACCGTTACTCGAACAGGCGATCTCCGGTTCGCTAACTCCGCTGGCCCTGCGGGCGTCGTTGGACGGGGAAGAGGACGGGGAGGGCGCGCGCCTTCGTGCACCGCTTCGTGCAGGCGTTCCACGACCATTCGGATGTGGCGCGCCTGCTGGTGCGCGAGGCCGCCCGGGACACCGACCGCCTGGCCGAGATCGTGGGGTGCCTCGCGGCCGCGAATAAGGCCGTGGCGCCGTTCCTCACCGCCCAGCACGAGCGCGGACGTCTGCTGGGGTTCGATGTGGATGCGTTCTTCTTCGTCCTTCTGCTCAACGGCGCCGTGCCCTTCGCCTTGCCAGCGCTGGTCGGGGCGGTGGACGGCTTTGCCGGGGGGAACTGGGAAGCGCACGCCGATCGGCTGGCCTGGATGCTGCGGGGATGAGGAGAGACGGGCCCGCTCGCGAGCTATGCGGGAGATTGGGTGACGACGGTGTGTTGAAGGCGGCGTATCGAGGCG